>JANOXU010000176.1:0-17456 GCA_031418595.1 Burkholderiales bacterium
CCCTCAAGGGGGCCGAGGCCCGCGGCTCCAAGCCGACCTGCGTCGGCTTGGACGGGCCGAGGAATGGCCGCGTCTCGCGGCCATGCGGCCTGCAAGGCACGCCAGCGGCCCGGCAGAGCCGGTTCCGCGGCGTTCGCTTGGTCCGGGTTCTTTCTTGCGTAGCGGGTCGCGCGAAGCGCCGTGACCCCACTGCCATGACCGCCTTGCTGCGCGCGCTGTGCCTGTTCATCGGCCTGGGCTTCGGCCTGATCCCCAGCGCCGCCCAAGCCTTCACCGTCACGCTCAGCCCGCGCGGTGAAAGCCCGCGCGTGCAGCAGATCAGCGCCCGCTTCAGCACCGACGTGGTGGCGCTGGGCCAGGCCGCTGCGCCAGCACCGTTCGAGGTGAGCTGCAGCGGCGCCACGCCGCCGGCCAGCGCGCGCTGGGAAGACGAGCGCACCTGGGTGCACGACTTCCGCGACCCGCTGGGCCCCGGCGTGCGCTGCCGCGTCAGCCTGCGCGCCGACTGGAAGCCGCTGCAAGGCAACCTGGAAGGCGCGCGCGAGGCCAGCTTTTCCACCGCTGGGCCGGCTGTCCTGTCAACCCGGCCGTTTGCTGGTGCGCAGATCGAGGAAGACCAGGCCTTCGTGCTCGAACTGAACGGCGCGGCGCAAGCGCAAAGTGTGTTGCGCCACGCCTGGTGCCAGATCGAAGGGCTGGGTGACCGGGTGCCGGTTCGCATCATCACCGGCGCGCCGCGCGACGAGGTCATCAAGGCGCGCCGCTTGAGCGCGCGCCAGACGCGGGTGCTGCTGCTGGCCTGCGAACGCCCGCTGCCCAACGAGGCCAAGGTGCGGCTGGTGTGGGGCCAGGGCATTGCCGCGGCCAGCCAGCCCGAGGTGCTGACGAGCACCGAGCAGCGCTACAGCTTTGTCGTGCGCAAGCGCTTCACGGCCGAGTTCCATTGCCAGCGCGAGCGCGCCGCTGCGCCGTGCCTGCCGATGCTGCCGTTCACGGTGAACTTCAGCTCAGCCGTGCCGCGTGCGCTGGCCGCCAAGCTGGTGCTGCGGCCCCTGCGCGGCGACGCCCTGAAGCCGAGGTTTGATGCCGACGACGCCAGCCCCGAAGTGAGCAGCGTGCAGTTCGCGCCGGTGCAGGCCGAGAACGCGGGCTTCCAGCTTGAGGTACCGCCTGATTTGGTGGATCACACCGGCCGCAGGTTAGCCAACGCCGCGCAGTTCCCGCTGGCCGTGCGCAGCGGCGAAGCGCCGCCGTTGGCCAAGTTTGCCAACAGCGCCTTCGGCATCATCGAACTCAACGCCGGCGCCATGCTGCCGCTCACGCTGCGCCATGTGCAGGGCGAAGTGGCGCGCGGCGCGGTGCGGGTGCTGCGCGTGCTGGACGACCCCGGCATGGCGCGCTGGTTGACCAAGCTGCGTGAGCTGGACGACAAGCTCGAAGCGCGCGAGGCTTCAGCCTTCAGTGCGCAAGACGCGGCGCGCAAACTTGATTTGCCGCAGCTCGATGGCGCGGCCAAGCGCGCGCTCGAAGTGGTGGGCGTGCCGCTGCCCGAGCCGGGGCTGCATGTGGTGGAAATCGAATCCCCCCGCCTGGGTGCGGCGCTGCTGGCCAAGCCCGCGCCGCTGTACGTGCGCAGCGCCGCACTCGTCACCAACCTGGGCGTGCACGTCAAGCGCGGGCGCGAAAACGCCGTGGTCTGGGTGACCACGCTGGACCGCGCCCGCCCCGTGGCCGGCGCGCAGGTGGCGATCAACGATTGCGCCGGGCGCGCGCTGTGGAGCGGCACGACCGACGCCACTGGCCTGGCGCGCATGAACGAAGCCCTGCCGCTGCGCAGCGCCGCCTGTGGTGATGACGACACCTTGTTCGTCAGCGCGCGCAAGACCGATGAGCAGGGCCGCGCCGATGTGTCTTTCGTGCTGAGCAGTTGGCAAAAAGGCATCGAGCCGTGGCGCTTCAACTTCAACACCAGCCTGGGCCCGCAACCTGACTTGCGCACCCACACCGTGCTCGACCGCAACCTGGTGCGCGCCGGTGAAACCGTGGCCATGAAGCACTTCGCGCGCACTGAAACCACCGCGGGCCTGAGCCTGCCCAAACCCGAAGACCTGCCCACGCGCGCGCGCATCGTGCACAGCGGCAGCGGGCAAGAAAGCTTCCTGCCCTTGGCGTGGCAAGGGGCGCGCCAGGCCAGCACGCACTTCGAGGTGCCGGCGGGCGCGAAGCTGGGCCAGTACCGCATCGAGCTGGAACGCCCCGCCCGCGCCGGGCGCGAGGCCTTCAGCCAGCCAAGCGGCGAGTTCCGGGTTGAAGAGTTTCGCGTTCCGTTAATCGACGCACGCTTGTCTGCACCCAAGGCCATTCCCACCGCGCCGCGTGAGCTGGCGCTGCAATTGCAACTCAACTACATGGCCGGCGGGCCGGTGGCCGGGGCGAGCGTGCAGGCCAGCGCCATGCTGCGCGAGCGCGCCGTCAACTTTGCCGGCTACGAGGAATACCGCTTCGACGCGCCGCGGCTTGATCTCACTCAACAACCCACAGCCAGTGAGGACGAGTCGAGCGACGACGCGCGTTTGGTGGCCGACAAGATCGCCGCCAAGACCGACGCGCAAGGTGCGGCCAGCCTGGTGCTCAAAGACCTGCCCGCCATCAAGCGGCCCAGCGTCTTGCAGACCGAAGTGAACCACACCGACCCGAACGGCGAGGTGAAAACCACCGCCACGCGCATCGAACTCTGGCCCAGCGAGGTGGTGCTGGGCCTGCGCACCCAGGGCTGGGCCAGCACGCGCGGTGCGCGCCAGCGCGTGCAGGTGGTGGCGCTCAGCACCGCCGGCAAGCCGCTGGTCAACCAGAAGGTCGAACTGCGCGCTCGCCACCAGGTGCGCAACAGCTTTCGCAAGCGCATGGTCGGCGGCCTGTATGCGTATGACGACAGCAGCCAGGTGGTCGACCTGGGGGTGCTGTGCAGCGGCCTCAGCGACAGCCGCGGCCAGCTTGAATGTGACCTGGACTTGCAGCGCGCCGGCCAGGTGGAACTGGTGGCCAGCGGTGCCGATGCACAGGGCCGCGCCGCTGAAGCGGCGGCCAGCCTGTGGGTCACGCGCAGCGGTGAACTTTGGTTTGCACAGGACAACGACGACCGCATCGACCTGCTGCCTGAAAAGAAGCAGTACCAGCCCGGCGACACCGCCCGGCTGCAAGTGCGCATGCCGTTCCGCGCAGCCACGGTGCTGCTCAGCGTGGAGCGTGAAGGCGTCGTCGCCACCCGCGTGCTCACGCTGCGCGGTGACGACCCGACCATCGAGCTGAAGATCGAAAAGAGCTGGGGCCCGAATGTCTACGTGAGCGTGCTCGCCCTGCGCGGCCGCGTGCGCGACGTGCCGTGGCGCAGCTTCTTCGATTGGGGCTGGAAGACCCCGCTCGACTGGTGGCAGGCGCGGCGCGACGAAGGCCCGCACTACCAGCCGCCCACGGCCATGGCCGACCTGGCACGCCCGGCGCACAAGTTCGGCGCGGCGCGGCTCTTGGTGGGCCTGGCGGCGCATGAGCTGCAGGTCAGCGTCACACCCGACAAGGAACAGTACGGCGTGCGCGACAAGGCCAGCGTGCGCATCAAGGTCAGCCATGGCGGCCAGCCGGTGGTCGACGCGCAGGTGGCGTTTGCCGCGGTCGACGAAGGCCTGCTGGCGCTGAGCCCTAACGTTTCATGGGACTTGCTGAACGGCTTGATGCAGCCACGCGCCTGGGGCGTGGAAACCAGCACCGCGCACAGTGAAATCGTCGGCCGGCGCCACTTCGGCCGCAAGGCGGTTGCCGCCGGCGGCGGCGGTGGGCGCCGGCCCACCCGCGAGCTGTTTGACACGCTGCTGCTGTGGCGCCCCGTGGTCACGCTCGACGCCCGTGGCGAGGCCGTGCTGGAAGTGCCGCTGAACGATTCACTCACCCGCTTCAAGCTGGTGGCGGTGGCCGATGCCGGTGCGCAGCAGTTCGGCACCGGCGCGGCCAGCATCCGCGTCAGCCAGGACCTGCAACTGCTCAGCGGCCTGCCACCCTTGGTGCGCCAGGGCGACCGTTTCACGGCCCAATTCACCGCGCGCAACACCACCGCGCGCGAGATGAAGTTGCGTGTGGGCCTGCAAGGCACGGTCAACAGTGAGCCGGGCTTTGCCGCCGCCACGCCGGCCATCGACCGCGCCGTGTTGGCGCTGCCGGCGCAAGACATCACCTTGGCCGCCGGCGCGGCGCGCGAACTGGGCTGGAGCGTGACCGTGCCCGCCAGCGCCTTCAGCATCACCTGGCAGGCCACGGCCGATGAAGTGCCGGGCCAGGCCAAAGACCAGCTCAGGTTCACCCAGATCGTCAGCCCCGCCGTGCCGCCGCGCGTGGTGCAGGCCAGCGTGCGCGCGCTCGACGCCGCGCAGAACATCACCACCGCCGTGCCGGCCGATGCCGTGCCGGGCTCGGCCAGCCTGCGCGTTTCAGTGCAGGCCAGGCTGGCCACGGCGCTGCCAGGCGTGCAGCGCTTCTTCGAGACCTACCCCTACAGCTGCTTGGAGCAGAAAACCTCGGTGGCGCTGGGGCTGGCTGATGTGAAACGTTGGTCAGCGGTCACCAAGGAGTTACCGAGCTACCTCGACGCCGACGGCCTGGCCAGCTACTTCCCCACCGGCAACGCCGCCGCGGCGCAGGGCAGCGACCGCCTCACCGCCTACGTGCTGGCCGCGGCGCACGAGGCCGGCGTCGAGATTCCCACACCGTCGTTGCAAGCCATGTTGGGCGGCCTCGCCGCATTCGTTGAAGGCCGCATCGAGCGCCGCTTCTGGGCGCCGCGCGCTGACCTGGATGCGCGCAAGCTCGCCGCCATTGAAGCCCTGGCGCGGCACGGCAAGGCGCGCGCGGCCATGCTCGATTCGATCCACCTCACCCCCACCCTGTGGCCCACCGCCACGCTGCTGGATTGGACGGGCCTGCTCAAGCGCATGGACGGCGTGCCGCAGCAGGCCACCCGCCTGGCCGAAGCACTGGCCCTGCTGCGCGCACGGCTGAATGTGTCGGGCACGACGCTGAAGTTCAGCAACGAGACCGATGACGCCTGGTGGTGGCTGATGGACAGCGCCGACGGCAACGCGGCGCGGCTGATCCTGACCCTGCTCGGCGATGAACAGTGGAAGCCCGACCTGCCGCGCCTGGTGCAGGGCCACTTGGCGCGCCAGCAAGGCGGCGCCTGGTCCACCACCACCGGCAACCTGTGGGGCACGTTGGCACTGCGCAAGTTCAGCGCCGCGTTCGAATCGGTGCCGGTGGCGGGCATCACCCGGGCGGCACTGGGCAGCGTCAACAGCCAACTTGATTGGTCAACCCAACCCGAAGGCGGCGCGCTGCCCGCTTTGCCGTGGAACACGGGCGCGCTGCAGGTCAGCCATGAAGGCAGCGGCAAACCCTGGGTCACGGTGCAGGCGCTGGCCGCCGTGCCGCTGCAAACACCCCTGCGCGCGGGTTACTGGATCAGCCGCACGGTGGTGGTCGTCGAGCGCAAGGTCGCCAGCCAGTGGAGCCGGGGTGATGTGCTGCGCGTGCGCCTGGAAATCGACGCCGGCGCCGACATGAACTGGGTCGTGGTGAGCGACCCGGTGCCCGCCGGCGCGGTGGTGCTGGGCAGCGGCCTGGGCGGTGAATCCACCATCGCCAGCCGCGGCGAGAAGCGGTCGAACCAGGCCTGGCCAACGTTCCAGGAACGCAGCTTCGAGGCCTTTCGCAGCTACTACGAATTCCTGCCGCGCGGCAAGCATGTTCTCGAATACACCCTGCGCCTGAACACGGCCGGGCGCTTTGCGCTGCCGCCCACGCGGGTGGAAGCGATGTACGCGCCCGAGCGCCAGGGTGCGCTGCCCAACGCGGCGATCGAGGTGTTGCCTTGATTCGATGGTTAGTCTCCAGCCTGCTGGCACTGGCAGCAAGCAGCGCCTGCGCCGTGCCCAGTTTTGACGAGGTGCGCCGCGCGCATCGCCCGTCAGACATCACCCTGCAAGACCGCCATGGCCAGCCGCTTCAAACCCTGCGCCTGGATGCCAACGTGCGCCGCGGGCCGTGGCTGGCGCTGGACGAGATGTCGCCGGCGCTGTTGCAGGCCATCGTGCTCAGCGAAGACCAGCGCTTCTGGCAGCACAGCGGCGTGGACTGGGCCGCCGCGGCGCGCAGCGCATTCGCCAACCTGTGGAACACGCGCACGCGCGGCGCCTCCACCCTGACCATGCAACTGGCCGGCTTGCTCGACGCCGACCTGGCCCGCCCCGGCGCCGGGCGCAGCGTGGCGCAGAAGATCGGCCAGGCCACGCTGGCGTTGCAACTGGAGCAGCGCTGGAGCAAGAGCCAGATCCTGGAGGCCTACCTGAACCAGGTGCCGCTGCGCGGCGAGTTGGTGGGCGTGAACGCCATGGCGCAAACGCTGTTCGGCAAGCATGCCAGCGGCCTGGATGCGCAAGAGGCCGCCGTCATCGCCGCCCTGGCGCGCGCGCCCAATGCCCCGGCCGACACCGTGGCGCAGCGCGCCTGCGCGGTGCTGCGCGCCCAAACACGCGCGTGCACAGGCGTGCAGACCTTCACCGCCAATGCGCTGACGCGCCGGCCCGGGGCCCTGCTCGGCCCGGCGCTGGCACCACACTTCGCCCGCCACTGGCTGGCCACTCGGGGGCAGCAGGCAAGCACCACGCTCGACGCCACCACCCAGCGCGTGGCCGCCCGCGCCTTGCATCAACAGTTAACCGAGCTGGCCGGGCGCAATGTGCAAGACGGCGCGGTGCTGGTGCTGGACAACGCCAGCGGCGAGGTGCTGGCCTGGGTGGGTTCCAGCGGCGAGTTGAGCGACGCCGCGGCGGTGGACGGCGTGCTCGCGCGCCGCCTGCCCGGCTCCACGCTCAAGCCCTTCATCTACACCCTGGCCTTCGAGCAGCGGCTCATCACCCCGGCCAGCCTGCTCGACGATTCGCCCACGCAGGTGGGCACCAGCGCCGGGCTGTACCTGCCGCAGAACTACGACCGCCAATTCAAGGGTTGGGTCAGTGCCCGCGCCGCGCTGGGCGCCAGCCTGAACGTGCCGGCGGTGCGCGTGGCCGCCCTGCTGGGCATGGAAGCGGTGCACGAGCGCCTGAACGCCCACGGCCTGAAGCTGGCGCAACCCGCCGCCCACTATGGCCAGGCCCTGGCCCTGGGCGGCGCCGAGGTGACGCTGCTCGACTTGACCAACGCCTACCGCAGCCTGGCCAATGGCGGGCGCTTTGCGGCCGTTGGCACGGCGCCGAAAACGCGCGTGGCTTCTGCCGCCGCGGTGGCCTTGACCAGCGACATCCTGGCCGACAACAACGCCCGCGCCCTGGGCTTCGGGCTCGATAGCGTGCTGGCCAGCAGCGGCCATGCGGCGGTGAAAACCGGCACCTCGAAGGACATGCGCGACAACTGGTGCATCGGCTACACCGAGCGCTACACGGTGGGCGTGTGGGTCGGCAATGCCGACGGCGAGCCCATGCACGGCGTGAGCGGCGTCAGCGGCGCCGCGCCCGTCTGGCAGGCCATGGTGCGACATCTGCATCAAGCTCAGCCTTCGCGCGCGCCGGCCTGGCCCGCGGGCGTGGAGCGCCAGCGCGTGCGCAACGCCAACGGCCGCGAGCCGGCGCGCGACGAGCTGTTCATCGCCGGCACCTGGCGCAGTGCTGCGGCGAACAGTGCCGCCGCCACCGACCCCATCGCCATCACCAACCCCCGCCCCGGCAGCGTCTTTGCGCTCGACCCCGACATGCCCGCCGCGGTGCAGCGCATCGTCTTCAGCGGCGAGAGCGGCACCTGGGTCTTGAATGGCCGCCGCCTGGGCAGCGGCACGCGCCTGCCCTGGGCGCCGCAACCCGGCCGCCACAGCCTCAAACTGCTTGGCGCTGAAGGCCAACTGGTGCAGGAACTGCACTTCGAGGTGCGCGCGCCGCGCCGGGTGCCGGGCGCCACAATGAAGCATCTAACCGCCAAGTCCACATGACGACCACGACCACCGCCCCTTTGCGCCAGATCGCCGACCTGCCCTGCCCGCCGGGCTGGCCGGTGCTGGGCAATGCCTTGCAGCTCACGCGCAGCCGGGTGCACCAAGACGTGGAGGGCTGGGCGCGGCAACACGGCAAGCTGTTTCGCATGCGCTTCCCGGGCGTGACCATGCTCGTGGTGGCTGACCATGAACTGCTGGCCCAAGCCCTGCGCGACCGCCCCGAAGGCTGGCGGCGCAACCCCACCACCAAGACCCTGAGCGCCGAAATGGGCCTGCCCCAAGGGCTGTTCAATGCCGAAGGCGCGGCCTGGGCGGCGCAGCGCCGCATGGTGATGGCCAGCTTTGCGCCGGGCCACATCCGCGCGTACTTTCCGCAACTGCTGAAGGTGGCGCAGCGACTGCAAAACCGCTGGCTGCGTGCGGCAAATGCCGGCCAGGCCCTGGCCCTGCAACCCGAACTGATGCGCTACACGGTGGACACCATCGCCGGCCTGGCCCTGGGTGCCGACATCAACACCCTTGAAGCCGGTGAAGACGTGATCCAGCAGCACCTGGACAAAGTACTGCCCGCCATCTTCCGCCGCGCCTTCAGCCTGCTGCCCACCTGGCGCTGGTTCAAGACCCGGCATGACCGCGTGCTGGATGCCAGCGTGGCGGTCATCACCACCGAGATTGCCCGCTTCGTGGCGCTGGCGCGCGCCGAGCTTGAACGTGAACCAAGCTTGCGCGAGCACCCGCGCAACCTGCTGCAAAGCATGATCGTGGCCGCGCAAGCAGAAAGCGGCATCACCGATGCCAACGTGGCCGGCAATGTGTTGACCATGCTGCTGGCCGGCGAAGACACCACCGCCAACACCCTGGCCTGGTTGATCCACCTGCTGCACCGCCACCCCGAATGCCTGGCCCGGGCGCGCAACGAAGCGCATGCCGTGCTGGGTGCGGCCGCCGGCCGGCCGGGTGAGTTAACGCTTGAGATGATGGACACCCTGCCCTATCTTGACGCCTGCATCAGCGAAACCATGCGCCTCAAACCGGTGGCCCCGTTCATCAGCCTGCAAGCCCTGCGCGACACCACCTTGGGCGATGTGCAAGTGCCCACCGGCACCTTGCTGTGGGGGGTGTTCCGGCATGACAGCATGAGCGAAGAGCATTTCCCGCAAGCCTTGGCCTTCAAGCCCGAGCGCTGGCTGGATGACGGCACGGCCAAAGGCAGCAACGCCAAGCGCGTGGCCATGCCCTTCGGCGCCGGCCCGCGCATGTGCCCGGGGCGCTACCTGGCGCTGCTGGAAATGAAGGTCGCCATGAGCATGCTGCTCAGCGGCTTCAACATTGAAAGCGTGTTGGCACCGGGTGGCGGCGAAGCCCTGGAAGACATGAGCTTCACCATGGCACCCAAGGGGCTGGTGATGCGCTTGGCGGCGGGCTTGATCTCAACTCAGCAGCGTGAAGCGTAGGCCCGAAAAACGCGCAAAGTCGCGATCGAAGCTGATCACGGTGGCCTGGTGTT
The DNA here is from genome assembly GCA_031418595.1 of Burkholderiales bacterium. Lineage (GTDB taxonomy): Bacteria > Pseudomonadota > Gammaproteobacteria > Burkholderiales > Burkholderiaceae_C > Rubrivivax. Next base: position 9,534 of record JANOXU010000176.1, read on the forward strand.
CGATGGCCAGCGCAGCCAGGTGAGCATCTGGCACCAGGCTGCCGCCGTGACCCGCCCCGATCAGCAGGCGCCCCAACACCGTGGCATGGCGCGCCGAGGGTTGAACGATGCTGCTGGAAGGGTGCTCAAGCCAGCCCTGAAGCACGGCAAGTGCGTCTGTCACCGCCATGGGCCGAGTCAAGATGCCAGGGCGAGTGGCCAGGTGCAAGAAGCCCAACAGGGCTGGCCACGCCAACGCAACCGGGCCATGCTCGAAGGCACCCTGCAGCGCGGCGTAGGCACTGTCGTGTTGCGCGGCATCGGCGTTCACCGCATGCAGCAGCACATTCACGTCGGGCAGGATCATTTGCCCGATTCAGCGGCCCGATTCGGGTGTCGACGCGGGTGTCTGCGCGGGATGGCCGCGAACCATCGGCCGGCGCGACAAGCTGCGTCGACCCTCAATGCCTATGCGCCGCATCCACCGCCGAACTCAAGCCCCGCAGCGGCATCCTTTCCAGCGCCGCTGCCACATCGGCCTTGCCTTGCTCCAGCGCCGCGCGCGGCAGATAGCGGCCGTGCAGAAACACACCGCTGATCTTTTCCAGGTTGGCCACATCGGCCAGCGGGTTGGCTTGCAGCAGCACCAGGTCGGCGTTCTTGCCAACCTCTACCGTGCCCATGCTGGCACCGCGGCCCAGGAATTGCGCGGCGTTCAGGGTGGTGCTTTGCAGCACCTCGAGCGGCGTGAGCCCCGCCGCCGCCAGCTCACGGAATTCTTGTTGCAGGCTGAAGCCGGGAATGACCCAGATGCCGCCCACGTCAGAGCCCGCAAGCAGCTTCACACCCTGGCGCTTCAGCAACTTCAGCATGTCGCGCTGCGCGGTGTAGTGATGGCTGAAGGTGGCCGCCGCAGCGGCCGGCACGGTCACCGTGTATTGCACGGCGAGGTTCTCCCATAGCGCGCGCGTCGTCTTGTCAACGTACTTCAGGTTGGCATCGCTGCGCGTGGCGGCGTCAGCGCTGTTGAGCATGGTGCGCAGGCGCAGCAGGGTGGGCACTTGCCAGGTGTCGTTCTTGGCCAAAACCTGGGCCACCGCTTCGCATTTGTCAGCGCTGTAGCTGGCCAGCGTGCGTTGGTAGAACGGCGCATCGAGCGCGCGGTACAGCATCGGGCTGAGCACGAAGGTGGGCGGGAACGGTGGCCTGGCACCCTGGCCGCCCATCACCGCGGCGCGAATCGCGGCTTCTTCACCCGCACAGTCGAGCAAGATTCCCAAGCCCGCGCCCAAGTGTTCGATCGCACGCCACCCGGCGTTGCTGGACTCCACCGCGCTCAAGCCCGGCACCAAATGGCCGGCCACGCCCAGGCCTTGCGCCTTGGCTTCGCCCAGCACGGCGAGCAGGCCTTCACGGTTGGTATTTACCACCTTGATGAAGCTGGCCCCCTGCGCCTTTTGCTGCTGCACCAGCGCCGTGGCGGCGGCAGGCGGCAGGGGGCGGCCGACCAAGTCACCTGGAATCTGCAGCACCTCGGGCGCATCGACCACGCCCGCCGCGCTGTCGGCATTGAGTTTTTGCGCGCGCTTGATCAAGGCTTCTGAGCCCGACATTTCACGCACGCCGGTGATGCCGTTGGCCAGCATCAGCGGCCAATAACTGGGCGCTTGATCGGCACTGCCCAGTGCATGGGTGTGCATGTCGTTGAAGCCGGGCACCAAGTATTGGCCGCGGCCATCGACCACCTGCACCGCGGCCGCGGCACGCACCACTGCATTGGGGTGGAGGGCGACGATGCGCCCGGCGTCGATCACCACGGCACGGTTCGTGGCCAATGAACCGTTGCGCGTGTCGACGATGGTCACGTCACGAATCACCACGCCACGGGCCACATCCACCATCACCGCATCAGTGCTGACACACGTGGCCAGCGCCATGCAGGCCAGCGCGCCAAGCACGGCCCCGCAGCGGCGTGCGCGGGCCCATGCACGGGCCATCAGGCGGCGTGCTCGAAGTTGGTGACGAAGTCGGCCGGCACGTCGGGGCCCCAGACGTAGAAGCCGTCTTCGGGCGCATGGTCGGCGGCGGGCCAATCCAGGTCTGACGGAATGAAGTCGATGTCGAACGAATACTCGGCGTAGCTGCCCCAGGGGTCGCGCACGTAGTGGAAGTAGTTGCTGCCCAGCACATGCCGCCCCAGGCCCCAGCCTTGCGTGTAGCCCTTGCCGCGCATGACCTCGGCGCCCAGGCCCACTTCGTGCACGCTGCCCACGTCCCAACTGCTGTGGTGCAGGCCGGGGCCTGTTGACTTGGCCAAGGCGATGAGGTGGTGGTCGCTGCCATGCGGGCCGTGCATGAAGGCGATGATGTCGCCGCAGTGGTCTGACAACTTCAGGCCCAGCGCGTCGCTGTAGAACTTCACGCCGCCCAGCACATCGGCTGAAAACATCAGCAGGTGCGACAAGCGGCGCGGCCGCACCACGCCACTCTGGCTGCGCTTGGGCGCGGCACCGGCCCCTGGCGGTGTGCTCACCAACGTTGGCCGCGAACGCAACGACGGCGCCACCTTGGGCGCCACCTTGAGCTGCAGCGCCAGGCCTTCATGGCCGCGCAGCCACAGGCCGGCGCCGTCGCTCAAGGGGTGCGGCGCGATGCCCAGACCCATTTGCTCAATGCGCTGCTTGAACACCGCTTCATCTTCGGGGTAGATGCCAAAGCTCAGGTACTGCAGCTTCTTCGGGCCTGGCGCCTGCACCAGGGTGCCCCAGGCGTGGGGGTGGTCGAAGGTGCGCAGTTCAAGGCGATCACCGCTGCGGCGCACATCCAGGCCAAAGGCTTCATAGAAGCGCTGCGCGTCGTCGAGACTCGGCACGGTGAACACGAAGTGCAGCACCGAATGCACGGCGGTGGTGTTGGGGCGCTTGCTTTGCGGCTCGGTGGTCATGTCTAGCTCCTGGGTTCGTGCGCCGGCGGCGCGGCCCCGATGGCGCGGGCCAGCACGGCGGGAATGTCGGCGCTGGCATCGCCGCGCCAGGCGATATGGTGGTCAGGCCGGATCAGGATGATGCCGCCGCCGTACAGCACTTGCGCTTCGGGCTTGTGCCAATGCAGCAGCTTCAGGTTCAGGCGCAGGCGCTGCGCTTCGTGCTCCCAGGCCTGGGTGGGCGAGTCATCGAACAGCAGCAGCGTGAAGTCGCGGCCAAAGTAGTCGAGCAGCGATGCACCGCCACTGCCCACCACCACATGCGGCGCGCGCGCGCCGGGCGTGCCGCTGGGTACGTAGTGGTTCGGGTCATCTGGGAGCGGCGCACCGCTTTCCTGCGCCACGATGGCGCTGCCGGCATAGCGCAGGCCAAGCTGCACGCCGGGGATGTTGAATTCGCGCGCCACATGAGTGGCCAATGCCTGGGCCAGCGCGGCGCGTGCCTGCTCGCCCGGCGCGCTGTCGTCTTCCACTTCGGCCGGCACCGGCAGGCGGCCGATGCTGTCGGCCATGCTGCGGGCAAACGCGGTGTTGCGCAGGGCAATCTGGCGCCGCTCTGCGTCATAGCTGTCAAGCAGCGCGTCGCTGGCCACGCCTTGCAGCACCAAGGCCAACTTCCAGCCCAGGTTCACCACATCATCGACGCTGGTGTTGTAGCCCATGCCGCCGGTGGGCGTGAACAGGTGGGCGGCGTCGCCGGCCACGAACAAGCGGCCCACGCGCATGCGTTCGGCCACCAGGGCATGGCCAGCGTGCCACGGGGTGAGCGCGATCACCTCATGCTCGAAGCTGATGCCAAAGGTTTGTTGGATCACTTCAGGCACATTCAACCCGGCGGCCTTGGCTTCGGGCGGCAACTGAATCAGCAGCACGAAGGTGTCGATGCCGTTGATGGCGCAAAGCAGGCCGCGCCGCTGCGGGTTCACGGCCCAGTACTGCCAGGCCTTGGGTTTGCCCAGCACGGCGTACAGGCCCGGTGCGCGCAAGTACACCGACACCATCTGCCCGCCGAAGAATTCGCGCTGTTCCTTGCCCTGGCCGCTGTACACCACGCCCATGGTCTGGCGCACCAGGCTGCGCGGACCGTCGCAGCCCACCACGTAGGCGGCGTGCAACGTTTGAGGTGTGCCGTTTTCAACATCAATGAAGTCGACTTCGGTGTGATCGCCCAGATCGCGCAGCGCAACGGCGCGCGCACCGAAGCGCACGTCCACGCTGGCGTGGCTTTGTGCGTGCAGCTTCAAGATCGGCTCGATCAACATCTGCTGCACGCGGTGCGGCAGCTCGGGCGTGGGCCAGGTGCCCGCGCCGTAGTCGCCCAGCGCGGCCTGGCTGGCGGCTTGCTCTGAAGACGGGATGCGAAAGCGGGTGAGTTCACGCCCGGCAATGCGGGTGCAATAAACCACGTCTTGCGCGTGCTGCGGTGGCAAGCCCAGCGCGCGAATCTGATCGGCAAAACCGCGCCGGCGGTAATGCTCCATGGTGCGTGCCGAGGTGGCATTGGCCTTGGGCAGCACCGGGCACTGGGCGTCTTCTTCCAGCACCGTGCAGGCCACGCCGCGGCAACCCAACTCGATGGCCAACATCAAGCCGGCCGGGCCGCCACCGATGATGGCGACTTGCGTGTGCCTCACTGGGGTCTCACTTGTGTATCACTTCGGCAGTTCAGCCGCTGCGGCCACGCGGGCGCGCCACGCGCCCAGCAGCGCCAACGCCCCGGGCACCAGCACCATGGCCCAGATGATGCCGCTCATGTTTGCCTTCACCCACGGCAGGTTGCCGAACAGGTAGCCGGCGATGGTGATGCCGCCCACCCACAGCAGCGCGCCGACCACGTCGTAGAACAAGAACTTGCGCCGCGTCATCTGCGCCACGCCGGCCACAAAGGGCGCGAAGGTGCGCACGAAGGGCATGAAGCGCGCGGCAATCAGCGTCACCCCGCCGTAGCGTTCGTAAAAGTCGTGCGCCTGTTCAAAGGCCCGTTTGTTGAACCAGCGCGAATGCTCCCACTGGAACACGCGCGGCCCGAAGTGGCGGCCCACGCTGTAGTTGCATTGGTTACCCAGGATGGCTGCGCTGACCAGCAGCACCAGCACCAGCGGCAGGTTCATCAGCCCCAAGCCGCACAGCGCCCCCACCACGAACAACAGCGAGTCGCCCGGCAGGAAGGGGAAGATCACGACACCCGTCTCGGTGAAGATGATGGCGAACAACAGCGCATAAACCCAGTTGCCGTACTGGGTGACGAACTCGATCAAGTGCTTGTCAATATGCAGGATGAAGTTCAGCAGGAAAGTCATGATGTCCATGGGGCGGGGACTCTACCCGAGCCACCGACGCCAGACGGTGCATGCATGCACGCACTTGGCTCAAGTTGCTGTACTCCTGGCTGGCCGCGGCGGGCGTGCACCCGATGCGCGAGGCCAAGGTGATCACCGTGCCGCCGCCGCAGATGGTGGCCAATATGCGGGTGGGCAACATGGACGGCTTTTGCGTGGGCGAGCCCTGGAACCACCGCGCCATCATCGACGGCATCGGCACCACCGCCGCCACCACGCAAGACATCTGGAAAGACCACCCCGAAAAGGTGCTGGGCTGCAGCGGCGAGTTCGCCGCCAAGAACCCGAACACCGCGCGCGCCGTGATCATGGCCGTGATGGAGGCCGGCCGCTGGATCGACGCCAGCCTGGCCAACAAGCAAAAAATGGCCAACGTGATTGCCGACAAGGCCTAAGTGAACACCTCGGTGGATGCGATCAACCAGCGCATCCTGGGCCGCTACCAGAATGGCCTGGGCAGGACCTGGGACGCCCCAACCGCATGAAGTTCTTCAACGATGGCGCGGTGACCTTCCCGTACTTGAGCGACGGCATGTGGTTCCTCACGCAACACAAGCGCTGGGGCCTGCTGAAGGACCACCCCGACTACCTGGGCGTGGCCAAGCAGATCAGCCAGCCCGAGCTGTACCGCCAGGCCGCCGCGCAACTCAAAGTTAACGTTCCAAAGAACGACTTGCGCAGTGCCAAGCTCATCGACGGCGTGGTGTGGGATGGCAAGGAGCCGGCCAAATACGCCGACGGCTTCAAACTCAAGGGCGCTGCGGCGGCCTGACCGGGAGAACAGCACATGGTCAGCGCCGTCTTTCACCCGTCCACCGACATGGCTCATCCCACCCCGGCAGCAGCGCGAAGCGTGCCGGTGCCCACTGCCGTGGTGCCGCCCTTGCCCGCCACGAAAAAGGCCAAGACCCCGCGCGACTGGCGTGCCCTGTGGATGGCCGTGTTACAGCCCGCGGTCGGCGTGGCCGTGCTGTGGCTGCTGTGGGCCTTGCTCACCAGCCCGACCAGCGCCATCCCCACGCCCGCGGCCACCTTCGACGCGGCCGTGAAGCTGTTCAGCGACCCGTTCTACAGCAAGGGCCCGAACGACCAGGGCATCGGCTGGAACATTTTGTTTTCGCTGAACCGGGTGGCGGTGGGCTTCGGCCTGGCCGCGCTGGCGGGCATTCCGCTGGGCTTCTTGAGATGCTGACCGGCGGCGTGGGCATCGGCTTCTGGGTCTGGGACGAATGGAACAACCTGAACGTGAAGCACATCATCGTGGCCATCTTCGTCATCGGCTTCGTGGGCTTGCTGCTCGAACAGGCCTTGATGCTGCTGGCCCGGCGCTTCAGCACCGGTCACGACGATTAAGAAAGCAAACATGAAAGACGATTTCATCCACATCGAAAACACTGAGATGGTGTTTCGCGGCCGGCAGGGCAGCTTCCACGCGCTGAAAAACATCAACCTGCACGTGACACGCGGCGAGTTCGTCACGTTCATCTCGAACCCTTCGGCGCGCTCGATGCCCTGACCGGCGCAAGACTGCAAGACGAGTTGCTGAAGATCGTGGCCCGCACCGCCAGCACGGTGGTGATGGTGACTCACGACGTGGACGAAGCCGTGCTGCTGTCAGACCGCGTGGTGATGCTCACCAACGGGCCTGCAGCCACGATTGGCGACGTGTTGAGCGTGAACCTGCCCAGGCCGCGCGAGTGGGTGCAACTGGCCGAAGACCTGGCCTATGTGCGGCTGCGCAAGCAGGCGCTGGATTCTCTGTATACGCGCCAGGGGCATGTGGAGGCGGCGTAGCGACTGAAGGGTTTGAAGGGTTTGAAGGCGCCCGGCGCAGCCAGCGCTGGGCTCTGCGCGCGCGAGGCAGACGCTACGCAGTGGGCCGTGCCCGCGCGGCCATCACGCCGTTGGGGCACCTCAGCCCGCACCGCTATGCACAATGCGCGCACCCAGAACGCCGGAAGGTACGCAGCCATGTCCACCACCTTGCTTACCCTGCTGGGGTTCACTTCCTGGACGCTGGCGCTGCTGGTCTTGATGGAAGTCTTGCGCTCGAGATTGGTGCTCACAGGCGCTGTTCCAGCCAATGGCTTCAACCCAGAGAACTCGAATCTTTCGCCCTTCATGCAGCGCCTGGCTCGCGCCCATGCAAATTGCCTGGAAGGCTTGCCCGTGTTCGGCGGCCTCATGATCCTGGCCGTTCTGGCCGGCAAGTCTGCCGTGACCGACCCGCTCGCCTACGCGCTGCTCGGCGCGCGAATGGTTCAATCCTGCGTCCACTTGGCATCAACGTCTGCCATGGCGGTGACGGCCAGGTTCGCTGCGTTTGCGGTGCAGTTGACGATCGCCGTGTATTGGGCGGTCAAGCTGCACGGGTGAATCCTAACTATTCATTCAAGCGGGTGGATCAATGAAGTAATGTGAGGCGAAGCATTGGGGTCAGGTCTTGCGGCGATCACCCGCGGCCCAGGCTGAGCCCGGCTCATTCCGCCTTCACACCCGCCAAGTCAAGCGCTGCCTTGTACGCCGCGATTTGATCCTTCAGAAACACGCCCAAGGCGTCGGGCGTGGAGGTGTTGGAGATGAACCCGGCTTTGTCGAGCGTTGCCTTCACGTCGGGCCTGT
>JANOXU010000177.1:0-5140 GCA_031418595.1 Burkholderiales bacterium
GCACTTCCTGCGCTTCGAGTTCAACCCGGCGCAGCGCCAGGCGGTGCGCGCCGGTGCGGCGGTGAAGCTGGGTTGCGACCACACCCACTACCCGGCGCATGCGGCCATCGCACCCGACACGCTGGCGTTGCTGGCGGGCGATTTACGCTGAAGCCGGGCGGCTCAAGGCTGCGGGTTGATGGCCCGGCCCAAGTAATGCGGCAGGTGCTTGACCCGGTACACCGAGCATTCCCAGTTCGCGCGCATGCGGTGGCGGGCATCGCGCCCGTACTGGCGAAAGCGCAGCGCCCACTCCATGAGGTTGGGCTCACCGGTGATGAGTGACAGCGCGGCCAATTGGCGCGCATGCACCCAGGTGTAGAAAACACATGACGGCGTTGCCTTGCTCGGGCTGGCCAGGTCGTACAGGCTGATGTGGCCGGTGTCATACGACGGCATGAACTCCGGGTGCACCACCGTGGCCAGGCCTTGCTCAAACAGGCGCAGCGCGTTGGGGTCTTGTGCCGCCCGCGCCATTTCATGCAGACCGAACAGCGACGACAAAAACCCGTTCAGCACCTGCCGGCACTGCCCGGGGAAGGGGTACATCTCGTAAACCACCCAACCCGGCGCGTGCTCATACCGCAGGCCACCCTTGGCCACATCAACGTCGAAGATGCGCAGCGCCAGGCGCGCGGCGTCGAGCCAGCCGGCATCGGGCACCAGTTGATGCGCACGCATGAAGATGCTGAGCATCCAGCCCTGCACGATCGAAGACGGCCAGCCGAGTTCGTGCTCGTCATACCCGTCCAGCGGCTCAAGGTGAGGCATCACCAGGCAGGTGCCGCGTTCCAGCGTGCGCCACTCGGCGCGGTCGTACAAGCGCCGCGCGGTGGCCAGGAAGGCATGGGTCAGCATGTCGTCGTTGTGCAACCAGGCGCCGTGGTACAGGGCCATGGCCTCGTGGCATAAGTCGATCGGCAACTGCTTGTGCGCCTGGTGGCTGTAGGCCCGGCTGGCCAGCCAGCGCAGGGTTTCCTCATCAGCGCCGGTTTCGAACATTGGGTGCACGCCCAACTCAGGGCCTTCGTACTCGATGTTCGGGTCAAACTGGAGCGGGTCGCGCTGCCACACGGCGAGTTGGCGCTGGCGGTCGGCGTTGCGCAGAACGATGTCCGAAATGTTTCGTTGGAAGTTTGAAAACATCGTCGGCTGTGGCGTGGGCCATGGCGGCTGAATGACTCAGCCAACATTGTGGCGGGAATGTGTAACTTTATGTGCCTTGGCGGGCGCGGCATGATGGCCGCGTGCCCTGTCGTCGAAATCACGCCACAGTTGCGCCGCTTCCTGGCCGCGCCCACGGTGCGCTGCAATGCCACCACCTTGCGCCAGGCGCTTGAGGCGGCCTTTGCGCTGACGCCTGCACTGCGCGGTTATGTGCTCGACGACCAGGGCCATCTATGCTGGCAGGCGGTGGCCCTGAACCTGTCGCCGATCTATGCCGTGCGCTTCGGTTAGTCCAAAACATCGGCTTTGATGCGCCCCGGACACAGCCTGTGGCCGAATCGTGCATTTCGTCCCACCATTTGTGGACAACCACCCGTTCGGGGGAGTGACCGGGCCGGGCGTCAGCTTAAAGATAGTTGTCACAAAACGCATCTATCGTCCGACTTGCCGGATCGAGCCTGCGTCTTTCCGGGAGATCTCATCATGCCCCACACCATTTTTGTCGGCGCCCGTTCCCGCTTCGTCACGGCCGTGGCGTGGATGTTCATCGCGCTGTCTGCGCTGGCCAGTTTGAGCGCCTTGTTGCAGCATGCCGCCGCGGCGTCGTTCATGCCGCAAGTGGCCGGCGCGGTGCAGCCGCTGCCGCTGCTCACCGGCCTGTTGCTGGGCTACCTGCCGTGGGTGCTGGGTGCGGGCCTGGTGGTGTCGTTGGCCACCTTGGCCAGCGCCATCGGCCTGTTGTTGCGCCTGGAATGGGCGCGCCGGGTGTTCATCGGGTTGATGGTGCTGTGCATCGTGGCCAACCTGGCCGGCATGTGGTTACAGCATGAGGTGATGCTGTCGCTGGTCAGCCAGACGCTGGGTGACTCCAGTTTGCCGGCGGCGGCGGCCAAGGTATTCGGCGGCTTTGTGGCCACGGCGCGCTGGCTGGCGGTGGCGCTCACGCTGCTGGCTTGTATGCTGTTGGCATGGATCATCCTGCGCCTGATGTCTGCCACGGTGCGCCAAGAGTTCGCCTGAACCAGGCTGGCTCTACCGCCCAACGCCGGCCCCGCTTTGCGGCGCCGGCGTTTTTTCTGGCCGTTTGGTTAGCGGTCTTTCTGGCAGCCTGCGGCGGCGGTGGCGGCGAGGCCAGCCCGCAGCCTTTGCCACCCAACCTGCCTGGCGCACTGGCCAGCGCCGCCACCCTGGTGGCGCCGGGCTGCACCGGCGGGCGCAGCAGCGGCACCGTGTATCTTGATGCCGAGGTGGAGCCGACGTTGGCCGTTTCTCCGCTCAACCCGCAACACTTGGTGGCCGCCTGGCAGCAAGACCGGGCCAGCGACGGTGGCGTCCGTGCCCTGGTGAGTGCCGTGTCGTTTGACGGCGGCCAGACCTGGGCGCGCAGCCTGCAACCCTTTTCGCGCTGCGGCGGTGCGTTGGCCGGCAGTGCGGGCGACCATGAACGTGCCACCGACCCCTGGGTGGACATTGCGCTGGATGGCACCGTCTACCTCATGGGCCTGGCCTTCAGCGGCGCCAACTTCACGGCCAGCTCGCGCAGCGCCATGCTGGTCAGCCGCTCCACTGACGGCGGGCGCACGTTCAGCGCGCCGCTGCTGCTGCATGGTGATGGCGCGCAGGGCTTCAACGACAAGAACACGATCACCGCCGACCCCACCGATGCCCGCTTCATTTACGCCGTTTGGGACCGGCTCGACCCGGCCGGCAACGGCCCGGCCTTGTTGGCGCGGTCAAGCGACGGCGGGCAGACCTGGGAGGCCGCGCGCCAGATCGTCACCCCCAGATCGGCCGGCATCAGCCAAACCATCGGCAACCGCATCGTCGTGCTCACCAGCGGCGCCGAGCGCGGCGTGCTGGTGAATGTGTTCACGCAGATCGACACCGTCAACGGCAGCAGCAGCACCACCGTGCGCGCCACGCGCTCGCTCGACAAAGGCTTGACGTGGAGCGTGCCCGTGGTGGTGGGTGAGCACCGCGCCGCGGGCACGCGCGACGCCGCCACCGGCCAGGCCATTCGCGATGGCGGCATCATCCCCGCCGTGGCCGCCGCCGCCGACGGCCGCATCTGGGTCGCCTGGCAAGACGCGCGCTTCACCAGCGGCGCCCACGACGCCATCGCCCTGGTGGTGTCGAGCGATGGCGCACGCACCTTCAGCACACCGGTGGCCGCTAACCGCGACCTGAGTGTGCCGGCCTTCACCCCCAACCTGGCCACGCGGCCAGACGGCGGCGTGGCCCTGCTGCACTACGACCTGCGCAGCAACACCGCTGCCGCGCAGACCCTGCTGGCCGACGCTTGGTTGGTGCAAACCAGCGACGCCGTGTTGTTCAGTGAAACGGCCCTGGTGCGCAGCTTTGACATGGCCCAGGCGCCGGACGCTGGCGGCCTGTTCCTGGGCGACTACCAGGGCTTGGGCTGGGCCGCTGGCCGCTTCATCGCCCTGGCCGCGCTGGCCTCAGGCGGCAGCACCAACCGCACCGACATCTTTGCGCTGGGCATTGGGCCTTGAGCGGTGCGCGTGGGGCGCTCATTCATGCCGGCACCAGCGTCAACGCCCACTCATTGAGTTTGCCCACGTCGCTGCCTGCCAGGTCGGCCACGCGCAACTGCCAGTTGCCGGCCAGCGGCTGGCCAGCCAGCGCCGCCAATGCCGGGGTGGTGGTGGCGGTGTAGGTGGTAATGAGGTTGTCGCTGCCGCTGCCGGTGCGGTCATGCAGCAGCACTTCGGTGCCGGCGGGCGACACCAGGCTGACGCGCAGGTCGCCGATGTAGGGGTGCGTGATGTTCAGCTTGACTTCGGCGCGGCCGAGCCTGGCCGTGGCCGCGGCGTTGGCAGCCAGGCTGCGGCTGATGCCGGCTGTGCGGTTGTCAGGAATTTGTTGACCGGGGCTTTCTTTCAGCAGCAGCGGGCCGTTGGTGGTGGTGGCCGCCGCCGGGGTGAAGGCCAGGGCCCAGCGGTTCAGGCGGCCGATATCGGCCACCGCCAGGTCTTGCACCGCCAAGCGCCAGGCGCCCGCGGCGTCGCGCCCACGCAGCGTGGCCAGGGCCGGCAGCTTGGTGGCGTCGAGCACCAGCTTCAGGCCCTGCGCCACATTGCTGCCGCTGCGCGAATGCAGCACCAACGCCGGGCCCGAGGGTGGGGTCAGCGTGAGCAACAGGTCGCCGGGGTAGCTGTGCGAGATGTCTATTTCGACCGTTAGCGCTTCGATCATCAAAGCCTGCGGCACTTGCAAGGTTTCGATGATGCCGGCCGGCAGGTTGTCTGGAATCACCTTGTCGGGCGTGGCTTCGAAGCGGCGCGCGGTGGTGGTGGTGGTGGTGGTGGTGGGCGCACCGATCAGGCAGCGAAAGCGCATCTGCGCGCCGACGGCTGACATTTGCTCCAGCGTGAGTTGTGAGGCCGTGCCGTCCCACCACTTGCTCGAAGGCGTGGTGCTGTCGCCAAAGCGCGCCGCGGTACCGGCAAACAGGTCGCCCACGTCGCCCATCTGGCCGGCGAGCTTTTCAAACTGGAAGCGGCCGTCGGCCTGCTCCAGCGAGACCTCGTAGTGCCGCGTGGCGCTCATCTGCTCGAAGCTGTTGTTGCCGGCCTCGTCGATGTGCCAAATGGCCAGCCCGGCGCCGGGTAGGGCGGCGTCGCGACCCTGGCGGGTGCGGGCTTCGATCAGGAAGTACTCCTTGCTGTCTTTGGCCAGCAGGGCGAATTCGTTGGCGCCGGCATTCAGCGTCAGGTCTTGCCCATGGGCCAGCGGCGTGACGCTGCCGGCCCAACCCGAGGCGCGCTTGAGGTAGGCACTGATCTGCGTCGGGTTGCGCGGGTTGATGTTGGCGCCGACGCACATCAGGCAATAGGCGCCCACGCCGCTGGATTCGTTGCCGTAGTCGTACAGGTCGGGGTAGTCGCACAGCATGTGGCCGTTCTCGTGGCAG
>JANOXU010000178.1:0-17191 GCA_031418595.1 Burkholderiales bacterium
GTGCGTGGGCCCCACGGGCTCGGGCAAGACGACCACGCTGCATTCGGTGCTGGGCTTCATCAACACCCCCGAGCGCAAGCTGTGGACGGCCGAAGACCCGGTGGAAATCACCCAGGCCGGCATCCGCCAGGTGCAGGTGAACCCGAAGATCGACTTCACCTTCGCCAAGGCGCTGAAGGCGTTTTTGCGCGCCGACCCGGATGTGATCATGGTCGGCGAAATCCGCGACAGCGAAACGGCGCAAATGGCCGTGGAGGCTTCGCTCACCGGCCACCTGGTGATGAGCACGCTGCACACCAACAGCGCCTGTGAAACCGTGACGCGGCTGCTCGACATGGGCATGGACCCGTTCAACTTTGCCGACGCCTTGCTGGGCGTGCTGGCACAGCGCCTGGTGCGGCGCATTTGCGGCAAGTGCAAAGAGTCGCGCGAGGCCAGCGAAGACGAAGTGACGGAATTGCTGGGCGACTACATGAAGTCGTACGGCGAATGCGAAAACCAGCCCAAGCGCGAAGACCTGCTGGCCACATGGCAGGAACGCTTTGGTGTGGATGGCAAGCTGCGCCACTACTTCGGCAAGGGCTGCCCGCATTGCGACAACAGCGGCTTTCGCGGCCGCGCCGGCATTCACGAACTGCTGGTGGGTTCACGCCAGATGCGCCACCTGATTCAAACCGGCGCGCGGCCCAACGAACTGCTGGCCACGGCGCAAGGCGAAGGCCTGAACACGCTGCGGCAAGACGGCATCGAAAAGGTGCTGGCGGGCATCACGTCGATTGAAGAGGTGCGGGCCAGCAGCAACGCTTGAGCGCCAGGCCTCGTTTTATCCACCGCCCCGCTGGGTGTAGAGGTCGAAATAGCGCATGAAGGCGTGGCGCGCCGGTTCGGGCAGCTTGTCGAAATCAAAGGTCACGTGCAAGCGCGGCAGCGTGGCCAAACCGATGCGCCGTGGTGGCAACACCTGCCATGTCAACTCAAGACGGCCGTCGGGCAAATCCACACGGGCATGACCTTCGCCCTGCGTCAGGGGGTGCCCGCCGCTGCCGCCAGGCAGCCAACGCAACCAATCGGCCAGGGTACAGCCCATTTCGCGCTCGAACTGCGGCGGGTAATACGACTGCATGGTGGCCGCTGCCGCGTCGCCGGGGCCGGCTCAGCCGCCGGCAATGGGCGGCCAAATGGCCAGCACGTCGCCTTCCACCAAGGCCTTGCTGCCGCGCTGTTCGGGTGGCACGAACACGCCGTTCACCAGCACCAGGTGCACCAGCTTCATGGGCAGGCTGAACGGCGCGATCACCTGCGCAATGGTGGCGCCTTCGGCCACCACCAAAGGCATCTGGTTGGCGCTGCGCACATCAGCCGGCAGGTAGTCGCCCAGGCTGGCATACAGCTTGAAAGTGATCTGCATCGTTAACGGCGCGGCTTCAGCGCTCACGCACCAGCGCGTGGGTTTGCTGGGCCTGCGCACTGGCCAGGTAGGCCTTCATGAGCTGGGTGGGGTCCGCCTTCAGCTCGGCCTTCCATGCGCCCAGCTTCACGCGCCCATCCACCAGCCCGCGCATCGCCCCCACATGTTCGGTCCAGCCGACGCTGTTGCAGCCCACCAAATGGTCGCCGGCAAACTGCAAGCTCAAGTGGCGGCCGGCGGCATGGTCGGTGAGTTCGACTTGCTCGCCGCCAGGCTGCCCCTGCCAATCACCAAAGCTGGTGGACACCAAACCCAGCGTGTCGAGCACGTTGATCTGCGTCACCCGCTTCAGCGTGGTGGCCTTGCCGGCCATGTTCAGCGCGGCCACGCGGGCCTGGTCGGCGGCATTGGGCTGGATGGCGCTGACGATGGTCTTGCCACTGGGCAGGTCGTAGGCCTGCGCGCAGTCGCCCGCGGCGTAGATGCCGGGCACGCTGGACTGCAGAAACTCGTCGGTCAGCACACCTTGCTCGCACTTCACGGCGCTGTCCTTCAAGAAGCCGATATTGGGCCGCACGCCGGTGGCGCTGATCACCAGGTCGGCGTCAAGCACTTGGCCGGTAGAAAGCTTCACCTTCATGGCACTGGCGGCATCGCTGCCCAAGCCCACCGCACTGGCGATGCGGCTCATCAACCCCGGGTGGCCGGGCTCGATGGATTCGACCCGCGCCCCCGTGTACACCTTCACGCCCTTGGCCTGCACCCAGTCTTTGATCATGCCGCCGGCGGTGGGGCCCATCATGCGCGGCACCATGCGGTCGCCCATTTCCACCACGGTGAGTTCCACCCCGCGCGCGGCCAGGGCTTCCATGATGATGCAGCCGATGAAGCCGGCGCCCATTTGCAGCACGCGCGTGCCCTTGCCCGCCTTTTGCATGATGGCGCGCGCATCGGCCAGGGTCCAACAGGGGTGGACGTTGGGGCTGTTGATGCCCGGGATGGGCGGGCTGGCGGGCGATGAGCCGGTGGCGATGAGCAGGCGGTCAAACGGCAGCGTCGTGCCGTCCTCCAGCAGCACGGTCTTGGTCGCCACACCCACACTCTTGGCGCGGCCGCGCTTGAGTTCGATGCCCAGGTTGGCGAAATGCGCCACCGAATGGCGCAGGTGCGTGCCTTCTTCCTTAACGTTACCGATAAGCAGGTAAGGAATCGCCATGCGCGAATAAGGTGCCTCGGGCTCGTCACCCACCAGGGTGACGGAATCGTTGGGGGCCTGCTTGCGCAGGGTTTCGGCGGCGATCACGCCGGCCGGGCCGGCACCAAGAATGACGTGTTTCATCTTTGCACTCCTCAAAACGACGCAAGGCGGTTCGAGAACCGCCTTGCCGTGGCATGAATCAAACGTTAAAGGCCAAGCCGGCTGCGCGTGTCGGACTTGAGGGTGCCGTCGGCATGCCAGCCGCGCACCTCGTAGTACTTGGGCAGCATTTCGGGCAACTTGCTCACCAGGCCCTTGGCCGGGCCGGTCTTGGCCGGCTCGTTCAGCAGGCGCGGCGGCAGGTTGTCGTCTTTGTTGGTGAAGCCGGCGCGGTTGTTGAAGTCGCGCTCCATGTTCCACACCCGCTCGCCGATCTTGGCCACGTTTTCCAGCGTGAACTCTTCGCCGCAAGCGGCGGCGAGTTGCGGCGCCAGATCGGCCAGGCCCCAGGCAAAGGTGGTGAAGATGCACAGGCCCGACGAATCGAACGCCGCGGTGGCGTCTTGGAAGGCCATCACCAGCTCGGGCTTGCCTTCGGCCACCAGCGGGTCGGTTTTGATGGGAATGCCCAGCACTTCAGAGGCCACGGTGTAGCTGCGCAGGTGGCAGGCGCCGCGGTTGCTGGTGGCATACGTGAGGCCCATGCCCTGGATGCCGCGCGCGTCATAAGCCGGGAACTCCTGGCCCTTGACGCTCATGCTCAGCTCGGGGTGGCCGTACTTGGTGCACAGGCGCTTGCTGCCTTGCCCGATCTCGATGCCAAAGCCCACGCCGGTGGCTGTCATTTCTGCCAGTTCACACAGCGCCTTGGCCGAGCCGAAGGGCGCTTCCAGACCCAACACCTCTTTGCTGATCACGCCCATTTCATACAGCTCCATCACCGCACCGATGGTGGCGCCGAAGGAGATGGGGTCCATGCCGTGTTCATTGCACAGCACGTTGGCGTATTGCAGCGCGTCGAGGTCGTTCACGCCATTGGCCGCACCCAGCGCCCAGGCCGCTTCGTATTCGAGGCCGCCCGAGGCGCCCCAGTACTGCGGCTTGTTAACGACCGAGAAGTGCCCCTGGTCAATTTTCTGGATGCGCCCGCAGGCGATGGTGCAGCCGAAGCAGGCCTGGTTGGTGATCAGCGGCTTCTTGCCGTCGGTCTTGCGCGGCGTGGCCATGGCTTCGGCGGAAATGTCTTTCGCGCCTTCAAACTGGCTGTCGCGGTGGTTGCGCGTGGGCAAGGCACCGATTTCATTGATGACGTTCATCAACACCTGCGTGCCATAGGTGGGCAGGCCCTGGCCGGTGACGGCGTTGTCGGCCAAGATCTTCTTCTTCTCGAACGTGACGCGCATGAACTCCTTCGGGTTGGCAATGTTGCCCACACCGATGGTGCCGCGCACGGCAATCGCCTTCAGGTTCTTGCTGCCCATCACCGCGCCCACGCCCGAGCGCCCGGCGGCGCGGTGCAGGTCATTCACCACGGCGGCAAAGAGCACGCCGTTTTCGCCCGCCTTGCCGATGCTGGAAACCCGGATCAGCGGGTCCTGGTGCTGCTTCTTGATCGTCTCTTCGGTGTGGAAAACGGTCTGGCCCCACAGGTGCGCGGCGTCGCGCAGCTCAGCCTTGCCGTCTTCGATGAACAGGTACACCGGCTTGGCCGATGCGCCTTCGAAGATCACCATGTCCCAGCCGGCCATCTTCAGCTCCGCACCCCAGTAGCCGCCCGAATTGCTGCAAGCGATGGCACCGGTGAGCGGGCTCTTGGTCACCACCGTGTAGCGCCCGCCGGTGGAGGCCATGGTGCCGGTGAGCGGGCCGGTGGCCCAGATGATCTTGTTGGCCGCAGACAGCGGGTCGACCTTGGCGTCGATTTCATCCACCAGGTATTTGGTGGCCAGGCCGCGCGAGCCGATGTAGGCGCGCGCCAGTTCCATGTTGAGGGGTTCAGACTTGACGGTGCCAGCCGTCAGGTTGACGCGGAGGATTTTTCCAGCCCATGACATGTGGTGGTCTCCTTAGGCAGCAGGTTGGTTGCCGAGCTTGTCAGCCCAGGCCGCCATCTTGTTCAGGCCGGTCCAGTTGGCATCCACATACGTGATGGCGCCGGTGGGGCACGCTTCCACGCAGGCCGGGTTGCCGTCGCACAGGTCGCACTTTTGCACCTTGCCGGTTTCCTGCACGTAATTGATGGTGCCGAACGGGCAGGCCACGGTGCAGACCTTGCAGCCCACACAGGTGGCGTCGTTCACCACCTTGGCGCCGGTGGCCGCATTGACCGTGATAGCTTCCACCGGGCAGGCATGCAAGCACCAGGCTTCATCGCACTGCGTGCAGGTGTAGGGCACCTTGCGGCCGGTGTGATGAAAGTCGAACACCTTGATGCGGCTCTTGGCTGGCGCATAGGTGCCGTAGTTTTCATAGCTGCATGCCATTTCGCATTGCAGGCAGCCGGTGCACTTTTCGGCATTGAGGTGCAAGGTCTTTTGCATGGTTTCCTCTGAGGGTTGTGGGGCAGGTGCCCGCGCGCCACAGCAGCGCGTGTTCGACGTGAGCACGTGAAGCCGTATGTTGCGAAGCGCTTGCCCATCGGGCTACCTAGGCAAAACCCTAGCGGTGTGCCAACGCGCGACATGCGCGCCGCAGCGCACCGGCCCCACGCCCCAAGGCTGGGGCCACAATCGCGCCCGCCGCGCATTGGCCAGCCCAAGCAGCCAACGCGCGATCCTGGAGACCCGCATGGCCCACACCTCGCAGCCCCACGTTTGGACCCCGCGCGCACGGCGCCATGCGCAACAACTGGCGCGCCCCATCGCGGGGTCGCTGCCGCTGAGCGAGGCGCATGTCGAATCCATCGAGCATTCGCATGAACGCTGCGCCGCCTTCGGTCTGTCGCACATCGAGCGACCTGATTTCTCGCCCGTGGCACGCGCCGATCTGAACCTCGCGCGCGAGCGCAACCGGCGGCTGCATGAACATGCCGCGCCGGTGATGGAAATTCTGTACGAGCAGATCGTGGCCTCGCAAAGCATGGTGGTGTTGACCGACGTCACCGGCACCATCCTGCATTCCATCGGTGACGATGACTTTCTGGGCCGCGCCGCCAAGGTGGCGCTGGCGCCGGGCGCCAACTGGTCGGAACAGGCCAAGGGCACCAACGCCGTGGGCACCGCGCTGGTGGCCGAAGTGCCCACGCTGGTGCATGCCGACGAACACTTCTTGCATGCCAACCACTTTCTCACCTGCTCGGCCGCGCCGATCCTCGACCCGCGCGGCAACGTGCTGGGCGTGCTTGATGTCTCGGGCGACCACCGCAGCTACCACCAGCACACCATGGCGCTGGTGAAGATGTCGGCGCGCATGATCGAAAACCACTGGCTCAGCGACGACTACCGCAATGTCATGCGGCTGCACTTTCATGCGCGGGTTGATTTCATCGGCACGTTGATAGAAGGCATCATCGCCGTCAGCGCCGACGGCAAGCTGATGGGTGCCAACCGCGGCGCACTTGAACAACTGGGCTTGAGCGGCGCGGCGCTGCGCATGAACAGCGTGGCGTCGCTGTTCGGCACGTCGGTGAGCATGTTGGTCGACCGCTTCAGTTCGCCCCTTTCAACGCCGCTGCTGGTGACGCTGCCCGACGGGCGGCCCTGCCATGTGCAGGCGCGCTTCAACTGGCCGGTGTGGCGCGGCACGGGGCGTGCCGGCGAAGCCACCACGGCGGCCAACTCGGCGCTGGCGCCGCGCGAGCAGCGCGACAACGTGAACCCGCCCGTTGCCAACGCGAGCGCCGGCCTGGCCACGCTGCACACGGGCGACGCGCAAATGGCCAGCGTGGTCGACAAGATCCGCCGCGTGCTCAACCGCGACATACCGGTGCTGGTGCTGGGCGAAACCGGCACGGGCAAGGAGCTGCTGGCGCGTGCCATCCACCATGACTCGCAACGCACGCGCCAGCCCTTCGTGGCGGTGAACTGCGCGTCGATTCCCGAAACGCTGATCGAAGCCGAGCTTTTCGGCTATGCAGACGGCGCCTTCACCGGCGCGCGGCGCAAGGGTGCGGTGGGCAAGATCGCGCAGGCCAACGGCGGCACGCTGTTCCTCGACGAGATCGGCGACATGCCCCTGCCCTTTCAGGCGCGCTTGCTGCGCGTGCTGCAAGACCGCCAGGTCACGCCGCTGGGCAGCAACAAGGCCGTGGTGGTGGACGTGGCCATCATCTGTGCCACCCACCGCAACCTGCGCGACATGATCGAGCGCAAGCAGTTCCGCGAAGACCTCTACTACCGCCTCAACGGCCTGGCCGTGCGCCTGCCACCTTTGCGCGAGCGCAGCGACCTGGCCGCGCTGGTGCAGCGCATCCTGCAGCGCGAGGCGCCCGCGCGGCGGCTGACCGTGTCTGGCGAGGTGATGGCCATGCTGCGCGCATGCACCTGGCCGGGCAACGTGCGGCAGTTGTTCAATGTGCTGCGCACCGCCGCGGTGATGGCCGCCGACGACGAGCAAATCACCTGCGCCCATTTGTCTGATGACTTCATTGATGACGTGCGCCAGGCCGCTGGCCCAGGTGCGCCGGCGCAAGGCGCAGCCGCCCAGCCTGCCGCGCCAGAACAGGCCGGCGGCTCGCTCGAAGAACTGGAATTGAACGCCATCCGCCGCGCGGTTGATGCTGCCGGCGGCAACATCTCGCAGGCCAGCAAGCAGCTCGGCGTGAGCCGCAACACCATCTACCGCAAGCTGCGCTGGAACACGGGCTGAAGTGGGCGCAGGCGTTGGCTGCGCGCCTGTTGTTCAACATCACGCCCTGAGCATCTGGCCACCGTATGGCCCCCAACGCATCACTCTTTCACCGCCCGCTGAGCTTCTGGTTCGGCTGCGCGCTGCTCATGGCCGGCGTGCTGTCGCATGCGCCCATGTTCATGATGGGCCAGCACACGCACTGGCAGATGGTGGGCATGCCGATGAGCACCGAGATGTGGCTCGGCATGGCGCTCATTCCAATTGGCCTGGCCCTGTCGTGCCATGGCCTCATGCCGCGCGCCTCGCCCACGGGCTGGCAACCCCAGGCCCACAGCGGGCTGCACTTCCACGTGGCCGACGGCGTGGCCTTGAACCGCGAACACGGCAAGCTGGTGATCGTGCTCATCGTCACCCTGGCCATCGACGTGATGAAGCCGGCCACACTGGGCTTCGTCATGCCAGGCATGAGTGCCGAATACGGCTTGCCACAGTCGCGTGCCGGGCTGCTGGCGCTGTTCGCACTCACCGGCACCACGGTGGGCTCGATCGTGTGGGGGCGCGCCGCAGACCGCTTCGGCCGCCGCGCGGCCATTCTGTTGTCAGCGTTGATGTTCATGGGCACGGCCATCTGCGGCGCCATGCCCAGCTTCGAATGGAACTTGGCCATGTGCTTCCTGATGGGGGCATCGGCCGGCGGGCTGCTGCCCATCGCCTTCACGCTGATGGCCGAGACCGTGCCGGCACGGCACCGCGGCTGGTTGCTGGTGGCACTGGGCGGGCTGGGCACCTCGGGCGGCTACATGCTGGCCGCAGGCTCGGCGGCGTGGCTGGAGCCGCTGTTCAGTTGGCGCGTGCTGTGGCTGCTGGGGCTGCCCACCGGCGCGGCGATCATCGTGCTGAACCGCTACATCCCGGAGTCGCCGCGCTTCCTGGCTGCACGGGGCGAGCACGCCCAGGCACAAGCGGTGCTGCGCCGCTTTGCCGGCCCGGGCAACGCCATTGAAGCCGACGACGGGGCCCACAGCGGCCCACCGCTGATTGATGATGAAGCCCACCCCGTGGCGGGGTTGCGGCAGTTGATCAGCGGCCGCCACGCCCGCATCACTTGGGCGCTGCTGGTCTGCGGCATGGGCTGGGGCGTGGTGAACTTCGGCTTCTTGCTCTGGCTGCCCACCAACCTGAAGCAGCTCGGCGTGGATCCGGCTGCCGCCAGCGCCTTGCTCACCCGCTCGGCCGTGCTGGCGCTGCCGGGCATTGCCCTGGTGATCTGGCTGTACCACCGCTGGAGCAGCTTCAAGGCCCTGGTGCTGTTCATTGCGCTCACCGCCGCCAGCCTGCTGGGCTTTGCCGCGCTGGCCGTGCTGGGCCTGCATTCGGCCGCGGCCACCACGGTGGCCACCGCGGCATTACTTGTCAGCGTGAGTGGCGTGATCGCCATGCTGATTCCCTATGCCGCCGAGATCTACCCGCTGCACTTGCGTGGCAGCGGCTCGGGCGTCATCGCCGCCAGCTCCAAGTTCGGCGGCATCGTCGGCGCGGCGTTGGCGCTGGTCAGTTTCTTTGATCACTTTGCCGTCTCCGCCATCGTCATCGCCGCGCCCATGGTGGCCAGCGCGCTGCTGCTGTGGCGCAGCGGCGTTGAAACGCGCGGCGTGGCGCTGGAAGACATTCAACACGCGCTGCGCGGCCGAAGGCCCGGGTAAGCCCTGTGCCAGCGTCAACCGCTGCTGCTGTGCCCTGGTACATCATCCGCCCCGCGCCGCTGTGGCCACGAGCCAAACCGATGCGGCACGCAACTTGCACGGCCCTTCTCGCCCATCCAGGCCGCCCCACCCCAAAGTAGCCGAAGCCTTGCGCACCGAAGCCCATCCTCAAGAAGCACCACCCGCCATGCTGAGCATGCAAGGCCTGGTCAAGCGCTATGGCTCACGGGTGGCCTTGAACGGCCTCGATCTGCGTCTGCCTGCCGGCCAATGGGTGGCCCTGCTGGGGCCCAATGGCGCGGGCAAGTCCACGCTGTTCCAGGTGCTCACCGGCTTGTTCGCGGCCGATGCCGGCACGGTGCACCTGGCCGGCTTTTCGCTGCGCAGCCAGCCGGTGCGCGCCCTGGCGCACCTGGGCGTGGTGTTTCAGCAGATGTCGCTTGATCTTGACTTGAGCGTGGCCCACAACCTGCGCTTTCACGCCGACCTGCACGGCCTGAACGGGGCCGTGGCACGCGAACGCATTGCAGCGGGCTGCGCCGCCATGGGGTTAACGAACGATGTCAGCCGCAAGGTGCGCGAGCTTTCGGGCGGCACGCGGCGCAAGGTGGAACTGGTGCGCGCCTTGCTGCACCAACCCGCCGTTTTGCTGCTGGATGAACCCACCGTGGGCCTGGATCCAAAATCACGCCAGGACATGCTGCGCGCCACCCGGGCCGATGTGCAGCAACGCAGCACCTGCGTGCTGTGGGCGACCCACCTGGTCGAAGAGGCCGAAGCGGCTGATCGGGTGCTGGTGCTGCACAAGGGCAAGCTGCTGGCCGACGGCGCGCCCGCCGCCGTGGCCAGCGAACTGGGCGGCGGCACGCTCGAACAAGCTTTCATACACGCCACATCATGACCCTGCGCAAACTCCTAACTTTTGCCATCACCTTGTTTGCCGCCGCAGCGGCCGGGCCGGCTTTTGCCCAGCCCGGCGTGGCCTATGTGTCCAGCGAAAAAGACAACGCCCTCACGCTCATCGACCTGAAAACCCTGGCCGTGCTGGGCACCGTGCCCACCTGCAAGCGCCCGCGCCACATGCAGGTGGCGCCTGACGGCAAACGCATGCTGGTGGCCTGCGCCGAATCCAACGCCGCCGATGTGATCGACCTGGCCACCCGCAAGAGCGTGGGCAAGCTGCCGCTGGGCGACGACCCCGAGGCGTTTGATTTCTCGGCTGACGGCAAGATGCTGTTCGTGTCGAGCGAAGACGAAGGCGAGCTGCTGATGCTCGACGCCAGCACCGGCAAGAAGCTCAAGGCGGTGAAGGTGGGCAAGGAGCCCGAAGGCGTGAAGACCTCGCCCGACGGCAAGCTGGTCTACGTGACCAGCGAGGTGGCCAGCCTGGTGCATGTCATCGACGTGGGGAACGTGACCAATGCCAAAGTGCTGCACAACATTGCCGTGGGCAAGCGCCCGCGCCGCATGGCCATCACGCCCGACGGCAAGGAGCTGTGGGTGACCAACGAGTTGGGCTCCTCGGTGAGCATCATCAGCACCGCTGAGCACAAGGTGGTCGCCACCGTGAAGCTCGAACTCAAAGGCGCGCGCGATGATGAAATCACCCCCGTGGGCATCGCCATCAGCAAAGACGGCAAACGCGCGTTCGTGGGCATGGGCCGCGCCAACCACGTGGCCTATGTCGACGTGACCACGCGCAAACAAACCCACGCCGTGCTGGTGGGCAAGCGCGCCTGGAACGTGGTGCTGAACAAGGCCGAAACGCAACTGTGGGTGACCAACGGGCTGAGCGACGACCTCACCGTGGTCGACGTGGCCACGGCCAAGGCACTGAAGAGCGTGCCGGTAGGCCGCGTGCCGTACATGGCGGTGCTGGTGGAATGAGGCTGGCGCCGCTGCTCTGCGTGGCACTGGTTGCACCAGCCGCCGCGGCCAGCTTCAAGGCCACGCTGATCGTGCGCGCCGAAGACCCGCGCCTGGACAAGACCCGGCTTGAACGCGCCTACCTCGGCCACCCCGGCGGCAGCGCCGCCGACGGCCTGAACGTGGCACTGGCCGAGGCTGAATTCGAGCTGGACGCGGCGGGCGCGAAGCTAACGCTTGAGGTGATCAGCGCCAGCAACTCCGCGGCTGCGCGCGCCGCCGCCGGCGCCGCCGAGAAAGCCGGCGCGGCCGTGCTGCTGACCGACCTGGACGCCGCCACCACCCTGGCCGTGGCGGATGCCACCAAGCTGCCGGTGCTGAACCTGGGCGAGCCGGCTGATGCCCTGCGGCAAGCCGATTGCCGCGCCAACCTGAGCCACCTGCTGCCCAGTGAACGCATGCGCGCCGACGCCCTGGCGCAAACACTGGTGGCGCGCAAATGGGCCCAGGTGCTGCTGCTCACCGGCCCCAGCACTCAAGACGCCGCGCGCAGCGCCGTGGCGCAGGCGTCGATCAAACGCTATGGCTTGAAGCTGGTGGCGGCCAAGCCGTTCAAGCTCAGCGCCGACCCGCGCGAGCGCGACCTGGCCAACCCGCTGCTGCTCACCGGTAACGTTAATTACGATGTGGTGTGGGTGGTCGACAGCGACGGCGAATTCGCCCGCGCCCTGCCCTACCGCACCGCGCTGGCGCGCCCGGTGGTGGGCGACGGCGGCTTGCTGGCGCTGGCCTGGCATTCAGCGTTCGAGCGCTTCGGCGCGCCGCAACTGGCCAAGCGGTTTGCCAAGGCGGCGAATCGGCCGATGGCGGCGCACGACTGGGCGGCGTGGATGGCAGGTAAAGCATTGGTGACGGCCGCCGTGGCCGCGCCCAAAGGCCCCGCCGCGGCCTTTGCACAAGCCTTGGCCAACAACACACTCGATGGCTACAAAGGCGTGAACATGAGCTTTCGCCCCTGGGACGGCCAGTTGCGCCAACCGTTGATGTTGGCCGACGGCCAGGGCGTGCAAGCCATGGCCCCGGTTGAAGGCGTGATGCACCCGCGCAATGCGCTCGACACGCTCGGCGCCGACGGCCCCGAAGCACTGTGCCCGGTGCGCAAGAAATGAAAGCCGCTCACTACCTTCAAGCCCTGCGCGCCATCGTCTGGCGCGAGCTGCTCAAGTTCAGCCAGCAATACGGCCGGCTCGCGTCCGCCCTGGTGCGCCCGCTGCTGTGGCTGGCGGTGTTTGCCGCCGGCTTTCGCAACGTTTTCGGCGTGGCCATTGCGCCGCCTTACGACACCTACATTCCGTATGACGTCTACATCGCCCCCGGCCTGGTGGGCATGGTGATGTTGTTCAACGGCATGCAGTCCAGCCTGGCCATGGTGTACGACCGTGAAATGGGCTTGATGCGCTTGCTGCTCACCGCACCCCTGCCGCGGCCGTGGATTCTCTTTGCCAAGCTGGTGGCCACGGCCACCTTGTCGTTGGTGCAGGCCGCGGCGTTCGTGGCCGTGGCCTGGCTGCTGGGCACGCAGTTGCCGGTGTGGGGCGCGCACACGCCGCACTTGCTGCTGGCCAGCGTGTGCGCCGCGTTGATGCTCGGCGCGCTGGGCCTGCTGCTTTCGGTGCACATCAAGCAGTTGGAAAATTTCGCCGGCACCATGAACTTCGTCATCTTCCCCATGTACTTCATCTCCACCGCGCTGTACCCGCTGTGGAAGCTTGAAGAAGCCGGCGCGGCCTGGGTCTACCAGGTGGCGCGCGTCAACCCCTTCACGCATGCCGTGGAGTGGATGCGTTTTGCGCTCTATGGCCAAGACCCCGGCATCGCCCCTTACGTGGTGCTGGCCACCCTGGCTGCGTGCTTTGCCCTGGCGGCCTGGGGCTACGACCCGCAGCGCGGTTTTGGCCAACTTGCCAAGCGCGGCGGGCCGGCCTGATGCCATCAACGATAGAGATCACTTTCCCATGAACACGCGACGCAAAGTACTGGCCCACCTGGGCGCTTGGTCTTTCGGGCCCGCCTTGGGTGCCGCGCTGGCGCAAAACACCGCTCGTTTTCCGACCCGCCCGATCACCCTGTGGGTGCCCTGGGCGGCCGGTGGCGCCACCGACCAAACCTTGCGCCTGCTGGCCGAGCTGGCAGGCCGCCACCTGGGGCAAAAGGTGATCACCGAGAACCGCGGCGGCGCCGGCGGCACGCTGGTCATGCCGGTGTTGCACAACGCTGCGCCCGACGGCTACACCATTGCCCAGATGCCGCAGCCGGTGTTCCGCGCGCCGTGGACGCAAAAGGTGCAGTGGGATCCGATCCGCGACACCACGCCCATCATCCAGATCAGCGGCGTCACGTTCGGCATGGTGGTGCGCGCAGACAGCCCGTTCAAGACGCTGGACGACGTTTTTCAATGGGCCTGGACCCACCCCGGCCAACTCACCGCCGCCACCAACGGCGTGGGCACCACGCCGCATTTGGTGATGGACGAGCTGATGAACCGGCGCGGCCTGGGCTATGTGCATGTGCCGTACAAGGGCACGGCCGAACAGATGATTGCGGTGTCTTCGGGCCAGGTGCAGGTGGGCATCAATTCCAACGGCTTCGCGCCGTTCGTCGACAGCGGCCGGTTGCGCTTGCTGGTCACCTTTGGCGAACGGCGCACGCGGCGCTGGCCGCAGGTGCCCACGCTGCACGAGCTGGGCTTAGGGCTCGTGGCCATGTCGCCCTATGGTCTGGCCGGCCCGCGCGGCCTGTCCGCGCCCGTGGTGCAGACCTTGCACGATGCCTTCAAGGCCGCCATGCACGAGCCCGCGCATGTGGCCGAGCTGGAGAGGTACGACCAAGAACTGGCCTACCTGGGCCCGCTGGACTATGCCCGCGTCATGCGCGACACCTACGCCGCGGAACGCCAAACGGTGGATCGGCTGGGGCTGGCCCGTGGCGGGCAATGAGCCCCGCCCGGCCGCCCGAAGGGGCTCGCACCGCAGTGCGCAGCACGAAGGTACCCCAATGAGCAACAGACCCTGAGCCATGAAAGCCATCCTTTCGCTCCTACCCGGGCAGCGGGCCAAAACCACCCCCGGCCCGCTCGATGAACCACTCTGGCTGGAATGGCTCACGCTGCTCGGCCTGTTCGTCTTCGGCACCTGGCTGCTGGGCATACGCGGCGTGTGGGGGCTGCTGCTGCGCTCGGACCCCACCGGCATCACCGTGATCATCATCGTGATCTTCGTCGGCGCCACGCTGTGGTGCGGCAAGCGCGCGCGCGAGCTGGCGCTGCAGCAGCGCTGGGCGCAGCAGCCGGGCACCACGGGCTGGGTAGCTGAATACCGGCAGGCCTTGAAGCAAGCGCCGCAAGACGCCGCGGCGCCGCTCGACTTGCTGCTGGAGGCCACCCACGGCCCGCACAGCACGGCCTGGTGGGTCAACGGTATTCAGCTCAAGCTCGGGCTGCTGGGCAAGGTGATCGGTTTTTCAATCCTGGCGCTGGAAATCGGCAACCTGCAAAACTTTGACGCCGCGCAAAGCCAAGACCTGCTGCGCAGCCTGACCAACGGCCTGGGCGTGGCCCTGCTGACCACCATGGTGGGCCTGGTGGGCAACATCTTGCTGGGCTTGCAGTTGACTCGCCTGGATCGTTATGCCGATGCCATCGTGGCGCTGGCCCAGCGCCAGGGCTTGAGCGTGCACGCCGGCGCTGCGCCAGTCTTGGCGGCGTGAC
The DNA here is from genome assembly GCA_031418595.1 of Burkholderiales bacterium. Lineage (GTDB taxonomy): Bacteria > Pseudomonadota > Gammaproteobacteria > Burkholderiales > Burkholderiaceae_C > Rubrivivax. Next base: position 14,730 of record JANOXU010000178.1, read on the forward strand.
AGGCAGGCCACGATGCGCCAGCGCCGCAACGCCCGCGAACCCGAGGTCGACCCGTTCTATGACATGTTGTTCAACATGCTCATCGCCTTCGTTTTCTGCTTCATCGTAGCGCTGCTGGCGATGAACCCCAAGGCGTTGAAGGCGGGTGACGTGGTGGCCAAGGCCGAATTCATCCTCACCCTGGGCTGGCCCGACAACGACCCGAACGACATCGACCTGTGGGTGCAGAACCCGGCCGGCGAGGTGGTGTGGTTTCGCGCCCGCGAGGCCGGCCTGATGCACCTGGACCGCGACGACCGCGGCCTGGCGAATGACACGGTGGAAATCGACGGCCGGCGCGTGGTGAACCCGCTGAACCAGGAAGTGGTCACGCTGCGCGGCATCGTCAGCGGCGAGTACATCGTCAACGCGCACTACTACGACGGCAGCAAGTCGGCCTCGGCCGTGGCCGCGTCGAACGACCCGCGCGCGGGCAAGGCGGTGCCCGTGACGCTGAGTGTGGTGAAGGTGAACCCGCGCGCCGAGGTGGCTTACTACGGCCAGCACCTGCTTGAAAAACCTGGCGCCGAAGCCACCCTGGTGCGCTTCACCGTGCGTGCCGACGGCAGCGTGGCCGGCTTGAACACCTTGCCCAAGGCCATGGTGGGCAAGCAATGATGGGCATCACCAAGGAACCTCTGCATAACCCATGGTGGATGAGCGCGCCTGCGTTTGGGGCGGGATGCAAGGCGCAAAGCACAGCGATACCGCGTGGTATCGCGAGCATTTGCAACGCCGCAGACCGCTCCAAAGGCAGGATGCGCTCGCCGCGGTGGGTGATGCAGAGGTTCCCTAAAAACAACGAGGACGACCAGACATGTCTTTGGCATTGATATTGAGCTTCGCCACGCTGCTGTTGCTGCTGGCGCTGGCACTGTTGTGGAGCCGCTGGCCGGCGTGGCTGAAAACGCTGCTGGTGCTGAGCGTGACGCTGCTTTACTTTGTGGGTTATGACGCCGTGCGTGCCATCTGGGGCGTGCCCAGCGAAGAACCCTTGCCCGAGCGCTTCGTGATGCTGGCCGCGGCGGTGGATGAACCCAGCACCAAGACATCGGGCTCGGTGTTCATGTGGGTGAGCGAAATCGTTGAAGGCCGCACCGGCCTGGCGCCGCGCGCCTACCGCGTGAAGTACAGCAAGGAGTTGCACGGCCAGATCGACGAAGGCCTGCGCCGTTCGCGCGATGGTGTGAGCCAAATGGGCACGGCCGAGATCAAGGCCCCCGGCAACAAGCGCGGCCTGGGTTGGCTCAAACCAGGGAACGACGAGCAGGAGGTGAAGATCCGTGACCTGCCTTCACCGCAGTTGCCGGAGAAATAGCGTGCGTGCCGCCCTTTCATTGCTGCTGTGCGTGACATTGGCCGCCTGCGGCCAAGAACCAAGCGCCGCCAGCGACGACTACTTTCCGCTGCAGGAAGGCCGCAACTTCACGTATCGCACCGCCACCACGCTCGATGACCACCCCGCGACCATCGAGATACTGACCATCCACACCCGAGGCGCTGAAAAGATGGGCGACGAGCCCGCCGTGCGCCGCCACACCAGCACCGGCACCGACTACTGGCTGCGCAGCGACAAGACCGGCGTCTACCGCATCGCCAGCCGCAACCCGCTGGATCGCTTTGCCCAGGCCGATGAACCGGCGCGTTATGTCCTGCAGCGCCCCTACCAGGTGGGTACGCAGTGGCAGGTGCTGACCACCGCCTACATGCTGCAGCGGCGCAGCGAAGTGCCCAAGGAAATCCGCCGCACGCACAAACCCTTTCCCATGGTCTACACCATCGAGGCGCTGGATGACAAAGTTGAAACGCGCGCCGGCACCTTTGAACGCTGCCTGCGCCTGGACGGCAAGGCCAAGGTGCGTTTGTACGTGGATGCGCAGTTCGCCTGGCGCGACATTCCGCTCACCAGCCGCGAGTGGTATTGCCCCGGGGTGGGGTTGGTGAAGCTGGAGCGCGACGAACCCTCGCCCTCGCGCTTCATGCTGGGCGGCAAGCTGAGCATGGAGCTGGTGAGCTGGGAATAGCTTGCCAAGCGGCGGCTGTGCGTCGTTCTGAGACAGCTTTGCCATTGGGCATAGGGCTTTCACCGTACAGCCACGGCCGCCTTGCAGTAACAAAATAGCGCCGCCGAATGGCCTGGGCTGCAATGTGCGTGTGAACGCACGCCCAAGCCTAGCCCCGGCGGCGCAACCCGATTCACCCTGCAAACCAGGCCATCGGGGGGCTGAGCCGGAAGACCCCACCATTCCCTACCGCAATTGACGAGGAGACGACGTGATGAGAAACGCCTTGACCCGTGCAGCGCTTGGTGCGCTGCTCACGGTGGCCGCCACGGCACAGGCCCAGAACTGGCCTGTCTATGGTGGCGACACCGGCAACACGCGGCACAGCGCCGCCGCGCAAATCAACACCAAGACCGTGGG
>JANOXU010000179.1:0-7542 GCA_031418595.1 Burkholderiales bacterium
GTGCCGGGGCTGGAGAAGAACCATGAGTCTGAGCAACCGTCTCGGATTGCTGGGCCGCAAGGTGGGCATGATGCGCATCTTCACGGACGACGGTGACACCGTTCCCGTGACCGTGCTGGACGTGTCCAACAACCGCGTCACTCAGATCAAGACCGAAGCGTCTGATGGCTACAACGCCATCCAGGTGGCCTTCGGTTCGCGCAAAGCGTCGCGCGTGACCAAGCCTGCGGCTGGGCACCTGGCCAAGGCCGGCGTGCTGGCTGGCGAGGTGCTGAAGGAGTTTCGCGTCAGCGCCGACGTGCTGGCCCAGTTCACGGCCGGCGCCACCTTGCCGGTGAGCATGTTCGCCGCCGGCCAACAGGTCGACGTGCAGGGCCGCTCCATCGGCAAGGGCTTCACGGGCACGATCAAGCGCCACAACTTCAAGTCGCAGCGCGCGTCGCACGGCAACAGCCGTTCGCACAATGTGCCGGGCTCCATTTCGATGGCGCAAGACCCCGGTCGTGTTTTCCCAGGCAAGAAGATGTCGGGCCATCGCGGCGATGAAACCGTGACCACGCAGAACCTCGATGTGGTGCGGGTTGACGAAACGCGCTCGCTGTTGCTCGTACGCGGTGCGGTGCCGGGTGCGAAGAATGGGCATGTTGTCGTCAGCCCGGCAGTCAAAGCGCGTGCCAAGGGGCCTGCAACGGCGCCCGTCGCCGCAAAGGGAGCCAAGTGATGCAACTCGAGCTCCTGAACGACCAGGGCCAACCCACTTCGAAGGTGGATGCGCCCGACACGCTCTTCGGCCGCGACTACAACGAAGCGCTGGTGCATCAGGTGGTGGTGGCCTACCAGGCCAATGCTCGCCAAGGCACGCGCAAGCAGTTGACGCGGGCCGAAGTGCATCACTCCACCAAGAAGCCGTTCCGCCAAAAGGGCACCGGCCGCGCTCGCGCCGGCATGACCTCTTCGCCCATCTGGCGCGGAGGCGGACGCACCTTCCCGAACACGCCCGACGAAAACTTCAGCCACAAGGTCAACAAGAAGATGTACCGGGCCGGCATGGCCTCCATCCTCTCGCAGTTGGCTCGTGAAGGCCGCTTGGCGGTGGTGGATTCATTCAACGTTGAAGCCCCCAAGACCAAGCTGCTGGCACAGAAATTCAAAGCCATGGGCCTGGAGTCGGTGATGGTGATTTCCGAGCAAGTGGAAGACAACCTCTTGCTGGCCTCGCGCAACCTGGCCAACGTGTTGGTGGTGGAGCCACGCTACGCCGACCCGCTGTCACTGGTGCACTACAAGAAGGTGCTGGTCACAAAGGGCGCGATCGAGCAGCTCAAGGAGATGTTTGCATGAGCCCCGTCAAGCATGACGAAAGCCGTCTGGCCCAAGTGCTGGTGGCGCCGATCATTTCCGAAAAGGCCACGCGCATGGCCGAAAAGCAGAACCAAGTTCTGTTCAAGGTGCTGCGTGACGCCACCAAGCCCGAGATCAAGGCCGCGGTTGAGCTGATGTTCAAGGTTGAAGTGGCCTCGGTTCAAGTGGCGAACCAAAAGGGCAAGGTCAAGCGCTTCGGTCGTTCGATCGGCCGACGCGACCATGTCAAGAAGGCCTATGTGTGCCTGAAGCCGGGCCAGGAGCTCAACTTCTCCGGGGAGGCTGCGTAAATGCCAGTCGTCAAAGTCAAACCCACATCACCCGGCCGCCGTGCCGTGGTCAAAGTGGTGCACCCGCATCTGCACAAAGGCAAGCCCGAAGCGTCGTTGCTCGAGCCACAAATACAGAACGCCGGGCGCAACAACAACGGCCACATCACGATGCGCCACAAGGGTGGGGGCCACAAGCACCACTACCGCGTCGTCGACTTCGTGCGCAACAAAGACGCCATTCCCGCGAAGGTCGAACGCATCGAGTACGACCCCAACCGCTCGGCCCACATCGCCTTGCTGTGCTACGCCGATGGTGAGCGCCGTTATGTGATCGCACCGCGCGGCGTTGAGGCGGGTGCAACGCTGCTGTCTGGTGCCGAAGCCCCGATCAAGGCCGGCAACACGCTGCCCATTCGCAACATCCCGGTCGGCTCCACCATCCACTGCGTGGAAATGCTGCCCGGCAAGGGTGCGCAGATCGCGCGTTCGGCCGGCGCGTCGGTCACGCTGATGGCGCGCGAAGGCATTTACGCCCAGGTTCGTTTGCGTTCGGGCGAGGTGCGCAAGATTCACATCGACTGCCGCGCCACGATCGGCGAGGTCAGCAACGAAGAACACAACCTGCGTCAATACGGCAAGGCTGGTGCCATTCGCTGGAAGGGCATTCGCCCCACCGTGCGTGGCGTGGCCATGAACCCGGTCGATCACCCGCACGGCGGCGGCGAAGGCCGCACCGGCGAGGGCCAGGTGCCCGTGTCGCCTTGGAACACCATGACCAAGGGCTACCGCACTCGCAGCAACAAGCGCACGCAGACGATGATCGTCTCGCGGCGCAAGAAGTAGGGCCTTCGCATATGGCACGTTCACTCAAGAAGGGTCCCTTCGTGGACCATCACTTGCTGGTCAAGGTCGAAAAGGCCTCCGCCAACAAGGACAAGAAGCCGGTCAAAACCTGGTCGCGCCGCTCGACGATCCTGCCTGATTTCATCGGGCTGACGATCGCTGTGCACAACGGCAAGCAGCACGTGCCGTTGTACGTGACCGACCAGATGGTGGGTCACAAGCTGGGCGAGTTTGCACAGACCCGCACCTTCAAGGGCCACCCGGCCGACAAGAAGGCCAAGAAGTAAAGGCGCATGACCATGGAAACCAAAGCAATCGTGCGCGGCGTGCGCCTGTCGGCCGACAAAGGCCGGCTGGTGGCCGACCTGATCCGCGGCAAGCCTGTCGACCAGGCCATGAACATCCTGAGCTTCACGCAAAAGAAGGCTGCCGGCATCGTCAAGAAGGCCCTGGCTTCGGCCATGGCCAACGCCGAGCACAACGACAGTGCTGACATCGACGAATTGAAGGTCAAGTCGATCTACATCGAGCAGGGCACCACGTTGAAGCGCTTCTCGGCGCGCGCCAAGGGGCGCGGCAACCGCATCAGCAAGTCCACCTGCCACATCTACGTGACAGTCGGCAACTAACCAAAGGCTTGCAAGAACATGGGTCAAAAAATCCATCCCATTGGTTTCCGGCTGCCGGTTACCCGTGCCTGGTCGTCGCGCTGGTTCGCCAACAGCCGCAACTTCGCCACCATGCTGGCCGAAGACCTGCATGTGCGCGAATACCTGAAGACCAAGTTGAAGAGCGCTGCGGTGTCGAAGATCCTGATCGAGCGCCCGGCCAAGAACGCGCGCATCACGATTTATTCGGCGCGCCCTGGCGTTGTGATCGGCAAAAAGGGCGAGGACATCGAAAACCTCAAGGCCGAACTGTCGCGCCGCCTGGGTGTGCCGGTGGCCGTGAATATCGAAGAAGTGCGCAAGCCCGAAATCGATGCTCAACTGATTGCCGACAGCATCACCCAGCAGCTTGAAAAGCGCATCATGTTCCGCCGCGCCATGAAGCGTGCGATGCAAAACGCCATGCGTCTAGGCGCTCAAGGCATCAAGCTGATGTCTTCGGGCCGCCTGAACGGCATTGAGATTGCGCGCTGCGAGTGGTACCGCGAAGGCCGCGTGCCGCTTCACACCTTGAAGGCCGACATCGACTACGGCTTCTCCGAAGCCAAGACGACTTACGGCGTGATCGGTGTGAAGTGCTGGGTCTACCGCGGCGACCGTCTGGCCGCAGGCGAAACGCCGAACGTGGCCAAGACCGATGGCGCTGACGATGACCGCCGCGCGCGCCGTGGCCCCCGCCCCGGTGGTGCACCCGGCGGCCCTGGCGCCCCCGGTGGGCGTGGCCGTCCGGCCAGCGACCGCTCACCACGGCCGGCTGCGAACCCCGACCGCGCGCCCACCACCCCGGCAGCAGACGGCCCGAAGACCGGTGCCGTCAAGCGCGTGCGCAAGGCACCCGCCGCCGGTGGCGAGACCAAAGGAGAATAACGATGCTGCAACCCGCACGTCGCAAGTTCCGCAAAGAACAAAAGGGCCGCAACACCGGCGTCGCCACGCGTGGCGCGAAAGTGTCGTTCGGCGAGTTCGGCCTCAAGGCCACCGAGCGCGGCCGCCTCACCGCGCGCCAGATCGAAGCTGCTCGACGCGCCATTTCGCGTCACATCAAGCGCGGCGGGCGCATCTTCATCCGCATCTTCCCGGACAAGCCCATTTCGCAAAAGCCTGCAGAAGTTCGCATGGGCAACGGCAAGGGCAACCCCGAGTACTACGTGGCGGAAATCCAGCCCGGCAAGGTGCTGTACGAAATCAACGGCGTGCCCGAAGCGCTGGCGCGCGAGGCGTTCACCTTGGCTGCGGCCAAGCTGCCGCTGCGCTGCACCTTCGTCGCGCGCATGGTCGGCGCTTGAACGGCAGCCAGGAGAGAAATGCATGAAAGCAACTGAACTGCGCACCAAGGACGTGGCCGCGTTGGAAAGAGAAGTCTCTGACCTGCTCAAGGCCCATTTCGGCCTGCGCATGCAAAAGGCGACCCAGCAACTGACCAACCACACCACGCTGGGCAAGACGAAGCGCGACATCGCGCGCGTCAAGACCGTGCTCAACCAGAAGAAGAAGGAGGCGGCCAAATGAGCCAGACCGATACCGCCGCTATTGCCGATGTCACCGCGAAGCCGGTCGAGAAGAATACCCGCAGCCTGGTGGGCGTGATCGTCAGCGACAAGCGCGAGAAGACCGTCACGGTGCTGGTTGAGCGCCGGGTCACGCACGAGCTGTATGGCAAGATCGTCGCCCGCTCGCGCAAGTACCACGCGCATGACGAGAAGAGTGAATACAAGGCTGGTGATGTCGTCGAGATCGCCGAGAGCCGGCCGATTTCAAAGACCAAGAACTGGGTCGTCACGCGCTTGGTGAAAAAGGCCGGCCTGGCCTGACCCATCGACATGAAGAAGGAGTGCACATGATCAAGGTCGGAGACAAACTGCCCGCTGGCAGCTTGCAAGAGTTCGTGGAAGTTGAAGGCAACGGCTGCAGCATCGGCCCCAACAGCTTCGAGCTGGGCAAGGCCACAGCCGGCAAGAAGATCGCGCTGTTCGGTCTGCCGGGCGCCTACACACCCACCTGCTCGGCCAAGCATGTGCCGGGTTACGTGGAGAAGGCTGCCGCGCTGACGGCCGCTGGTGTTGATGAAATCTGGTGTGTCTCGGTCAACGACGCCTTTGTGATGGGCGCCTGGGGCCGTGACCAAAAGGCCGGCGGCAAGGTGCGCATGATGGCCGACGGCAGCGCTGACTTCGCCAAAGCCACCGGCTTGACGCTGGATCTCACTACGCGGGGCATGGGCTTGCGCGCCAACCGTTTTTCGATGCTGGTGGTTGACGGGGTGGTCAAGACGTTGAACATTGAAGCGCCTGGCAAGTTCGAAGTCAGCGACGCTGACACCATGCTCAAGCAAGCGCAGAGTCTGTGATCAATGCAACGAAAGCTTGACAGGCTTTCGTTTCGCAGAAGATAATCAAAAGCTTTCCCGGCCTCTTGTTGGCTTGGGCGCGCAGGCCAGATGCCCGCAGCACCCAGCAGCCGAAAGTTGCCGGTTCCAGCCCAACCACGCTGGCGGCTCGCCGCCAGACCACGGGCCCAAGACTGACCGCTTTACCAGCGCCGCATTGCGGCACTGGGCATGCGGGAGAAGTTGGGGATACCAATGATCCAAATGCAATCGCGACTCGACGTCGCCGACAACACTGGGGCGAAGTCCGTCCAGTGCATCAAGGTGCTGGGCGGCTCCAAGCGCCGCTATGCCGGCATCGGCGATGTCATCAAGGTTTCCATCAAGGAAGCCGCGCCGCGTGGTCGTGTCAAGAAGGGCGAGATCTACAGCGCCGTGGTGGTTCGCACCGCCAAGGGCGTGCGCCGGTCTGACGGCTCGCTGATCAAGTTCGACGGCAATGCCGCCGTGCTGCTGAATGCCAAGCTCGAGCCCATCGGCACGCGCATCTTCGGGCCGGTGACGCGCGAACTGCGCACCGAGCGCTTCATGAAGATCGTTTCGCTGGCGCCCGAAGTGCTGTAAAGCGCGCCCCAAGAATCAGGACTCAGGAATCATGAACAAGATTCGTAAAGGCGACCAAGTCATCGTGTTGACCGGTCGTGACAAGGGCAAGCGCGGCACGGTCAGCTTGCGTGTCGATGACGATCGCGTCGTTGTCGATGGCGTGAACATGGTCAAGAAGCATGTCAAGCCCAACCCCATGAAGGGCAACACGGGTGGTGTGATCGACAAGGTCATGCCCATCCACCAGTCCAACTTGGCGATCTTCAACCCTGCAACGGCCAAGGCCGACCGCGTGGGCATCAAGCTTCTGGCAGACGGCAAGAAAGTGCGCGTCTATAAGTCCAGCGGCGCCGAGATCAAGGCTTAAGGAACCGCGATGGCTCAAACTCCAACCAAGGCCAATGCAAAGGCCGATGCAAAGGCCGGCGCCAAAGCTGCTGCAAAGGCCGCGGCGCCTGCGGCCGTTCCGGTCGCAACCCAGCCCACCGGGCCGGCCCCGGCCGCTCGGCTGCAAACCTTCTACAACGAGAAGGTCGTGCCCGACTTGATGGCCAAGTTCGGCTTCACCTCGGTGATGCAAGTGCCGCGCTTCACCAAGATCACCTTGAACATGGGTGTCAGCGAAGCGGTGGCGGACAAGAAGGTCATGGACCACGCCGTGGGCGACCTGACCAAGATCGCTGGCCAAAAGCCCGTGGTCACCAAGAGCAAGAAGGCTATCGCCGGCTTCAAGATTCGTGACGGCGTGCCCGTCGGCTGCATGGTCACGCTGCGTGGCGTGCGCATGTTCGAGTTTCTCGACCGCTTCGTCACAATCGCGCTGCCGCGCGTGCGCGACTTCCGCGGTGTGTCAAGCCGGGCGTTCGATGGCCGCGGCAACTACAACACCGGCGTCAAGGAACAGATCATCTTCCCCGAGATCGAGTACGACAAGGTCGATGCCATTCGCGGCCTGAACATCAGCATCACCACCAGCGCGAAGACCGACGAAGAGTGCAGGGCACTGCTCGCCGCGTTCCGCTTCCCGTTCAAGAACTGAGGTTGCCCCATGGCGAAAGTCTCTCTCATCGAGCGTCAGGCCAAGCGTGAAAAGCTGGTGGCCAAGTACGCCAAGAAATACGCCGAGCTGCGCGGCGTGGCCGATAGCGCTAAGAACTCCGACGAGCAGCGCTACCTGGCTCGCCTGGAGCTGCAAAAGTTGCCGCGCAATGCCTACCCCACACGCCTGCGCAACCGCTGCGAACTCACCGGCCGGCCGCGTGGCACGTTCCGCAAGTTCGGTCTGGCACGCAGCAAGATTCGCGATCTGGCCTTCAAGGGTGATATCCCGGGCATGATCAAGGCCAGCTGGTAATCGGCACAAGGAGTTATTGCAATGAGCATGAGTGACCCGATTGCCGACATGCTGACCCGCATCCGCAACGCCCAAAGCGTTGAGAAGGCGACCGTGACGATGCCCGCTTCC
>JANOXU010000180.1:0-49416 GCA_031418595.1 Burkholderiales bacterium
TTGTCGCCGCGAAAGACCAGCCGCGAGCCGAAATGCGCGTCGCCCGACACCTTCGGGCTCTGCTGGAAGATCACCGCGCCGCCCACCAGCGCGTTGCCCACCAGGCGGGCGCGAAACACCGCCGTTCCGGTTCCGCCGGCGCCGGCTTCCGAGAACGTCAGGTACACCCACGGATCGGTGCCGAAGTCCGGGTCGAGCGCAACGTCGAGCAGCCCGCCCTGGCCGGAGGCGACGACGGCCGGCACGCCGCTCACCGGTGCGCCCACCGTCTGGCCGTTGGCCGACACGATCACCAGCGAACCGCCTTTTTGCGTGACCAGAATCCGCCCATCGGGCAGGAAGGCCAGCCCCCAGGGCTCGGCCAGCGCGCCGGTGAAGTTGGTGGCAATCGGCGGGCCCGATGGTGATGGCGCCGGCGGTGGCGGTGCCGGTCCCGGCCCCGGTGCGGGTGCGGGTGCGGGCGGCGTCGGTGCCACTGGCGCCGGGGCCGGGGCCGGGGCGTCGCCGCCGCCGCCGCTGCAGGACACCATCGTGCCGGCGGCGCCTGCGCCCATGGCCAGCGCCGCCATGCGCCACAGCCGGGTCAAGGCTGCGCGGCGGTGCGCCTGCGGTTGACTGTCGTTGGGATCATCGTTCGGGTTCATGGCCACGCCTCATCCCGCATGGGAGCACGGGTAATCCCGCGAGTATCGCCGTGCGATGCTGATCTACGGAACCCAGTTGCAACGACGCCGGCAAGGTCATTGCGGCGGCCTGCGGCGCGACGCGCCGGGATCAGCCGACCGCCTCCACCACCATCTGCACCCGTTCGCGGCCGTTGTAGTCGTCCACGCTGAGCCGATAGGCCATGCGCACCTTGCCGGCCACCGGCTCGCTGTGGCCGAACCAGATCGCGTCGCGCAGCACGCCGGCGTGCTTGACGCCGAGCTTGAGGTGTTTTTCGCCCACCAGCCGCTGCGACACCACCTCGACCTCGTCGCTGAAGATCGGCGGCTCGAAGGCCTGGCCCCACACCTGGGCGTCGAGCGCGCGCACCGTCTCGGCGTTGAAGTGCTCCAGCGCCAACGGCCCGTCGCTGAGCAGTTTGCGCGCCAGCGTGGCGGGGTCGAGCCACTCGCGCGCCACTTGCTGCAAGCCGGCATCGAAGGTGTCGAAATGCTCCTGCGCCACGGTGCAGCCGGCCGCCATGGCGTGGCCGCCGAAGCGCTTGAGCACCTCGGGGTGGCGCTTGGCGACGAGATCCAGCGCATCGCGCAGATGAAAGCCGGGGATCGAGCGCCCGGACCCCTTCAACAAACCGTCCTTGCCCAGCGCAAACACAAACGTGGGCCGATGCACGCGGTCTTTCAGGCGCGCCGCGACGATGCCCACCACGCCCTCGTGAAACGCCGGGTCGAACAACGCCAGCGCAGCGGGCGGGTCGCCGCTGATCCGGTCCGCGTGCCGCATCAGCGTTTGCAGCAGCAGCTCGGCCTGCTCGCGCATGCCGGCTTCGACCTCGCGCCGCTCGCGGTTGATGGCGTCCAGCGCGCGCGCCAGTTCCGCAGCGCGCGTGGCGTCGTCGGTGAGCAGGCATTCGATGCCGAGCGTCATGTCCGACAGGCGGCCCGCCGCATTGATGCGCGGCCCAAGCGCAAAACCGAAGTCGAACGCGCTGGCGCGCCGCGCATCACGCGCGGCGGCGCTGAACAGCGCGGCCACGCCGGGCTGCAACTGGCCGGCCCGGATGCGCTTGAGGCCCTGGGCCACCAGGCGGCGGTTGTTGGCGTCCAGCCGCACCACGTCGGCCACCGTGCCCAGCGCCACCAGGTCCAGCAGCGGGTCCAGCCGCGGCTGGACCTGCGCGCTGAACACGCCGCGCTCGCGCAACTCGGCGCGCAAGGCCAGCAGCACATAGAACATCACGCCCACGCCAGCGAGGTTCTTGCTGGCAAAGGTGCAGCCCGGCTGGTTCGGGTTGACGATCACGTTGGCGTCGGGCAGCACCACCACGCCGTCCTCCAGCGCCGGCAGGTGATGGTCGGTCACGATCACCACCAGCCCCTGGGCGCGCGCATGCGCGACACCCTGCAGGCTGGCAATGCCGTTGTCCACCGTCAGCAGCACATCGGGCTTGTGGCGCAGCGCCAGGTCGACGATGGCGGGCGTCAGGCCGTAGCCATGCAGCGCGCGGTCGGGCACCACGTAGCACAGCGTTTCGGCGCCGGCGCCCAGCAGCGCCAGGCCGCGCAAGGCCACGGCGCAGGCGGTGGCGCCATCGCAGTCGTAGTCGGCGACGATGCACAGGCGCTGGCGCGCCGCGATCGCATCGGCCAGCAAGCGCGCCGCCGCCTGGGCGCCGAGCAACTCGGCCGGCGGCAGCAAGCGCGCCAGGCCGTCGTCCAGTTCGTCGGCGTTGCGCAGGCCGCGCGCCGCGAACAGGCGCGCCAGCAACGGGTGCACGCCGGCCTGCTCGAGCGCCCAGACGGCCCGCGGCGGCGCATCGCGCAAGGTGATGGTGGGCCCATCGGGCGTGGTCACAACGGCTCCAGAACCGTGTGCGGCAGCGGTGCATTCCAGCGCCGCTGAAATCGCCGCAGCACCGACTGCGGCTGATGTTCAAAGCGCTGCGAACGGCGTTCGCCGCACAAGGTCAGCGCAGCATCGCGGCCTTGTTCCAGCGTGTCCAGCAGCTGCGCCAGCGGGCCGGCATCGAGCGCGCGCCAGGCGTCGGCCCAGGCCGTCCAGTCCTGCATCAGCATCGGGTGGCGCAAGGAGTCGTCGATGTGGACCGCGGCTTCGTCGGCCGGCCGGTGCCTGCCGCAACCGCTGAGCCAGAACGAGTTCACCGTCATGTCGCCGCGCGCCTCGCGCGCTTCATTGAGCGGGTGCGGGTACAGCAGCAGTTGCACCTCGCTCTGCAGGCGGCGCAGCAGGCGCGCCGCCGCGCCGCCCTGCTGTTCACCGCGCAGCCACAGGTCCACATTGCGGCCGATCACCCGGTCGAGCGAAGCGCAGCGTTGTTCGGCCAGGCTGGCGTGCGCGGCATACCAGCGCATCGGCGCGCCCCACACCAGCGCAAAGCCTTCGCTTTCGAACAACGGGCGCAGCGCGTCGAACAGCGCGCGCGACTCGGCTTCGCCCAGCGCCAGCGCCAGCGGGTCGACCAGGCTGACGTGGTCGCGGCCCACGTCCCAGTGCGCCGGCGTCAGCAGGCCCCAGGCCTGGTCGCCGACCGCCACCCCGTCGGCCGCCGCCGCCCGCGCCGCGAACGGCAGCCCGCCATCGACCAGCGGCCAGCCCCAGGCGCGGGCCAAAGCGCGCTCGTGTGGAGGCGAGAGCGAATACTCGTCGCCCGCGTCCGGCGCCAGCGCGCGCAGGCGCCGCAGCAAGCGCTGCAGCGTGGGCAGCGCCAGGTCACGCAGCACCACGCCGGCCGCGTCGGGCAGCGCAGAGGCGAATGGAATCAGCAGCTGCATGCGAGCCGATTATCCGGGCCGGGCTCGGCATGGTGTCCTGTAGCATCGCTCCCCCATGAACTGGCCCTTTGAGCTTCAAGTCGGATGGCGCTACACGCGCGCCGGCCGCGTCGGGCGGCGCAATGGTTTCATCTCCTTCATCTCCAGCGTGTCGATGCTGGGCATCGCGCTCGGTGTGGCGGCGTTGATCATCGTGCTGTCGGTGATGAATGGTTTTCAGCAGGAGGTGCGCGACCGCATGCTGTCGGTGATCGCGCACATCGAGGTGTTCGAGCGTGACGGAAACGGGCTGGCCGACTGGCGGGCCACGGCCGCGCAGGCGCGCAAGAACCCGCAGGTCATCGGCGCGGCGCCGTTCATCGCGTCGCAGGCGCTGATCGCGCGCGGCGACGACATGCGCGGGGTGCTGATCCGCGGCATCTCGCCGCCCGACGAGGCCACCGTCACCCCCCTGGCCGCACAGTTGAGGGACACCACGCTGGCCCGGCTCGTGCCGGGCGCCTGGGGCATCGTGCTGGGTGGCGAGCTGGCGCGCTCGCTCGGCGTGAAGGAGGGCGACAAGGTCACCATCGCCGTGGCCGGCGGGCAGGTCACACCGGCCGGCGTGGTGCCGCGGCTGAAGCAGCTCACCGTGGCGGGCACCTTCGACGCCGGGCATTTCGAGTACGACAACGGGCTGGCGCTGATCCACCTGGATGACGCGGCCAAGCTGTTTCGCGTCGAAGGCCCGACCGGCGTGCAAGTGCGCCTGAAAGACCTGAACCAGGCGCGCGAGGTGGCGATGGACCTGGCGCTCGGCCTGGGCCCGCAGGTGACCGTGCGCGACTGGACCCGCACCAACCGCAACTGGTTCTCGGCCGTGCAGCTGGAAAAGCGGCTGATGTTCATCATCCTCACGCTGATCGTCGCGGTGGCCGCGTTCAACCTCGTGTCCACGCTGGTGATGACGGTCACCGACAAGCAGGCCGACATCGCCATCCTGCGCACGCTGGGCGCGAGCCCGCGCTCGATCATGAGCATCTTCATGGTGCAGGGCGCGGCCTCAGGGGTGATCGGCACCCTGGCCGGCGTGCTGCTGGGGCTGGGCATCGCCTTCAACATCGACACCATCGTGCCGGCCATCGAACGCGCCTTGAGCGTGAGCTTCCTGCCCAGCAGCGTCTACCTGATCAGCCGCATGCCGAGCGAGCCGCAGGCCGACGACATCGTGCCGATCGTCGTCATCTCGCTGCTGCTGTCGTTCGTGGCCACGCTGTACCCGAGCTGGCGCGCCAGCCGCGTGCAGCCGGCCGAGGCGCTGCGCTATGAGTGAGCCGGTGATCGCAGCCGTCGGGCTGCACAAGCGCTTCACCGAAGGCGCCGGCGCCTCCAGGCTGGACGTGCACGTGCTGCAAGGGGTCGACCTGCAGGTCCGGCAGGGCGAGACGATCGCCGTCGTCGGCGCCTCGGGGTCGGGCAAGAGCACGCTGCTGCACCTGCTCGGCGGGCTCGAAGCGCCCACCGAAGGCAGCGTGCGCCTGAGCGGCCGCGACTTTGCGCGCATGAGCCCGGCCGAGCAGGGCGAATGGCGCAACCGGCACCACGGCTTCGTCTACCAGTTCCATCACCTGCTGCCGGAATTCACCGCGCTCGACAACGTGGCCATGCCGCTGCGCATCCGGCGCCTCGACAAGGCCGCCGCGCGGGCCCAGGCGCAACAGGTGCTGGCGCAAGTCGGGCTGGCCGATCGGGTGCGGCACCGGCCCTCGCAGTTGTCCGGCGGCGAGCGCCAGCGGGTGGCCATCGCCCGCGCGCTGGCGGGGCGGCCGGCCTGCGTGCTGGCCGACGAACCGACCGGCAACCTCGACCGCGAAACCGCCGATGGCGTGTTCGTGCTGATGCTGGAACTGGCGCGCCGCGAAGGCATGGCGTTTGTGCTGGTGACGCATGACGAAACGCTGGCCGCGCGCTGCGACCGGGTGCTGCGGCTGAAGCTGGGCCGCTTGTAGCGCGTCAGCCTTTCAGGCGGTGAGGCTCGTGGCGGATCACCTGTTCGGCCATCGCCATGGCCATCACCCGCGCCGCTTCAGGCGACGGCCAGCGGTGGCCGCCGGCCAGGCTCTGGTGGCGAAACGCCTCGCGCCAGGTGCCGATGTCGCCGTGGATGCGCTTCACGACGACCGCCGCCACGAACCCTTTGCCGCCCGGCGCCTTGATCGCGCTGGCATAAATGCGGTAGGCCCCTTCGGTACGTTCTTCGCTTCGCATCCACATCTCCAGACAGACACTGATGAATCGGCTGTGCATGAATCATGCAGACCACCCCAGCGGCCCCGCATCCCTCAAATCGGGGACTGCCGGGCGCTGAACCAGGGGGCCGCAAGAAGCTTCACGATGGTGCCGCGCACAGCACGCGCCGCTCCATCAAGCGTCATCGGCTGCTGGCTGAAGAATACGAGGGTGGTTGGGGAGGTTTGTGTGAAGAAGTGGACGCAGGCGCAAGCCGCCCCGCCAGCCCGCATCGGCCCCCAGTTCCAATCCGCCGCCACGGCCTTCCCCGCACGGAAAGCGCCCGATACGCAGCCGCGCGGATCGTCTCCGGCATGCGCAAGATCGCATGCGAATCAGTCCGCTGGCGCAAACCCCAGCACCACCCGGCGCGTCATGGCAGATTTTTTCTCGATTCTGGTGACGACGACCGCGCCGATCTCGGCGGTATTGGCCACGTGCGTGCCGCCGCAAGGCTGCAGATCGACGGCGTCGATCTCCAGCACCCGGATGCGGCCTTGCCCATCGGCCGATCTTGGCGGCTGCACACTCATGCTGCGCACCAGGCCCGGGTTGGCGTCGAGTTCGGCTTCGCTGATCCAGCGGTGGCTCACCCGGTGAGCCTCGGCGACGAGGCGCGCCAGCCCGGCGTTCAGCAGCTCCTTGTCGAGCGGTTCGCTCATGTGGAAGTCGAGCCGCGCGTGGTCGGCGGTGATCGAACAACCGTCGACCGGGTGCGGCACCAGCGCGCACAGCAGGTGGGTGCTGGTGTGAAAGCGCATGTGGCGCCGGCGCCGTGGCATGTCGATGCGGGCCAGCACCGCGTGGCCCGCGGCGATGCGCGCCAGCAGTGTTTCCTGGCCCGGTGCCGGCACGTGCACGATCGCGCCCGGCAGGGTGCCTTTGCGGGTGTCGGCGATCTGCAGCTCCGTGCCATCGGGCAGCACCAGCACGCCGCGGTCGCCCGCCTGGCCGCCGCCGAGCGGGTAGAACACCGTGCGGTCGAGTTGCACACCGCGTTCGTCGATGGCGCTGACGCGCGCGTCGCAGTGGTCAAGCGCCGCGTCTTCGCGAAACAGTTCATCGGTCATGGGTGCGCGCTCAGCCGGGTTTGCGGAAGTCATTCTCGATCCAGGCCAGCGCGCTGGCCGAATTGAGCCTGAACCCGGCGTCGACGCGCACCTGCGCGAGTGGTGCGCCATGCGCGTCGCGTGCCGCCAGCAGGGCATGCGGATCGTCTTCATCGGCCACGATGTCGAGCGTGACGTGGATGCGTTCGGCGCGCGCCGCCACCGTCACGTTCTTGTGGTGCAGCGCGTGCAGGTGCTGTTCGTGGCGGCGCACCACTTCGCAGGCCGTCTTGACCAGCGTGTTGAACGCGGCAACGTCGAGCGGCTTGGGGTTCTTCTTGTCGCGCCCCATGGTCCAGGGGCCGACCAGCGCGGGCTCGGGCTCGCCGTCCTTGACCATCTCGACGGCCCATCCGTCATCGTCGTCGTTCTTGATGACGCGGGCGGTCCAGCCGTTGTCGACCCACAGGCGCGCCTCCTTCGCGGCGGCGGGCGAATCGGCCTCGGCGGCCTCGGCGGCCTGGGCGGGCTGGGCGGCCTGGGCGGGCTGATTTGTCGGAGAAGGTGTCATGGCGCAAATCTTAAGCGCTGCCCCGGCCTTGCATTTCCCGCCGGCCTTCAGGCCGAATCCGCTGGCGGCTGCTGGCGCCTGAAGGCGAACAGCAAGGCCAGGTCGTAGGCGATCTTCAGCACGCCGCAGGCCACCAGCGGCGCGCTGAGCCAGCCGGCGGCCAGCATTGCACCGGCCAGCGTCGGGCTCGCGGCCGCCGCCAGGCTGCGTGGCACGGCGGTGAAGCTGGCGGCGGCCGCGCGTTCGGCCGGTGTGACCACCGCCATCACGAACGCGGTGCGCGTGGGCACGTCCATCTGCGACAGCGCGCTGCGCACGAACAGCAGCGCCAGGGTCACGGCCAGGTTCGGGGCCAGTGCGGCCAGGATCAGGCACACATTGGCCGGGATGTGCGTGAACACCATGGTGTTGAGCAGGCCGAACCTGCGCGCAACCCAGGGTGCCGCGAGTTGCGAGCTGGCCGCCAGCAGGCCGGTCCAGAAGAAAAAGACACCGGCCTGAGCGAGCGACAAGCCGAAGCGCTCGAACAGCCACAGCGCCATCAGCGAGTTCACCACCAGCCCGCCGGCAAACGAGTCGACGCTGAACAGCGCGGCCAGCCTGAACACCGTGCCGCGCGACGGCCCCAACGGCGCCGGTGCCGCCGCCGCATGCGCCTCGGCCCGCGGCAACCCGCGGTACAGCCACCACACGGCGGCGCCGATCAGTGCATACAAGACGAACATCGCCCGCAAGCCACTCACCAGCGGCAGCCCGGCATGCGCCGCCAGCCACGGTGGCAAGGCCGCGGCCAGGGCGCCGACGGCGGCGCTGAGCGAGCCGGTGAGCGAATAGCGCGCGAACAGCGCGGTGCGCGCATCGGCACGCGCCGCTTGCGCCAGCCGCGCATGCTCCAGCGGCAGGAACACGCTGACATCACCCGAGCTCGGGTTGAGCGTGCCGACAAAGGCCACCAGCAGCAGCGGCCAGAACGCCGACAGCCCCGCAAAGGCGATGCCGGTGGCGGCCATCAGCAGAGCCGCGCCGCGCAACAGGCGCCGCGCCGGCCAGCGGTGGCCGATGACACCGACCGCCAGCGTGGCCAGCGCCGAGCCCGCCAAGGTGGCGCTGCTGAGCAGGCCGACGTCGAACTGCCCCAAGCCCAGCGCCAGCAGGTAGGCCGGCAACAGCACCGCCACATAGCCATCGGCAAAGCCGCGCAGCGCGCGGGCGGTGAGCAGGGGCGCCACGACCGGGTCAACCCCCGCGGGCAGCAGCAGCCGGGCCGGTGAATGCATCGTTGATGATGCACCATCAAGCGGTTCGAACGCCAAGTTCAGTCCGGGGCAACGGTGCTGGCAGGGCCCGCTCCTACACTGAACGCCGATCGTTGACTCAGAGGACTTTTGCCATGGCCACGCGCACGCTGCCCACCTATTTCATCTCGCACGGCGGCGGGCCGTGGCCCTACATGAAGGACCAGCTGGGCGGCGCATACGACCGCCTCGAAGCATCGCTGCAAGCCATGCCGCGTGAACTCGGCCGCACGCCGAAGGCGGTGCTGATGGTCTCGGCGCACTGGGAGGAGCCGCAGTTCACCGTGATGGGCGCGGCCCAGCCGTCGATGCTGTACGACTACGGCGGTTTCCCCGCGCACACCTACCACGTGCGCTACCCCGCGCCGGGGTCGCCAGACACGGCCGAACGGGTGCGCGCGCTGATCGAAGCCGCAGGCATGCCGGCGCGCGTGGACACCCAGCGCGGCTTCGACCACGGCACGTTTTCGCCGCTTGCGGTGATCTACCCGGAAGCGAACGTGCCGGTGCTGCAGCTGTCGTTGAAAACCGGCCTGGACCCGGAGGACCATCTGGCATTGGGACGCGCGCTCGCACCGCTGCGCGACGAAGGTGTGCTGATCGTCGGCAGCGGCCTGAGCTATCACAACCTGCGCGAATTCGGCGCGCGCGCCAAGGGCGCCTCGCAGGCCTTCGACCACTGGCTGCAGCAGACGGTGGTGGCCGCCAGCGCGGCCGAGCGCAGCGTGCAATTGACCGCCTGGGAAACGGCGCCGTCGGCCCGCCAGGCGCACCCGCGCGAGGAACATCTGTTGCCGTTGATGGTGGCAGTCGGCGCGGCCGAGGCCGAGGCCGGCACCTGCGTTTATCACGAAGACGATTTCATGGGCGGCGTGGCCGCGTCGAGCTTCCGTTTCGGCGCGCTCTGAGGAATTGCTTCAGATCGTGCGGCGCCGCTGTTCATTGAGCTGGCGCTCCAGCAGCTCAATGGCGGCGCCCGCGCCGGGCAGGTTGGGGTTGAGCTTCAGCGCCCGTTCGAGAGCTTCGATGGCGCGCTCGAATTCGCCACGCTCGATGTGCATCTGCGCGTAGCCCGACAGGGCGCCGAAGTGGTTCGGGTTGCGCTTGAGCACCTCGTCGCAATCCTTCATCGAATCTTCGTAGCGGCCCAGCAGGAACAGCACGGTCGCGCGCTTGTTCCAGGCTTCGGCGAATGCCGGCTTGCGGCGGATGATGCCGGTGAACGTCGCCAGCGCCTGGTCGAGCTGCCCGGCCTGCATTTGTGCCACGCCGCGCACCTGCAGCGCATCGACGGCACGGTCTCCGGAGCGGCTCCAGATGCGCCACAGCGCGGCCTCGGCCGCGCGCCGAACCGGCGCATCGTCGTCGCCCAGGCGCGCCAGCAGCCGATCGGCATCGGTCATGCCGCCGATGTCGCCCAGCCGCTCCACCGCCGCGCGGCGGGTGGCCGCCAGCGGCTGCTCGATGCCCTTGAGCGCCTGCGCCCGGGTCATCAAGGCATCGGCCGCGGCCAGCGGCATCGACGCCGCCAGCGCCAGCAGCGCCGGGACGATGGAATGGATTCTGAACATGCTGCCCTCCAGACACCGCAACTATGCGCTTGTGCCAGAGCCGCTGGCCAGCCAGCCCACCGGCCCAGGCAGCGCCGCGGTGGCGCCCGACTCGACGAGCGTGAGCCTGGCCGCAGCGCCCGGCTGTCGCGTGAAATCGTTCTCCGACCAGCGCTTGTGGTGTCGGGTTACCCCGCTTTTCAAGCCATCGCCCGCCGTCGACGCTGACAGCATCGGCAGTTCGGTTCTTGGCATCTCGGGGAGCAGCATGCGGCGTTCGGATTGGGGGAGGGTTGCGCTTGTCGTGGCCGCGTTGTCGGGGCAGCAAGGCGCACAAGCGGCCGTGGAGCCGGGGATCGACACGGCCGCAACCGACAGCGCCGCCACGGCGCGTGCCGCCACCGACCTGGCGCGGCGCGTGCTTCAGTCGGCCGACCATGGTGGATCACCGTTCGCGATCGTCGACAAACAAACCGCCGTCATCCTGGTGTACCGCGCCGACGGCACGCTGGCCGGCGCGTCGCCCGTGTTGTTGGGCCAGACGCCGGGAGACCAGTCGGTGGCGGGGGTCGGCGAGCGGACCCAGCAGGGGCGCCTGCTCGTTGGCGACCGCACCACGCCGGCCGGCCGCTTTGTCTCGGAACCGGGCCACAACCTGGCCGGCGAGCCGATCGTGTGGATCGACTACGACGCCGCGCTGGCGATTCACCGGCTGCGCCCCGGCCCCGCCATGGCGCCACGCGAACAGCGGCTGGCCTCGGGCAGCGCGCGCGACAAGCGCGTCTCGGCGGGCTGCGTGGTCGTGCCCGAATGGTTCTACGACGCCGTGGTGCAGCCCGTGCTGGGCCGCAGCCGCGCGGTCGTCTACGTGATGCCCGAGCAGAGCGCCTGGACCGACATGTTCAGGCTGTCCAGCGCCACGCGCTGAACCCCACCCGATCGCCGACACCCCCCGCGTGGCGCGCCGGCCGGCACCATGCCCCAGAATGCCGTGGGTCCGGACTCGCGCCCCACCCGGCGCGGGCGTGTCATTCGTCGACTTTGAGAGGCGCAGCAGCGTGGCAAAAATTCCTCCCGGCGTGGGCCCGCGGTCTCCGCAGGTCGTGGTGCTCGTCGGCGCCACTGGTGACCTGGCCCGGCGCAAGCTGCTGCCGGGGCTGTTTCATTTGTCGAACGCCGGTTTCATTCCGGGGTGCCGGATCATCGGCGTGTCGCTCGACGCGCTCGACGCCGATGGCTTTCGGCTCTTTGCGCGTGCGGCACTCGACGAGTTCTCGGCCCGCAAGGTGAGCGAGGCCGACTGGACCGCATTTGCCGCCTGCCTGGACTACGTGCCGCTGGCCGCCGGGCCTGAGGTGCTGCGCGCCGCGGTGGCCCAGGCCGAGCAGGCGTTCAGCGGCGAGACGCGCCGGCTCCACTACCTGAGCGTGCCGCCCAGCGCGGCCTTGTCGGCGGTGCGCATGCTCGGCGCCGCCCGCCTCGTCGAGCGCTCGCGCATCGTGATGGAAAAGCCGTTCGGCACCGACCTGGCCAGCGCGGTGTCGCTCAACACCAACTTGCACGAGGTGTTTGCCGAGGAGCAGATCTTTCGCATCGACCACTTCCTGGGCAAGGAGCCGGCGCAGAACATCCTCGCGTTCCGCTTCGCCAACGGCCTGTTCGAGCCGATCTGGAACCGCAACTTCATCGACCACGTGCAGATCGACGTGCCGGAAACCTTGGGCCTGGGCAAGCGCGCCGGTTTCTACGAGCAGACCGGCGCGTTTCGCGACATGGTGGTGACGCACCTGTTCCAGATCCTCGCGTTCATGGCGATGGAGCCGCCCACCGCGCTGGCGCCGGCGCCGATCAGCGAAGAAAAGAACAAGGTGTTCCGCAGCATGCTGCCGATCGAGCCGGGCGAGGTGGTGCGCGGGCAATACACCGGCTACCGGGCGGAGGAGGGCGTCAACCCCGAGTCGGACACCGAGACCTTCATCGCGCTGCGCTGCTCGATCGACAACTGGCGCTGGGCCGGCGTGCCGTTCTACCTGCGCACCGGCAAACGGCTGGCCGAGGGGCAGCGCATCATTTCCATTGCGTTCCGCGAGCCGCCCAAAAGCATGTTCCCGGCCGGCTCTGGCGTGGGCGCGCAAGGCCCGGACCACCTGACCTTCGACCTCGCCGACGCCTCGAAGATGTCGCTGTCGTTCTACGGCAAGCGCCCCGGCCCGGGCATGCGGCTGGACAAGCTGAGCCTGCAGTTCGCGATGCACGACACCGGCCTGATCGGCGATGTGCTCGAAGCCTACGAGCGCCTGATCCTCGACGCGATGCGCGGCGACCGCACCTTGTTCACCACCGCCGAAGGCATCGAGCGGCTGTGGCAGGTGTCCACACCCTTGCTCGAAGCGCCACCGCCGATGCGCCTGTATGCGCCCGGCGCGTGGGGCCCGAACGCGATCCACCAACTGATCGCCCCGCGCGCCTGGCGGCTGCCGTTCGAGCGCGGCTGGCGCGACCCCAACCGCGTGGGCAGTTGAGGCGCGCGGCGCTCAGCCACCGGCGCGCTTCACCGCAAAGCCTTCGTTCCTCAGCCACTCGATCACGCGCTCGCCGTGGTCGCCCTGGACTTCGACCACGCCGGCCTTCGCGGTGCCGCCCGATCCGCACGCTGCCTTGAGCGCCTTGCCCAAGGCCGCGAGCGCGGCGTCATCGAGGGCCAGCCCACGCACCACGGTCACCGCCTTGCCGGCGCGGCCGTGGGTCTCGCGGCTGACGCGCACGATGCCGTCGCCTGCACTCACTGGCCCGGCCTGGGCATTGCAGAGGCATCCGGCCACCGGCTGGCGGCAGCCCGGGCACATGCGGCCGCTGTCGGTGGAGTACACCAGCCCGCCGGTTGCTGATTTGCGCATGTCGAGCGTTGCCTGTGATTCACCGGCGGTCATCACGGCAAGGCCACCGCCTCGATCATTGCGCGCACCTGCTCGACCCGGCCGCGCCCGGCACCGGCCACCGGCAGCAGGCGGTGGGCGATGGTCTGCGGCAGCACATCCTGCACATCGTCGGGTGCCACGTAGTCGCGCCCGTCCAGCGCGGCGCGCGCCCGCGCCGCGCGCAGCACGGCGATGCCGGCGCGCGGGCTCAGGCCCTCGACGAACCAGCGCCCCGAGCGGGTGGCGGCAATCAAGGCCTGCAGATAGTCGAGCAGCGCGCCCGAGGCGTGCACGCCCTGAACCGCTTTCTGCGCTACCAGCAGCTGCTCGGGCGTCATCAGCGCGCGCAGCGCGTGAATCGCCTCGCGCCGGTCCTGCCCGGCCAGCAGCGCGCGCTCGCTGGCCTGGTCGGGGTAGCCCAGCGTGACGCACATCAAAAACCGGTCCAGCTGCGACTCGGGCAGCGGGTAGGTGCCCAACTGGTCGGTCGGGTTCTGCGTGGCGATCACGAAGAACGGTTTGGGCAGCGCGCGGGTTTCGCCTTCGACGCTGACCTGGTGCTCCTCCATCGCCTCCAGCAAGGCGCTCTGGGTCTTGGGGCCGGCGCGGTTGATCTCGTCGGCCAGCAACACCTGCGCGAACACCGGGCCGGGGTGGAACACAAACGCCTCCTTGCTGCGCTCGTACACGCTCACGCCGATCAGGTCTGACGGCATCAGGTCGGCGGTGAACTGGGTGCGTGAAAAGCGCAGCCCGAGCGAGACCGCCAGCGCATGCGCCAGCGTGGTCTTGCCGACGCCGGGAACGTCTTCGATCAGCAGGTGGCCACCGGCCAGCAGGCAGGCCACGCAGTCTTCGATCTGCGGGCGTTTGCCGACGATGATCGTGCTAATCTGGCCGACCAGATCCGACAGTTGTGCCGCCAGCGCTTTGTTCATGCGGCGACCTTACCCGAAAAATCCGCGCCCGAATCCGCGCCCGAATCCGTGCCCATTTGCCGCCCCGACACCCATGCCGACCGCGTTCTACAGCCACCCCGATTGCCGCCGCCACAACATGGGCCCCGGCCATCCCGAATGCCCCGAGCGGCTCGACGCGATCGATGACTTCCTGCTCGCCACCGGCCTGGACATCGCGCTCGACCGGCGCGAGGCGCCGCTGCTCGACCTGCGTGATGCCGCTTACGCGCACCACTCCAACTACGTGGCCGAACTGCGCGAGGTCATGGAGCAGGTGGTGGCCACCGGCGAGCCGCGCGCGCTCGACCCCGACACCTCCGCCCACCCCGGCACCTGGGCCGCCGTGCAGCGCGCCGCCGGCGCGGCGGTGGCGGCCACCGATGCGGTGATCGATGGCGAGGCCCGCAACGCCTTCTGCTCCGTCCGCCCGCCCGGCCACCACGCCACGCGCGACCAGGCGATGGGGTTTTGTTTTCTCAACAACGTCGCGATCGCGGCCCGGCATGCGCTGGACGTGCGCGGTCTTCAGCGGGTGGCGGTGGTCGATTTCGACGTGCACCACGGCAACGGCACCGAGGACATCCTGGCCGGCGACGAGCGCGCCTTGATGGTGGGCCTGTTCCAGCACCCGCTCTACCCCGGCAGCGGCGGCGTGCCGCTGGGCACGAACATGGTCAATGTGCCGTTGGCACCGTACTCACGCGGTGCGCAGTTGCGCGAAGCGGTGGAGCAGCAGTGGCTGCCGGCGTTGGAAGATTTCAAGCCGCAAATGCTGTTCATTTCGGCCGGCTTCGATGCCCACCGCGAAGACGATCTGGGCCAGCTCGGTTTTGTCGAAGCCGACTACACCTGGGTCACCCAGCAGTTGATGGCCGTGGCGCAGCGCCATGCGCAGGGGCGCATCGTGTCCTGTCTGGAGGGCGGTTATAACCTGAGCGCCCTGGCGCGCAGCGTGGCCGCGCATGTGCGCGTGCTGGCCGGCGTCTGAGGGCCATGCCCGACTGGCGTGAGTGGTTCGGCGCGCTGAACCGCGACAGCACACTGCTTGAACTGACCGTGCTGGCGGGCTGCTTGCTGGCGGCCTACGCGGTGGTGTGGCTGTGGCGCGGCAAGCGCAGAGCGCCCGGCAGCGTGTGGTTCGGCCAGCGCGTGTTCGACGGCGTGCTGTTCCCCGTGCTGGCCTTGCTGGCGGCGTGGGGCGCGCGCTTTGCGCTGCCCAGCGGCGTGCCGCCGGCGGTGTTGAAGCTGGCCGTGCCGGTGCTGGGCAGCCTGGCGCTCATTCGTGTCAGCGCGCGCGTGTTGCGCCAGGCGTTCCCGGCCTCGGCCATGGTGCGTTCGCTGGAGCGCAGCTTCTCGTGGCTGGTTTGGGGCGCCCTGGTGTTGTGGCTCACCGGGCTGCTACCGCGCCTGCTGGCCGAGATGGAGGATGTGCATTGGCGCCTGGGCGGCGCCGATCTGAGCCTGCGCACCATGGTGGAAGGTGTGCTCAGCGCGCTGGCCGTGATGTTGCTGATGTTGTGGCTGGCCGCGGCCATTGAATCGGCCCTGCTGAAAGGCGCCACGGCCAACCTGTCGGTGCGCAAGATCGCCGCCAACGCCGCGCGCGCCACCTTGCTGTTGGTGGGGTTGATGATGGCGCTATCGGCCGCCGGCATTCCGCTGAGCGCTTTGTCGGTGGTGGCCGGCGCGGTGGGCGTGGGCATCGGCTTTGGCTTGCAGAAGCTGGCGTCCAACTATGTCAGCGGTTTTGTCATCCTGGCCGAGCGCAGCATCCGCATCGGCGACACGATCAAGGTCGATGGCTTCGAGGGCAAGGTCACCGACATCAAGACCCGCTACACCGTGATTCGCGCCGTGAGCGGCCGCGAGGCCATCATCCCGAATGAAATGCTGATCACCCAGCGGGTGGAAAACTCGTCGCTGGCCGACCGCAAGGTGGCCTTCACGACCAAGGTGCAGGTGGCGTACGGCACCGATGTGGTGGCGCTGATGCCGGCCCTGGTGAGCGCGGTGGCCGGCGTGCCGCGCGTGCTGGCCGAACCGTCGCCGGCGGTGCAGCTCACCGCTTTTGCGGCCGACGGGCTGGAACTGACCGTGCCGTTCTGGATCAGCGACCCCGAGAACGGCTTGAACAACGTCATGTCGGACGTTAACCTGGCGTTGCTCGCCACATTGCAAGGCGCTGGGGTGGAGATTCCGTTCCCGCAGCGGGTGGTGCACCAAGCAACCTCGCCTTAGGGTTGTAGGTTGTGGCCGCCCCGGGGTGGGCCTGGGTCGGCCGACATGCACAACTTTGAGGATGTATGAGTCGCCTCGGGCCGGCAACATCCGTGGCCTACGCAGCAGTCAGTTAAGAGGTGCGGTCATGGCCAAGGTCAATACGATACAGCTACCCGGCTCCGGTCGGGCCGCAGCGCCAACGGGAGTACTCGGCACGGCGCGCTTGCGAATCATTGCGTTGACCGGTGTGCTCGTGGTGGTTCCGGCGTTGCTCAACGCCGGCTACGACGTGTACGCCACCGTCGCGCAACTGCCGCGCTCGGCAAACGAACGCGACAACCTAGACCTGTTCCGCAAGTACTTCGGCAAGGCGCCTCTGGTGGTCAATGCACTGCCCATTCGCAGCACGCTTGGCGTGAAGGATGTGCGGTTCTCTGTCTATGAAGAAGGCGACGTCCACGTCGAGTTTGGCGACGGCTCGCAATGGTTCAAGTTCGCCAAAGTGCCGCCCAAGGCAAGTGGCTTGCTGTCGCTGTTTCCGAGTGCCAACGCCCAGACCGTGCCACCCGCAACGGCGGCCGCGCAGTCAGCCCGGCGGCAAATTGAGCACATCGAAGGCGGCCGCTTGATACGGGTGCGCGAGCTGCCCACTGGCCGAGCGGAGGAGATTCACTACGACTTGCGTACGGGTCAAATCGTGAAACGCCAAAACGTCGATGCGCAAACCGTGTTCAAGTCAGGCGCTGCTCAGAAACTACCGGAAACAACGCGCGTCAGGGAACTGAGCGTGTTGAGTCAGCGGCCCTGATCGGGTGACCCGCCTAGGCGGGTCAGGCCACCACCACCGCTATCTTGCCAATCTTCGCCTGCCACTCGGCCGGCCCCGTGTTGTGCACGCTCACGCCCTTTGAATCGACAGCCACCGTCACCGGCATGTCGGCCACGTCGAATTCGTAGATGGCTTCCATGCCCAGGTCTGCAAAGCCCACCACGCGGGCGCTCTTGATCGCCTTGCTCACCAGGTAGGCCGCGCCGCCCACGGCCATCAAATACGCTGAGCCATGCTTGCGAATGGCCTCGATGGCCACCGGCCCGCGCTCGGCCTTGCCGATCATGGCGATCAGGCCGGTTTGCGCCAGCATCATCTCGGTGAACTTGTCCATGCGGGTGGCGGTGGTGGGGCCGGCCGGGCCCACGGCTTCGTCGCGCACCGGGTCCACCGGGCCCACGTAGTAGATGACGCGGTTCTTGAAGCTCACCGGCAGCGGCTCGCCCTTGGCCAGCATGTCTTTGATGCGCTGGTGCGCGGCGTCGCGGCCGGTGAGCATCTTGCCGTTGAGCAGCAGCGTGTCGCCGGGTTTCCAGCTCGCCACCTCGGCGGCGTTAAGCGTGTTCAGGTCGACGCGCCGGCTCTTGTTCAGGTCGGGCGCCCAGTGCACATCGGGCCACATGTCCAGGCTCGGCGGCGTGACGTAGGCCGCACCGGACCCATCGAGCACGAAGTGCGCATGGCGCGTGGCGGCGCAGTTCGGAATCATGCCCACCGGCTTGCCCGCGGCGTGGGTGGGGTACATGGCGATCTTCACATCGAGCACCGTGGTCAGCCCGCCCAGCCCTTGCGCGCCGATGCCCAGGGCGTTGACCTTGTCGCACAGCTCGATGCGCAACTCCTCAAGCTTGTTGCTTGGCCCGCGCGCCTTGAGTTCGTACATGTCGATGGGCTCCATCAACACTTCCTTGGCCATCATCATCGCCTTCTCGGCCGTGCCGCCGATGCCGATGCCCAGCATGCCCGGCGGGCACCAACCCGCGCCCATGGTGGGCACGGTTTTCAGCACCCAGTCGACCACGCTGTCGCTGGGGTTGAGCATCACCAGCTTGCTCTTGTTCTCGCTGCCGCCGCCCTTGGCCGCCACCTGCACATCCACCGTGTTGCCGGGCACCACGGTCATGTGAATGACGGCGGGCGTGTTGTCGCCGGTGTTCTTGCGCGCGAACTGCGGGTCGCCCACCACGCTGGCGCGCAAGGTGTTGCTGCCGTCCAGATAGCCCTGGCGCACGCCCTCATTCACCGCATCCTCCAGGCCGGCAGCCCCAAAGCCTTCGAAGCGCACATCCATGCCGATCTTCAGGAAGACGTTGACGATGCCGGTGTCCTGGCACATCGGGCGCCGGCCTTCTGCGCTCATGCGCGAATTGGTGAGGATCTGCGCCATCGCATCTTTGGCCGCCGGGCTTTGCTCGGCGGCGTAGGCGCGTGCCAGGTGGGCGATGTAGTCGGCCGGGTGGTAGTAGCTGATGTACTGCAACGCGGCAGCCACGCTTTCAACGAGATCGGCTTTGCGGATGGTTGTGGTCATGAGTTGCTGGAGTGGGTTGAACGGGCCGTTCAGTGCGGTGCGGCGGGCGGCTGCATCAGCTTGTCGGTGTAGGCAATGGCCAGCGCGCTAAGCAGGAAGGTGACGTGGATCAAGGTCTGCCACAGCAGGACCTTTTCGGTGTAGTTGTCGGCGTTGATGAAGGTCTTGAGCAGGTGGATCGAGCTGATGCCGATGATCGCCGTGGCCAGCTTTACCTTCAGCACCGAGGCGTTGACGTGGCTCAACCACTCGGGCTGGTCGCGGTGGCCTTCCAGGTTCATGCGGCTGACGAAGGTTTCGTAGCCGCCGACGATGACCATGATCAACAGGTTGCTGATCATCACCACGTCGATCAGCGCCAGCACCACCAGCATGATGATGGTTTCGTTCAGCGACGTGACCGGGGCGTCGGCCTTGTAGCCGATGCCGGCCACCAGTTGCTTCAAGGCAGCGGCATTGCCGAACGCCGCCTCGATGAGGTGAACGAGTTCGACCCAGAAGTGAAAAACGTAAACGCACTGCGCCAGGATCAGCCCCAGGTACAGCGGCAACTGCAACCAGCGGCTGGCGAAAATCAGGTTCGGCAGCGTCTGCATGCGCGAAGGGGCGAGGTCGGGCTTGGGCTTGATCATTTTCCGTGGCGTTGGTTTGCGGGATAGTCCGCTTGTTGGCGATTCTATTTTGTCCACCATCGTGGGCGGCCCAGTAAGGCGAGCGTCAGAGCCCGGCCTTACCTTCGCGTCCATAGAAATTCAGCCCTTGAGGAGCCCGTGCCATGACCGCCGAAGCCACCGTTGCCAAGCTGTACCTGCCGTCTGATACAGCCGTGAAGGCCGCCCACGTCTCGGGCATGGCCGCCTACGAGGCGCTGTGCAAGGAAGCCGACACCGACTATGAAGGCTACTGGGCCCGCCTGGCGCGCGAGCTGGTGAGCTGGAAGACGCCGTTCACCAAGGTGCTGAACAGTGAACAGGCACCGTTCTTCAAATGGTTTGAAGACGGCACGCTTAACGTTTCATACAACTGCCTTGACCGCAACGTGGAGCGTGGCCTGGGCGACAAGACGGCCATCATCTTCGAGGCCGACGACGGCCAGGTCAGCCGCGTGAGCTACAGCGCGCTGCTGGCCAAGACCTGCCAACTCGCCAATGCCTTGCGCGCACGCGGCGTGAAGAAGGGCGACCGCGTGCTCATCTACATGAGCATGAGCGTTGAAGGCGTGGTGGCGATGCAGGCCTGCGCGCGCATCGGCGCCATCCACTCGGTGGTGTTCGGCGGCTTTTCCGCGCAGTCGGTGCGCGACCGCATCAACGACGCCGGCGCGGTGATGGTCATCACGGCTGACGAGCAGTTGCGCGGTGGCAAGCAGTTGCCACTGAAGGCCATCGTCGACGAGGCTTTCGCCCTGGGTGGCTGTGAATCCGTGAAGGACGTGATTGTTTACAAGCGCACTGGCGGCAACATTGCCTGGCACCCGGCGCGCGACCGCTGGCTGCATGAAGAAACCTACGACCGCCCGGCCACCTGCGAGCCCGAATGGGTCGAGGCCGAGCACCCGCTGTTTTTGCTCTACACATCAGGTTCCACCGGCAAGCCCAAGGGCGTGCAGCACAGCACCGGCGGCTATTTGCTGCATGCCGCGCTCACCACCAAGTGGACGTTCGACCTGAAGCCTGAAGACGTGTTCTGGTGCACCGCCGACATCGGCTGGGTCACCGGCCACACCTACATCACCTATGGCCCCTTGGCGCTGGGCGGCACTGAAATCGTGTTCGAAGGCGTGCCCACGTACCCTGACGCCGGGCGCTTCTGGAAGATGATTCAAGACCACAAGGTCAGCATCTTCTACACCGCACCCACGGCGATTCGCTCGCTGATCAAGCTGGCTGAAGGCAACGCGGCCGTGCACCCGAACAAGTACGACCTGAGCAGCCTGCGCATCCTGGGCAGCGTGGGCGAGCCGATCAACCCCGCGGCCTGGGAGTGGTACCACCAGCACATCGGCGGCGGGCGCTGCCCGATCGTCGACACCTTCTGGCAAACCGAAACCGGCGGCCACATGATCACGCCGCTGCCGGGCGCCACGCCGCTGGTGCCGGGTTCGTGCACGCTGCCGTTCCCCGGCATCATCGCCGCGGTGGTGGATGAAACCGGCAAAGACGTGCCCTGGGGCCAAGGCGGCATTCTGGTGGTGAAGAAGCCCTGGCCGAGCATGATCCGCACCATCTGGGGCGACCCGGAACGCTTCGTGAAGAGCTATTACCCGGCCGACTTCCAGGGCAAGTACTACCTGGCCGGCGACGGCGCCATCCGCGACGCCAAGACCGGCTACTTCACCATCACCGGCCGCATTGACGACGTGCTTAACGTTTCAGGTCACCGCATGGGCACGATGGAAATCGAATCAGCCCTGGTCAGCCACACCGAACTGGTGGCCGAAGCCGCCGTGGTGGGCAAGCCCGATGACACCACGGGCGAGGCCATCTGCGCCTTCGTGGTGCTCAAGCGCGGCCGGCCCTCCGGCGACGAAGCCAAAAAGATCGCCAACGAGCTGCGCAACTGGGTGGCCAAGGAGATTGGCCCGATCGCCAAGCCCAAGGACATTCGCTTCGGCGACAACCTGCCCAAGACGCGTTCGGGCAAGATCATGCGCCGGCTGTTGCGTTCGCTGGCCAAGGGCGAGGCGATCACCCAAGACACCTCAACGTTGGAGAACCCGGCCATCCTGGAGCAGTTGGGCCAGGCGTATTGAGGCCTGGGCCAGCGGCTCCAGCGGCGCGCGCAGCGCGCCGGGGGGCGGCGCAGCCGCCCAGGGCCGGGGTCGGGGAGCACTCATGTCGCGCAGCGACGTGATGTGATCACCAGAACCCGGCCATCCTGGAGCAGTTGGGCCAGGCGTATTGAGGGGCCAGGGCAAGTAAAGAACGCGGCCGCCGCAACGCGGCCGCGCCATCACGTCACTTCAGGTCAAACCGATCCAGGTTCATCACCTTGGTCCAGGCCGCGACGAAGTCCTTGACGAACTTGTCCTTCGCGTCGGCGCTCGCATAGACCTCGGCCAGCGCGCGCAGCACGGAGTTCGAACCGAAGGCCAGATCCACGCGCGTAGCGGTCCACTTGGTTGCGCCGCTCTTGCGATCCTTGCCCTCGTAGTTGCCGCCGGCCGCCTTCCACTCGGTGCCCATGTCGAGCAGGTTGACGAAGAAGTCGGTCGACAGCACGCCCGGCTTGTCGGTCAGCACGCCGTGCTTGCTGCCGCCGCTGTTGGCGCCCAGCACGCGCAGGCCACCTACCAGCGCCGTCATCTCGGGCGCGGTTAGCGTCAGCAACTGCGCCTTGTCGACGAGCAGGTGCTCGACGGCCACGCTGGTCGGACCCTTGAAGTAATTGCGCAAACCGTCGGCCACGGGTTCGAGGAAAGCGAAGGATTCGACGTCGGTCTGCTCCTGCGTGGCATCGACGCGGCCGGGCGCAAACGGCACTTCGACGCTCACACCCACCGCCTTCGCCGCCTGCTCGACGCCCACACCACCGGCCAGCACGATCACGTCGGCCAGCGACAGCTTGCCCGAGGCCTTCTGGATCTCTTCGAGCTTGGCCAGCACTGGGGCCAGATCACCCGGCGTGTTGGCCTCCCAGCCCTTCTGCGGCGCGAGGCGGATGCGCGCGCCGTTGGCGCCGCCGCGCTTGTCGCCGCCGCGGAAAGTCGAGGCCGAGGCCCAGGCGGTGGACACCAGTTGCGACACCGTGAGGCCCGACGCCGCGATCTTCGCTTTCGCGTCCGCGATGTCGGCAGCCGTGGGCTGGTGCGTCGCGGCCGGCAGCGGGTCTTGCCAGATCAGCACATCCTTCGGCACTTCGGGGCCAAGGTAGCGCTCGCGCGGGCCCATGTCACGGTGCGTCAGCTTGTACCAGGCGCGCGCGAAGGCGTCGGCAAAGGCCTGCGGGTTGTCGAGGAAGCGGCGCGAGATTTTCTCGAACTCGGGGTCCATGCGAAGCGTCAGGTCGGTGGTCAGCATCGTCGGCTTGTGCATCGTGCCGGGAACGTGCGCGTCAGGGCATATTTCCGGCGCGTCCTTGGCCACCCACTGCTTGGCACCGGCGGGCGACTTGACCATCTCCCACTCGTACTTGAACAGGTGCTCGAAGAAGTCGTTGCTCCAGCGCGCGGGCGTGGTGGTCCAGGTCACTTCCAGGCCGCTGGAAATGCTGTCCTTGCCGTGGCCGGTGCCGTGGTTGCTGATCCAGCCCAGGCCTTGCGATTCGAGCGCCGCGCCTTCGGGCTGCGCGCCCTTGTGCGATTCCGGCGCCGCGCCATGCGCCTTGCCGAAAGTGTGGCCACCGGCGATCAGGGCGACGATCTCCTCGTCGTCCATCGCCATGCGGCCGAAGGTGGCGCGGATATCTTTGGCGGCTGCGACCGGATCGCCGCTTGCGTTGGGGCCCTCGGGGTTGACATAGATCAGGCCCATGTGCGTGGCGCCCAGCGGCTGGTCGAGATCGCGGTCACCGGAGAAGCGCTTGTCGGTTGCGAGCCAGCTCGTCTCGCTGCCCCAGTTGACGTCGTGATCGGGTTCCCACACGTCCTCGCGCCCGCCGGCAAAGCCGAAGGTGCGAAAGCCCATCGACTCCAGCGCCACGTTGCCGGTGAGGATCATCAGGTCGGCCCAGCTGATCTTCTGGCCGTACTTCTGCTTGATCGGCCACAGCAGGCGGCGCGATTTGTCGATGTTGACGTTGTCGGGCCAGCTGTTCAGCGGTGCAAAGCGTTGCTGCCCGCGGCCGCCGCCGGCGCGGCCGTCTGCCGTGCGGTAGGTGCCGGCGGCGTGCCAGGTCATGCGCACGAACTGCGGGCCGTAGTGGCCAAAGTCGGCCGGCCACCAGCCCTGCGAATCGGTCATCAGCGCCAGCAGGTCTTTCTTCAGCGCGAAGTAGTCGAGCTTGTTGAATTGCTCGGCGTAGTCGAAGGTTTCACCCAACGGGTTGGACTTGCTTGAATGTTGGTTGAGCAGATCCAGGCGCAACTGGCTCGGCCACCAATCTTTGTTGGTGGTGCCGCCACCGGCGGCGTGGTTGTACGGGCACTTGGATTCGGATGACATGCGGTAGGCTCCTGACGGCTTGAGGTGAGCCCAGGATAAGACTCCGGCCGGTGCGCGTCCAGACAAGAAAATCTACCGCGCCGATAGCGCGAACTCGTCAAGACAGGCGCGTGACCCCGTCGAGGGTGCACGCGCAAATCGCGTTGCGCAACGCGGCGATCGCCTCGTAGCGCGTGAACGTGCGGCGCCAGGCGAGCACGACGCGCCGCGTCGGCACCGGTTTGTCGAACGGCACGTACCGCAGCAACCCGGCAGGTTCCTTGGGCACCGACAGCTGCGGCACCACCGTCACGCCCATGCCCGAGGCCACCATGTGCTTGATCGTTTCCAGCGACGAGCCTTCGAAGCTCTTGCGCATGCCCGCTGCGTCGCTCGAAAAACGCGCGTACTCGGGGCAGACCTCGAGCACGTGGTCGCGAAAGCAGTGCCCGGTGCCGAGCAACAGCATCGTCTCCTGCTTCAACTCTTCGGCGCTGACGCTCTTGCGTTTGGCCAGAGGGTGCGACTGCGGCACCGTGACGACGAAGGGTTCGTCGTACAGCGGCGCCACCGCCAGGCCGGTGTCGGGGAAGGGCTCGGCCATGATCGCGCAGTCGAGCTCGCCGGTGCGCAACATCTCGAGCAGGCGCGCGGTGAAGTTCTCCTGCAGCATCAGCGGCATCTGCGGCGTCATCTCGATGGCGTGGCGCACCAACTCCGGCAACAGGTAGGGCGCAATCGTGTAGATGATGCCCAGCCGCAGCGGCCCGTTGAGCGGATCTTTGCCGCGCTTGGCGATCTCCTTGATCTCCGCAGCCTGCTCGATCACGCTGCGCGCCTGGCGCACGATGGCGTCGCCCAGCGGCGTGACGCTGACTTCGTTGGCGCCGCGCTCGAACAGCTTGACGTCGAGTTCCTCTTCGAGCTTTTTGATCGCCACGCTCAGCGTCGGTTGCGAGACAAAGCAGGCCTCGGCCGCGCGCGCGAAGTGCTTCTCGCGCGCAACAGCAACGATGTAGCGCAGCTCGGTCAGCGTCATGGCGCGAGGGAAGGCTAACGCGGCAGGATGGCCGGCCAGGATCTCCAATGACCTTGGCCGCCGCGCGCGCCAAATTTCAGCGCGCGCGAACCGGCGGTTACTTGATCGTCAACACCCAGGCGGCGAGGGTCTTGGCTTCTTCGGCGGTCACCGCCGGGTTGGCTGGCATGGGAATCTGGCCCCACACACCGGTGCCGCCCTTCATGATCTTGTCGGCCAGCTTGGCCGCGGCGTCTTTCTGCCCGGCGTACTTGGCGGCAACTTCCTTGTAGGCCGGGCCCACAAGCTTCTTGTCCATCGCATGGCAGGCCATGCAGGTCTTTTTCTGGGCCAGATCGGCATTTGCAAAGGCCGGCGCAGACGCCGCCATTGTGGCCAGGGTGAACACAGCGGTTAGAGCTTTCATGGAATCCTTGTCAATGGGGTTGTGCTGGGGCAAGCGGGTTTCAGATACAGTGCCTCAACGAATTTTACGGGTGCTCGTTGACGCATCGCTTGCGAGAGACTGGGTACATGAGGTGGGAAGATGTTGTTCTTGATCGTGGGCGTGATCCTGCTCGGCTTGTACTGGGCCGGCGTGGAACCTGTGGCGCATTGGTCTTGGTGGGCGCTGGGCACGCCGTTTGCTCTGACAGTCGCCTGGTGGGGCCTGTCCGACATGCTGGGCCTGACCCAAAGGCGCGTGATGCGCGAAATGGATGAGCGCAAGGCCGAGCGTCGTGCCCGCAACCTCGACGCCCTGGGGCTGGGTTTCTTGAAGGGCCGCACCCGCCGGCCACCGGCGCCGCGCCAGCCGCGCGCCGTTGACCCGGTTTCCTCGGCCCGCTCGGGCGAACCAACGCGGCACGACTCCAAGCTGTAGGCCGGTGTGCGGCTTGCTGCCGCACACCGGTGCAGCACGCCATCAATCAAACTTGTCGAGCACCGCGCCCGCGCTGGCGCTGCACGCCGTGTGGGCAAACTTGGCCAGCACGCCGCGTGTGTAGCGCGGTGCCGGTGCCCGCCAAAGCGCACGCCGGCGGGCCAGCTCAGCATCAGCCACATTGAGTTGCAGCAGCAGTTGATGGGCGTCGATGGTGATCGAGTCGCCTTCCTCGATCAGTGCGATGTTGCCCCCGGCATGCGCCTCGGGTGCCACGTGGCCCACCACCATGCCCCAGGTGCCGCCTGAGAAGCGGCCATCGGTGATCAGCCCCACGCTTTCGCCCAGGCCCTGGCCGATCAGCGCGCCGGTGGGGGCCAGCATTTCGGGCATGCCCGGGCCGCCCTTGGGGCCCAGGTAGCGCAGCACCATCACATCGCCGGCCACGATGTTCTTGGCCATGATGGCGGCCAGCGCCGATTGCTCGTCATCGAACACCCGCGCCGGGCCGGTCATGACCGGGTTCTTCAAACCCGTGATCTTGGCCACGCAGCCCTCGGGCGAGAGGTTGCCCTTCAGAATGGCCAGGTGCCCTTGGGCGTACATGGGGTTGGTGATGGGGCGAATCACTTCCTGGCTGCTGGCTGGGGCCTCGGGAATGGCGGCCAGGGTTTCGGCCACGGTTTTGCCGGTGATGGTGATGCAGTCGCCATGCAACAAGCCCGCCTGCAACAACACCTTCATCACCTGCGGAATGCCACCGGCGTGGTGCAGGTCGATGGCCAAAAAGCGGCCGCTGGGCTTCAGGTCGCACAGCACCGGCACCTTGCGCCGCACGCGCTCGAAGTCATCAATCGTCCATTCCACCTGCGCCGCATGGGCAATGGCCAGGAAGTGCAGCACCGCGTTGGTCGAGCCGCCCGTGGCCATGATCACCGCCACGGCGTTCTCAATCGACTTGCGGGTGACGATGTCGCGCGGCTTCAGGTCTTGCTTCACCGCTTCCACCAGCACGGCGGCGCACTGTTTAACGTTCGAGACGATTTCATCTTCCACGTTGGCCATGGTCGATGAAAACGGCAAGCTCATGCCCAGCGCCTCGAAGGCAGAAGACATGGTGTTGGCCGTGTACATGCCGCCGCACGAGCCGCTGCCGGGGATGGCGCGGCGTTCGATTTGGCAGAAATCTTCTTCGCTCATGTTGCCGGCGCTGAACTGGCCCACGGCCTCGAACACGCTGACGATGTTCAGGTCTTGCCCTTTGTACTTGCCGGGCAAGATGGTGCCGCCGTACACATAGATCGCCGGCACGTTGGCGCGCAAGATGCCCATCATGCCGCCGGGCATGTTCTTGTCGCAGCCGCCGATCACGATCACGCCGTCCATCCACTGGCCGCCCACGCAGGTTTCAACGCAATCTGAAATCACTTCGCGCGACACCAGGCTGTACTTCATGCCCTCGGTGCCCATGGCCATGCCGTCACTGATGGTGGGCGTGCCGAACGTCTGCGGGTTGGCGCCGGCGGCCTTCAGGCCTTCCACCGCGGCATCGGCCAATCGCTGCAAACCCGAGTTGCACGGCGTGATGGTGGAGTGCCCATTGGCCACGCCGATCATGGGCTTTTTGAAGTCCGCCTCGGTGTAGCCCATGGCGTAGTACATGGAGCGGTTAGGCGCGCGCGCCACGCCTTCGGTGATGTTCTTGGAGCGGCGGTTGGAAGCCATGATCTGTCCTCGTGTTGGCGTGATTGGCGGGCACTATACCGGCCGCTCTTTGCTCAGTGGTCAAGGCTTGCGCGCGAAGCCCACGCTTATCATCAAGCCATGCTCATCCATCCCCAATTCAACCCCGTGGCGCTGTCGCTGGGACCGCTGCAGGTGCATTGGTATGGCATCAGTTACCTGGTGGCGTTTGGCCTGTTCATCTGGCTGGGTGCGCAGCGGGTGAAGCAGCCGCAGTTCGCCGCCGCGCAATGGAGCCGGCGCGACATTGAAGACCTCTTGTTCTTTGGCGTGATCGGCGTCGTGCTGGGTGGGCGCATCGGCTATGCGTTGTTCTACAAGTTCGACCATTACCTGGCGTACCCGCTAGAGATCTTGCAAGTGTGGAAGGGCGGCATGTCGTTCCACGGCGGCCTGCTCGGCGTGCTGCTGGCCATGTGGTGGTTTGGCCGCAGGCGCGGGCGGCACTTCTTGGAAGTGACCGATCTCATCGCCCCCTGCGTGCCCACCGGCCTGGCCAGCGGGCGCATCGGCAACTACATCAACGGCGAACTCTGGGGCCGCGCC
Source organism: Burkholderiales bacterium (assembly GCA_031418595.1). Lineage (GTDB taxonomy): Bacteria > Pseudomonadota > Gammaproteobacteria > Burkholderiales > Burkholderiaceae_C > Rubrivivax. The sequence continues at coordinate 27,920 of JANOXU010000180.1, forward strand.
GCGGATGCCTCGTTGCCCTGGGCGATGGTGTTCCCGCAATCGGGCACGGCCACGCCGCGCCACCCGTCGCAGCTCTACCAATTTGCGCTCGAAGGCGTGCTGCTGTTCGTGCTGCTGTGGTGGTTCGCGCGCACGCCGCGCCGGCTGGGCGAGGTGTCGGCGGCCTTCCTCATCGGCTATGGCGTGCTGCGCTTCACGGCCGAGTATTTCCGCGAGCCCGACAGCTTCCTCGGCCTGCGTGCGCTGGGCCTGACCCAGGGCCAGTGGTTGTGCGTGCCCATGGTGCTGGCCGGCGTGGCGATGTGGGTCTGGGCGCGAAAACGCTACGCTTAACCGGAAATTGAATGCGACAAATTTTTCTGGATACTGAAACCACCGGCCTCGACGCTGCGGGTGGTGACCGCATCGTCGAAATCGGCTGCATCGAAATGGTCAACCGGCGCCTCAGCGGCGAGCAACGGCACTACTACCTCAACCCCGAGCGTTCCAGCCACCCCGACGCCGCGCGCATCCACGGCTTGACGGACGAATTCCTGGCCGACAAACCGCGCTTTGCACAGGTCGCCGACGAGCTGCTGGCCTTCCTGGCCGGGGCCGAACTGGTCATCCACAACGCGCCGTTCGACCTGGGCTTCTTGAACGAGGAATTCAAGCGCCTGGGCCGCGGCCCGGTGCAGGCCAGTGTGGCCGGTGTGCGCGACAGTCTGTTGCTGGCGCGCGAGCAGTTCCCCGGCAAAGGCAATTCGCTCGATGCGCTGTGCCGCCGCCTGGAAGTGGACAACACCCAGCGCACGCTGCACGGCGCCTTGCTCGACGCCGGTTTGTTGGCCGAGGTGTACATCCGCATGACGCGCGGGCAGGACAGCTTGGTGATTGAACATGCCAGCGAAGGCGCGGCGGCCTTGCACGCCGCCGCGATTGACCTGCGCAGCTTGCAGTTAACTGTGATCGAGCCCGACGCTGCAGAATTGGCCGCGCATGAAGCCGTGCTGGCGGCACTGGACAAGGCCAGCAAAGGCAAGACGATCTGGCGCACCAGCGTGGCATAATCTTGCGCTTCCCGGCGCCCGTTGTGAAGGTTTGCAACGGGCCGCTCGGGCGGTTAGCTCAGTGGTAGAGCACTGCCTTCACACGGCAGGGGTCGCAGGTTCGAACCCTGCACCGCCCACCAGAAGATGCAACGACATGCGGCTCCTTCGGAGCCGTTTTCGTTGGCGGCACGTGTAGAAAGGTGCGGTGTTCCACGCCCCACTGAAACCTGCTTTCGCAGGCCTGCGCGAGTCTTCACTCAAACTGCAAATTTGCCTGCCTGATTGCCGGCACCCACAGCTTCTTGAACGCCTCGACCTCGGCGTGTGAAGCCGCCTGGTCAGCCGCCACGGCCTCGGCCTTCAGGATCACGAATTTCTGCTGTACATCGGGCATCAACATCACCGCCTTGATCTCGCGGCTCAGCGCGGCGGCGCGCTCGGCCGGCATGCCGGCCTTGGCGTAGAAGGTGTTGAAGCCGGTGGCCACCATATCCAGGCCGGCCTCTTTGAACGTGGGCACGTTGGGCAAGGCGCGTTTGGCGCCTGATGTGGCCAGGATGCGGATCTTGCCGGCCTCGTGCTGGGTGAGGTGCGAATCCAGCGCATCGATGGCCACGGGCACATGGCCGCCCATCAGGTCAGTCACCAAGGGCGACGAGCCTTTGTAGCCGATGACTTCGGCCTTGATGCCCGCGCCCTGCGCCATCATCAACGCGAAGAAGTGCGGCAGGCTGCCGGTGGCCGGCACGCCCAGGCTGGCCTTTTCGGGGTTGGCCTTCATCCAGGCCAGCAAATGGCGGTACTCACGCACCGGCACGGCTGCGCCCACGGCGGCCGACATCTCGTAGCGCGAAACCTGCGACACCGGTTGGAAGTCTTTGTCGGGGTCGTAGCCGTTGTTCTTGTAGACCAGCGGGGCCACCACCATCAGTGCCGGGTTCACCAGCACCAGCACGTTGGCAGTGGCCGGCATGGCGGCCACCTGGCGCAGCGCCAGGCGCCCGCCGGCGCCGACGATGTTTTCCACCACCACCGGCTGCCCCAAGCGCTGTTGCAGCACCTCGGCCACGATGCGCGCCGAACGGTCGGAGCCGCCGCCGGGCGGGTAGGGCACCACCAGGCGCAGCGGCCCTTCGCCGCCCTGTGCGAAGACGGCGCCGGCGCAGCCTAACAACAGGGTGCACAGGAGGAGTCGGCGTGAAGTCGTCATGATCGGCCTTTGAGTGGTTGATGTCAGTCTGGTTGAGTGGGCGCCAGTTTGCACTGCCCAAACGATCATGCGAAGCAGCCGGCCGACACCGGTACTGCGGTGCAAACCCTGATGCCTCAAGCGGCCCAGGCCGTGAAGGATTGCAGCGTCACCTCCCCCAGTGGCCCGAGCAAGCTCACTTCCCAACCCGGCGTGGCGCGCGGTGAAGCATTGGCAATGGCCAGCACGCCTTCGGCCAGGCCTCCCCAGGCCACGCGGCGCAGTTGCAGCGGCGAAGCCGGCATCTGGTCAGTGGGGTGTACCTCGCCCCATTGAATGAGCGGCGGGTTGCCACCCGTGCGTTCCTCGCCGCTGGCGTCGCCCACGGCGACTTGCCAATGCAGCCGGCCGTTAGGTGTGTCGCGGTAGGCCGCCGTGGCCGGGCCCGGGTTGCGGCCAGATGCGCGCAGGCCGCTCAGTGCTGCGGCCAGGTCGGTGCAGCGCAGCATGGCATGCACCAATTGCGGTTCGCGCTGCGTGGCCGCGCGCAGCTCGGGGGTGTCCATGCCGAACCAACGCGGCCATGCCGGGGCCGGGGCTTGCGGGTCGATGGCGATGATTTCCAGGTAACTGCGCGGGAAGCCCGGGCTGCTCAGCGCGAGCAGGCGGTTGTGCGTGCCCATGAAGGTGTGCTGCCCGCCGGGCTGCGGCGTTACGCCCAGTACGTCTGCGCACCATGCGGCGCCTTGAGCCAGGTTGTCGGCCACGATCACCAGGTGATCGATCTCTAAGATGTTCATTGCTCCACCATGCCTTTCGTTGATTCCATCAGCCACGCATTTTGCTGGTGGCAGCCGCTCTGACATCGCGTGCTTTCACACTTGTCTGCGCATCCAATCTCTATTCTTACTGTGTTAACAAAATCAAGGCATTATGTGAACTTCTTCAAGCATGAGGTGAGCCTTGATGGAAGAACTTCGCGAATTTGAGCGCTACATGGTGCACTTGAGTGAGGGTCTGGGCCATGTGGATCGGCATGTTGGGTTGCGCGGGTATTGCACGGGCCTGATGGCCCCGCTCAAGCGCAAGAGTGTGGAGCCGATGGCGTCGCACTTGGCGCCGACTGCCACGCGCTCGCGACACCAGTCGCTGCATCACTTCGTAGCCGACTCACCCTGGTCTGACGAGCAAATGCTGCTGCGCGTGGCGCAGTGGGTCGTGCCCGAGATGGACTTGCGCGACGGCGGCTGGTGGATCGTCGATGACACCGGTTTTCCCAAGCAAGGCGTGCATTCGGTCGGCGTGGCCCGGCAGTATTGCGGCATGCTGGGTAAGCAGGACAACTGCCAGGTGGCGGTGAGCGTGAGTCTGGCTGCCCAAGGCGGCAGTCTGCCGGTGGCCTGGCAGTTGTATCTGCCCAAGGACTGGGCCGACGACATGGCGCGACGCGACAAGGCCGGTGTGCCGCAGGAGATCGCCTTCGCCACCAAGCCGCAGATAGCGCTGGCGCAGATTGCACGGCTGCTGGCGCAAGGCGCACCCAGCCATCCTGTGCTGGCCGACGCCGGGTATGGCGTGGACACGGCGTTTCGTGAGGGCTTGAGCGAACTGGGCCTGAGCTACGTCGTGGGTGTGACGGGCGCGGTGACGGTGTGGCCGCCGGGGCACGCCCCGCTGCCACCCCAGCCCTACAGGGGTCGCGGCCAGGTGGCCAAGCGGCTTCGCATTGGCGATGCCAAGCACCAGCGCCCACAGTCGATCAAGGAATTGGCGTTCGAGTTGGCGCCATCGCAGTGGCAGGCCATCGAGTGGCGCGAAGGCAGCAACTTCACCCTGCGCTCGCGCTTTGCGCGCACCCGCGTGCGCGCGGCCCATCGCGAACACCAGCGCAGCGAACAACGGGCTGAAGAATGGTTGCTCATCGAATGGCCCGAAGGCCACAAGGAGCCGATGAAGTACTGGCTGTCCACACTGGCCCAGGACGTGCCGCTGCAACGCATGGTGTTGGAGGCCAAGATGCGTTGGCGCATTGAGCGCGACTATCAAGACCTCAAGCAGGAGGTGGGGTTGGGGCACTATGAGGGCCGGGGCTGGCGCGGCTTGCATCACCACGCCAGCTTGAGTATCGCGGCGTACGGCTTCTTGATGAAGCATCAGCTACAGCACCCTGAGGGTGTCGGCAAAAAAAACACTGCACGACGCCAAGAACTTGCCCTACCCACGCATTACAAACCTCGCAGCAGCCCAGCGCACGCAGCGCCACGTCCCATCGTCCATCACGACTTTGCGATTGCGTATCGCCGCAGCCTTACTCAAGACGCTGCCCCGATGTCCGTGTTGCCTGCGCGTAAACGCAAGGCTTCTTTTTTGACACAGTAAGACTAGATGACCGCCGTGCCGGCCACGCCCTGCCTCTTGCCCGCGAACCCGTCGCCCGGCGCGCTCAGGCGTGAAGACGATGCCTTGCTGCGTGGCGCCGGCCGCTATGTGCAGGACGTTGCCCTGCCTGGTTCCTTGCACCTGGTCTTCGTCCGCGGCGATCAGGCCCATGCCAGGCTGCTGGGCGTGGACTGCGCGGCGGCTCGCACGGCCAGTGGCGTGGCGGCGGTGTTGACTGCCGCTGACTTCGACCCCGTGTTCATGCCCGCCATCAACCCGCTGCTCGAAGTGTCTGGCGATGTGAGCTTTCCACTGCTGGCCAGCGGCGAGCTGCACCACGTGGGCCAACCGGTGGCGCTGGTGCTGGCCGGAAGCCGCGCCGCAGCGCAGCGGGCGGCGGCGTTGGTCGAGCTGCACACCGCGCCGCTGCCGGTGGCGCTGGACTTCACAAGCAGCGCCGCCACCACGCGCCTTAGTTTTCAAAGCGGCACACCGGTCAAGCCCGCGGCACATTGCGCGCGCGTGTCGCTGCGCTGCCCGCGCGTGGCCGCCATGGCGATGGAGCCGCGCGCCTGCAGCGCCAACTGGGATGCGGCTGCGGCCACGATGACGGTGTGGCTGGGCACGCAAACGCCAGCGCGCGCGCAGGCCGACATCGCGCTGGCCTTGCAGTTGCCCATCGAACATGTGCGCGTGATCTCGCCCGATGTCGGCGGCGCCTTCGGCTTCAAGGCGTCGGTCTGCCCCGAAGAGCTGCTGGTGGCCTTGGCGGCGCGCCAGGTGCAAGGCGGCGTGCGTTGGCAAAGCAGCCGGTCTGACGATTTCGTTTCCGGCGTGCATGGCCGCGGCTCTCAGCTGCACGGTGAGCTGGCGGTGGATGAAGCCGGGCACTTCATCTCGTTGCAAGCGCAATTGCACTTCACCCACGGCGCCTGGCTGCCCTATTCGGCCGTGGTGCCACTGCGCAATGCGGCGCGCATCCTGCCCGGGCCCTATGCGCTGCACAACCTGAACATCCAAGGCCAGGCCAGCCGCTCCAACCTGGCGCCGGTGAACATCTACCGCGGCGCCGGCCGGCCCGAGGCGGCGCTGTTGATGGAAACGCTGGTGGAAAAAGCGGCGCGGCAAAGCGGCATCGATGTGGTGGAACTGCGCCGGCGCAACCTGGTGGCCGCGGCCAGCATGCCCTGGCGCAGCGGCACGGGTGAAACGCTGGACAGTGGCGACTATGCGGCGCTGCTGGACCGCGCCTGCGCACGCTTCGGTTATGCGGCCGAGCGCGCGCAGCAAGCCCGGCGCGAGGCTGCGGGTGAGTGCGTGGGCATTGGCTTGGCGATGTATGTGGAGCCCTGCGGCCAGGGCTTTGAAGTGGCGCGGGTCAGCATGCAGCTTGATGGCCAAGTCAGCGTGGCCAGTGGTTCGCCGGCACAGGGCCAGGGCCACGCCACCACGTTTGCGCAAATCGCCGCGCGCGAGCTGGGTTGCGCTGAAAGCGCGGTCACGGTGCTGCTGGGCGACACCGCGCTGTGCCCGTCCGGCATTGGCGCACTGGCCAGCCGCAGCGTGGCCATTGGCGGCAGTGCCATCGTGCAGGCTTGCCGCGAGCTGCGTGCGCGGGTGCAGGCGGGCGAGAGCTTGCCGATCGCCGTGCAAGCGCGTTTCACCGCGGCTGAAGCCTGGGCCGCGGGCTGCGTCATCGTGCGCCTGCGCATCGATGCGCACACCGGCGAGCCGCACATCGAGCGCGTGGTGTGGGCAGATGATGCCGGCCACATCATCAACCCCGTCCTGGCCAAAGGGCAGTTGCTCGGCGGCGCCGCGCAGGGCCTGGGCCAGGCCTTGATGGAAGCGCTGGTGCATGACGACGCTGGACAGTTGCTCACCGGCTCGTTGATGGACTACGCCGTGCCGCGCGCGCAGGACATGCCGGCCATCGAGTTTGAGTCGATGGCCACGCCCAGCCCGAACAACCTGCTCGGCGCCAAGGGCGTGGGCGAGGCCGGCTGCATTGGTGTGCCCGCCGCGGTGATGAACGCCGCGCGCGACGCCTTGCGCCACTGCGGTGAACCCGAGCTGCAATTGCCGCTCACGGCCGAGCAGTTGTGGCGCGTGCTGAGGATGAAGAGTCAAGCATGACCGTACCCCTTCAATTGCAGGTTAACGAACGAGATGTTCAGCTCAGCGTGGCACCCGAAACGCTGCTGGTGGACGTGCTGCGCGACCAGCTCGGCCTGACCGGTACCCACACCGGCTGCGACACCGCGCAGTGCGGTGCCTGCACCGTGTTGGTGGACGGGCTCGCTGTGAAAGCCTGCAACCGCCTGGCGCTGCAATGCGCCGGGCAAGCGGTGCGCACCATTGAAGGCCTGGCGCAGGCCGATGGCCGCTGGCACGTCTTGCAGAAATTGTTTTCGCGCCACCACGCCTTGCAGTGTGGTTACTGCACGCCGGGCTTCGTGATGCGCGCGCTGGCCATGGTGAGTGAAGACGTGGCGGCCGAGCCCGCTGCCGTGCGCCGGGCCTTGAGCGGCAACTTGTGCCGCTGCACGGGCTATGAAGGCATCGTGAACGCGGTGTGCGAAGGCTTGCGCATCCTGCGCGGTGCGGCAGCGCAGGCGCCGCAATGAACCCCTTCCAATACTTGCGGCCGCGCAGCATCGAGCAAGCGCGCGCTTGGTTGATCGACCATCCCGACGCCCGCTTGCTGGCCGGCGGCCAAAGCCTGTTGGCCGCCATGAAACTGGGGCTGAATGCGCCCAGCCACTTGATCGACCTGCAAGACATTCCCGGCCTGAACGAGATCAGGCTCGAAGGCGATGAACTGTGGATCGGCGCGATGGCCACGCATGCGCGTGTGGCCGCAACACCCGAGGTGCACGCCTTCGCGCCCATGCTGGCGCAACTGGCCGGCGGCATTGCCGACGCGCAGGTGCGCAGTGTGGGCACGTTAGGCGGCGCGCTGGCCAACAACGACCCGGCGGCCTGCTGGCCGGCGGCTGTGCTGGCGCTGGGCGCCACGCTGGTGACCACGGCGGGCGCGGTCGAGGCAGATGACTTTTTTCAAGACCTGTACGGCACCGCCCTGGCACGCGCTGATGTGCTGCTGGGCGTGCGCTTTGCGCGGCCCGCTGTGGCGCACTACCTCAGGCAACAGCAGCCGGCGTCCCGCTTTGCGTTGGTGGGCGTGGCAGTGAGCCGGTTTGCCACGGCAGGCGGCCACACGGTGCGGGTAGCGATCACCGGCCTGGGCCACGGTGTGCAGCGCTGGCCGGCCGCCGAGCAGGCCTTGGCCGGGCGGTGGGCGCCGGTTGCATTGAACGCTGTGTTTTGGCCTGAAGCCGCGGCGCAGGGCGATGTGCACGCCAGCGCCGAGTACCGTGCCCACCTCGCCGGCGTGCTGTGCCGCCGCGCGGTGGCGGCGATGACGGGCCTGGGCGCACATCCTGCGCCGACTGCCGCGACGACTGCCGCGCCGGCCAGCACTGCAGCCGCGCCGCAGGCGGTGCGCGCCGCCGCGGCGCCGCAGGCCACATTTGCGGGCGCGCATGCTTTGGCGCTGCCGTTGGCGCAGGTCTGGCACGGCTTGCTCGACCCCACCGTGCTGCAAGCCTGCCTGCCGGGGTGCGAGGCCTTGCAGCAAACCGCGCCGCACCAGTACACCTGCATCGTGAAAGTGCGCCTGGGGCCGGTGTCGGCGCGCTTTCAGGCCAGCCTGTCTCTGAACGAATTGGCGCCGCCCGATGCCGCCGGTCAGGCAGCCTGTGTGCTGAACTTTGCCGGCCAAGCGGCGGGCCTGGGCGGCGGTGAAGGGCAGGCCCAGGTGCGCCTGCAGGCAGATGGCAGCGGCACCCGTTTGACCTGGCAAGCGCAGGCGCGGGTGAACGGCAAGCTGGCGCAGTTCGGCAACCGCCTGGTGCAAGCCAGCGCGCGCAAGCTCAGCGCTGAATTCTTTGTGCGTTTTGCGGCCAATCGCGGCGGTGCCGGGGCGGAGCTGGCGCCGGCTCGGCGCGGCGCGTTGGCGCGCGTCTGGGCCACCTGGCTGCGTGGCTGGCGCCACTGGTTCGGTGGGCGGTAGGCACGTTGGCCAGTGAGTCACCACAGCCCGTACGATCGATGTTGACCACGGCGGCCGGCGGCAACCGTTCACAGCCACGGTGCCGGTTGCCACTTCATGGGTAACGGTGCCGGCCGAGCGGGCGTGCGGGATGTGGACGGCGGCCGAGCAGGTGCGGGTGCGGGTGGCGTGAGCAGCAGCGCGTGCTCATCCAGCGCAACACGGCCGTGCGTGGGCAAGGCCCAGCCTTCGGTGGCGCGCTCGCCGCTGACGAGGTTCAAGCCCCGCCCGGCCCAGCCGGCGCGGCGCGCGTCATCGAGCAGGGCGTGCGCCTGGCCGGCGCGCAGCGCGTCGGCAAAGGCTTGCCAGCGCCGCTGCAGCAACTCGCAGCCCCAGGCGTCTTCAAGTGTTTGCCGGTGGGCCTGGGCATCGGCCGCATCGTTGCCGCGCAGCAGGCGCGGCAGCAGCGCGGCGGCCACGCGGTGCAGCTCATGGCGTGCCGGCGTGTGGCCTAACACGCCGGCCCAGCGGCGCAGCGCAGGCGTCCAACCCGGCTGCGCCAGCAAGCGCGTGAGCAGGGCTTGGACGCCTTGCGTGGCGTTGAACAAGCACAGCCTGTTGGGTGGCAACACCAGCAAGGGCAGGGCGGCAGCGTGTTGCTCAGACAGCGCGCAGGTGAACGACATCAACAGCGCCAGGCGCGCCCACTCGGCCGTGCTCAGACCGGTAGTGTTGGCACTGTCCTGTGCACTGGATTGTTTGGCCAGCGCCCAGGCGGCTTGCCAGTCGGCCGCGCCGGCGCGCGCCTGCGCTGCACGCGCGCTGAGCATGACCACGTTGCCGGCGGCGAAGGCGGCGTCGGCGCGCATGCGCGTGGGCACGCCTTGGGCGCCCAGCGGCTCGCGCGTGACCGGGCAATGCGTGGGGCAGATCTGGCGCAGGTGGTTGGCCGTGAGCCGCATGTCCTCGAACACCTGGCCGTGCAGCCAGGCCTGCACGCGCAGGCGCAGCCACTGGCGCACATGCGGGCTGGGGCGCAGGCTGCGCCCGGCGAAACGCGACCGCGCGGCCACGAAGCCGGCGCGCACCGGGCAGCCTTCGCGCAACAGCGCGGCGGGCGGCGCCACGCCGTGGCGGGCATGGTCCCAGCCGATGGCGTGGCCGGTTTGCGGGTCGGGGTAGGACGCGACGGGGGCCGGTTGGAGGTTCGACAGGGCGTTCATGGTGTGCCTTTCGAGTTGCGCATGCCGCCAGTGTCGCAAGCCAGAGTGTCATGGCGTGACACCGAAGCCGGCACAATGCAAATTCATGGACCGCACCGAACGCTTCTACAAGATCGACCTGCTCATCCGCCGCCGCGGCGGCGTGGGCTTTGATGAACTGATGGCTGAGCTGGAGGTGTCGCGCGCCACCCTGATGCGTGACCTGCGCTACCTGCGCGAACGCATCGGCGCGCCCATCGTGTGCGCGCGCAGCGACGGGCTGTACCGCTTCGCCGCCGGCGCGCAGGAGCAGACGCGCGAACTGCCGGGCCTGTGGTTCAGCGACCAGGAGATCCACGCCCTGTTGAGCATGCACCAATTGATTCAAGGGCTGGACAGCGAAGCCGTGCTGGCGCGCCACCTGCAGCCGCTGCTGGACAAGCTGCACGCCATGCTCGGCGCGGGCGATGTGCCGGCGCGCGAGCTGATGCGCCGGGTGAGGATCATCGGCGCAGCAAGGCGTTCGGTGCAGCCGCAGGCGTTCGAGCTGGTGGGCAGCGCGCTGTTCACGCGCCGGCGCCTGCACCTGCGCTACTACACGCGCACGCGGCGCAGCGAAAGCGAGCGCGTGGTCTCGCCGCAGCGCCTGGTGCACTACCGCAACACCTGGTACCTCGACGCCTGGTGCCACCGCAGCCAGGCGCTGCGCCGCTTTGCGCTGGATGCCATGCGTGCCGTGGCCGTGCTGGCCGAGCCCGCGCGTGAGGTGGCTGCTGCCACGGTGGAGCGCGAACTCGACGGCAGCTACGGCGTCTTCGCCGGGCGCGCGCGGCGCTGGGCGCTGCTGCGCTTTTCAGCCGACGCGGCGCAGTGGGTGGCGCAGGAACAGTGGCATGCGCAGCAAAAACTGCTGCCTCAAGCCGACGGCTCCCTGCGCATGCGCCTGCCCTATGCCGATGCCACCGAACTGGTGATGGACATCCTGCGCCACGGCCCGAACGTGCAGGTGCTGGCGCCGCCCGAACTGGCCGCCGAGGTGCGCGCGCAGCTTGACGCGGCGCTGCGCGCTTATCAGTGAAGGCCCATCAGTAGCTCGGCCCCGGCAGGCGCATCAAGCGCCACGCCGCCAAGGTGGCCAGGCACGATGCCGCCATGCAGCCCCACAGCACCGGCGCGTAAGAGCCGGTGTGGTCGAACACGGCGCCGGCCGCCACCGGGCCCACCAGGTTGCCCAGCGCGGCGCCGGTGTACAGCGTGCCGATGATGCCGGCCACGGCACGGGCACCAAACATGTCCATGCACAGGGCAGGCAGCAGCGAGACGATGCCGCCATAGCTCACACCCAGCCACAGCGCAAAGACCAGGAACGACGTGTAGCTGCCGGCAGACAGCCACAGCGCATAACTCAAGCCCATGCTGGCTTGCATCAACACCAGCGTGCGCTGGCGGCCGATGCGGTCGGCCAGCGCGCCGATGGCAAAGCGCCCGGTCAGGCTGCCGATGCCGATGGCGCCCACCAGGCCCACCGCTTGTGCTTCGGCAATGCCCAGATCGCGCGCCGCCACCGAGACATGGGCAAAGGGAATGAACATCGGGAAGGCGCCGGCCACCACGCCGGCATACAGCCACCAAAAGCGCGGGTTGCGCAGCGCCTGACGCAGGCTTTCACCCGGACGCGCCACGCTGCCCGGCGTGGCCACTGCCAGCGGCGCGCGGCGCAGCAGCAGGCTGGCTGCCACGCCCACCAACAACACGCCCACGGCCAATGCCTGCAAGCCCTGGCGCCACTGAAACTCGGCAATCAGCCACGCCGCCAGCAGCGGCACGACCAGGGTGCCGGCGCCGATGCCGGCGCTGGCGATGCCACCGGCCAAGCCGCGGCGCTGGGTGAACCAGGGCTGCACGCAGCCGATGGCGGGTGAGTAGACCAAGGCGATGCCCAGGCCCACAGTCAGGCCATAGCCCAGGTAGACGGCTTGCATGCTGTGCGCCAGGCTGGTGGCCCACAGGCCTGCGGCCAGGCACAACATGCCGCTGGCGGTGACCAAACGCGGGCCAAAGCGGTCGGCTGCCATGCCGGCCAGGGCGCCCAGGCTGAAGTGCACCAGGCCGCTCAAGCCGAAGATCAAGGAGATGTCGGCGCGCTGCGCTTTGAACTCGTCGGCAAAAGATTGAAAAAACGCGGCGAACGAATAGTTGACGCCGAAGATGACGCCAAGACAGACAAACACCGCCCAGACGATGACCCAGGCGTAGCGCGGTTCAGACATCGCCCCAGTGTATTGGGGCCGAGCCCGGACGAATAACAGTCCCTGCGGACTGTTATTCGCCTGCGAGAGCTGACCGCCATGCTTGCCGGTCAGCGTGGCGCGGTGGCCTCAGGCGGCCTGGCGCTGGCCTTGACGGGCAAGGACTTCGCGGGCGCGGTTGATGGCGTAGTCGATCGCCTCTTGCGCGGTGCGCCAGCGGTAGGCACAGGCCAGGGAGTCGTCACGAAACACCTCTTGCTGGCGCTTGCCAGCATGGTGCTGGATGATCATCGCCGCCGTGTAGCCGCCGCGTGGTGATTCGATGGCGCCAGCGTAGACGTGGTGGTCGCCCCAGGTGCGTTCCTGAAGAATCATTTTTTTGGCCCCAGACCCCAGCGCGGGATGCTGAGGTGAAGGCCATGTTGACCACAGACCCCGCGCGCAACCATCCACCTTAGGGGGGGGTGCGCCGGTGAATATTCACTTCACGGGTGTGTGGCAAGCCAATGGGCCGCGAAGGCGGCCAGGTCGTCATGGGTTGAATGAACCAAGCGCAACTCGGGCCCGACGTTCGGGCTGCCGTTGGGCGCGCGCAGCACCAAGGCGGTATGCACATCTTTCGGCAGGCCACGCATGTAGACCAGGTAGTCGTCGACAAAGGCCTGCGGGCGCAAGGCCTCGATCGCATCAGCCTTGGGGCTGCGCTCGCCCTCACTGTGGCCCGTGGCCAACACCCGTTCGATCGGGAAGCCCAGCGCGCGCAGGTTGGCCAGGCGCGCTTGCTCGAAACGCGCTTCGAGAGCGGTGACGCAAACCAGTTCATAGCCCGCGGCATGCAGCTCGATGCAGGCCTGCACGGCGCCGGGCAAGGCCGGCAGGCTGGCCCAGAAGGGTTCGTCAAACTGGGCGCGCAGGTGGTCACGTTGCGCGCCTTCCAGGCGCTCGACCTGCCAGCGATCCACCGGCCAATAGGCCAGCGGGTCGCGCTCTAGCGGGCGTTGGCCAAAGGCGCGTTCCCAGGCGGTGGCGTAGCCGTGGTGCAGGTCGAGCAACACGCCGTCGGCGTCAAGGGCGATCAAGGGTCGCATGGCGGCACTGTACCCAGGTGTGTTGCCCGATGCAGTCATGCCCGCGACAAGCCCACGTTCCACCAGGTTAGGGAGCCTTGGTCTCGGCCTCGAACCTACACTTGCCCGGCATCGAGCGCAGCCACTGCCCATGACACCGGTCGTCTTCTTCAGCCATTCGTCTGCCGATAACGAGCGTGCGCGCGCGTTGGTGCTGGCCCTGGAGCAAGGCGGCCTGGTCAAGACCACCTTCGATGTGCGCGACCTGCGCCACGGCCAGGAATACGCGCCGCAGTTGCACAAGTGGCTGGCGCACTGCCAGGGCGCCGTGTTGCTGCTCACCTTGAATGTGATGAACCACGCGCCGTGGGTGTTGCAGGAGGTGAGCGTGCTGCGCAGCCGCAGCATCAACGAACGCGACAGCTTCCGCCTGTTCGTCATCATCGACAAGGAGGTGCTCGAAGACGCCACCTGGAAACAATGGTTCGCGCCGCTCAAGCTCGACGCTTTGCAGCGCAAGAAGATCGTCGACAAGAACGAAGACCCGGCGCTGATCGTGGCCGCGCTGCGCAAGGAACTGGCCGGCATGAGCGTCAACGGCGACGACTACTTCAGCCTGCTGGCGCTGCTGGTGGGCGACGCGCTGGGCGACATCCTCAAAAAGCAGTCGGCCGTGAATGCGTTGTCCAAAGGCCTGGATCTCGAAGACCTGGCCTGGGCCCGCATCGTCGGCGCGCCGCAGGCCCTGCAAGACAAGTTCGCCCTGCGCTTGTGCCAGGGTGACTTTGGCCTGTTCGGCGGCATCGACGCGATGTTCGCCGCCTTGCAAAAGCTTGCCGCCAAGCCGCTGCTGCAAGAGCTGTATGGCGTGCTGCGCAGCTACTGGATCCCGCTGCCGCTGGCCGCACGCCTGGCCGAAGCCGTGCTCAACCTGGCGCCCTACGTTGATGGCGCCGGGGTGCCGCCCAACGTGTTGCTGCTGCAAACCGAAGCCGATGATGCCCATCCTATTGCCGACATGTACCGCGAGCGCCAATTTGCGCCCTACTACCAGCAGGGCACGCTGGTGAATGTGGCCGGCGGCAATGAAACGGCAGCGGGTGTTTGCCGGGCTGTGCACGATGCATTGCAAGAGCAGTTGTTCCCCTTGCTGCCTGCGATGTCGCCCGAGCAGCTCAGCGCTAATTTGGCGACTCATCTTGGCCAGGCGCTGCCGCGCTATGTCTTCATTCACATCGCCGCACCCGCCACCTTGGCCCATGTGCGCCTGGCCGCGCGCACCTACTGGCCCTGCTTGTTTGTGCTGAGTGCGGCGCCCGCCGCCTGCGCCGAACTGGCGCGCGAACTGGGCGCACCGGCGCTGGCCTTGCAACCGCAGGCTGGCAATGAATTGCAGCATTTGAACGCGCTGGAAGTGGCACTCAGCTACACCAGTTGAACCCGCAGCGAGGTACCCAGCATGGAATTCAAACGCAGCCACTTCAACCCGCAGGGCCGCAAGCTCGCCGACGGCCGCATCGTCTGCGACTTTGCCAAACAAGTTGATGCAGCGGCGTCGAACTATGTCTATGACGACGCCCTGGTGCTGGCCGTGAACGTGGCATTGGCCGCGCGCCGCCCGCTGCTGCTGGCCGGCGAGCCGGGCTGCGGCAAAACCACGCTGGCGGCCAACCTGGCGCGCGTGCTGGGCTGGGCCTACTACCAGCACACCATTGCCTCGCGCTCGCAGGCCGGCGAGCTGCTGTGGGAGGTGGACACCCTGGGCCGCCTGAACGACGCCTACGACCCGCAGCGCCGCTTGCTCGGCGAGGACTACTACGTGCAGCCCGGCAAGCTGTGGTGGGCATTGGCGCCGCAAAGCGCGCACCACCGCGGCCTGATCCTGAGCCCGGCTGACGCCAAGCAGCACAGCGTGAAGTTCCCGGCCGGCCACCGTGAAAGCACCGGCGCGGTGCTGTTGATCGACGAGATCGACAAGGCCGAGCCCGACCTGCCGAACGACCTGCTCGAAGTGCTCGACACGCGCAGCTTCGACGTCAAGGCCGCACGCATCGAAGCCGAACGCGCGCAGGGGCTGATCGTCATCACCACCAACCTCGAGCGCGAACTGCCCGGCGCCTTCATGCGCCGCTGCGTGGTCTACCGCTTCCCCGATGCCGGTGCGGGCTGGTTCAGCGGCATCGCCATGCAGCGCATGCCAGGGCTGAGCATGACGCTGGCCCAGCAGGTGGAAAAGCGCCTGCTCGAACACCGCCACGAGGCGCGCAGCCGCGGCCAGCGCGTGCCGGGCACGGCGGAATACCTGGACGCCATCACCGCCTTGCAAGCGCTTGGTGTGCGCGATGAAAACGGCCCGGCCTGGCAGCAGCTTGAACGCTGCATCTTCGGCAAACATGCGGCGCTGGAAAGCACCTGACGGCGATGGCCGCGCGCGGCGAACTCTGGCTGGGTGACGCGCTGCGCGCGGCGCGCGAGTTGGGCGTTGACGACGCGGCCTGCGCGTTGCTGTTGCAACAGCTTGGGCTGGCTCGGGCGCACAGCGCGCCAACGCCGGCGGCCGTACCGGCCCCCAAGCCGCCACCGCCCCAAGCACCACGCCCACCGGCCCCCGCGCCGGCGCCGGCGCCGCCCGCTGCGCCCGGCCCCGTCGCCAGCGACGACCCGGCGCGCGCCCTGGGCCGCTTGCCCAGCCGGTTGATGGCCATGCCGCAGCCCACGCCGCGCCAGCCCGATTGGTTGAGCGCCACGCCGGCGCTGGTGGTGGAGTCATCCACCGTTAACAAGACGCTGCGTGCGCCACCGCTGTTGCCGCAGCACAGCCGGCGCGCCTTGCTCAATGCGGCCTTGGCCACCCAGGTGGAAGAAGGCGGGCCGGATGTGAAGCGCATCGTTGCGCAACTCGGCCGCGGCCGGCCGCTGAAGCGCTTGCCGCGCCTGCCGCGGCGCACCCTGCGCCACGGCGTGGAAGTTTGGTTCGACCGCGCGCCCTGGCTGCGCCCGTACCTGGCAGACCAGGTTGAGTTGATCGAATACTTGCGCGTGCTGCTGCCCAGCGAACGTGTGCAGGTGCGCGAATTCCAGGCACGCCCCTTGGCCGGCTTCACGCCGGGCTCGTTGGCGCCGGTGCTGCTGCTGTCAGACCTGGGCGCGCTGTACCGCCCGCAGGCCACGCGCGCGGCCACGCCACAGGCCTGGGGCGAGTGGGCAGCCGCCTTGGGCCGGCGTGGCCGCCATGCCCTGGCCCTGGTGCCCGCCGCGCCGCAGCGCTGGCGCAGCGTGCCGGGCATCGGGCAATTGCCGTGGAGCGAGCACTGCAACCTGGGTGATGTGGCGCGCGCACGCAGCGGGCAGTTATGGACGCCGGAACATGCGGGTGTTGATGAACAGGCGGTGCGCACCTTGGCCCAGCCAGTGAGCGCCGCCCTGCGGGTGAGCCCCTGGCTGCTGCGTGAAACGCGCCGGCGCGCGCACTTGGATGTGGCCACCGAGGCCGACCTCTGGTTCAGCGGCCTGCTGCAATCGCAAGGCCAGGCCGGCCTGGTGTTCAACCCCGCCGTGGCGCAGGTGTTGCGCGAGGAACTTCAAGCCAGCCCTGGCCTGGAACAGGCTTTGCGGCTTGCCGCGCAGGCCCGGCCCGATGCCCAAGACGGCCTGGCGCTGGAAGAAGCCTTGATCGCGCTGGAGCTGCGCCGCACGCTCAGTGAAAGCAGCGTCGAGCTGACCTTGCGCCCCGCGCTGGCCGGCATCGCCTCGCCCGATGGCCAAGCCGTGGCCACCTGGGCGGCGCATGCCTGGACGCGCTTTTCACCCGCCGTGCGCGCCACGCAGGCGGCGCGGCAATTGGCCTATGCGGCCGCACAGCGGCTGGACTCGCAGGCTTGGTTGGGCAGCGGCGCGCAAGCGCGGCCCGCGTTGCCCGAAAGCGGCGAGTGGTTGTTGGCGGATGCCAGCGGGCCGCGCGTGAACATGAGCGTTGAGCTGCGCCAGTACGCTGACGGCAGCGTGAACCTGGTGGTTGGCCCGGCCGAAGAACCGACCCTGGCCCGGCATGCGGTGAGCGTGCCGCAGCGCCAGCCCATGTGGCTGCAGGTGGGATACGCCGGCGCCGACGGCCCGGCGCAAGGTGAGCAAACCTTGCGGCTCGACCCGAAGGTGGCCACACAAATCGACCTTGGCGTGCTCGCGCCTGGTGCCGAATTAGAGCTGCGCTGGCTGGCCGGCGCGCGGTTTGACTTGACGCTGCCGCAGGACATGGCCGGCGCGCTCGCCCGCGCCGTGTTGGTTTGTGAAGACACCGCTGCGCGCCACGGGCCGCTGCTGCTGCTCAGCCAGGATCGGGGCCTGGTGCTCAGCGCTGCGGTGCCGGCTGACCAGGCGCAGACGATGCAAGTGGGGCGCACCTACACGTTCACGTCAGCCAGCGGCGATGGTCGCGTTCATGGGCAGGCCCTGGGCTGGTTTGAGGGCGGGGACCGCGCTGCGCAAGTCATTCAACTGACCGCGCCTGCTTCCGACAAGACTACGAACTGGGTACCGATGGATGCCCAGTTGCTGGCGCTGCACGGCACAGCGCCCGTGCCGGCCGCGTGGTTATTCGTTGGCTTGGCGGAGCGCGCAGTCGATGCAGCGCGCTGGATGATTCGGGCGCTGGACCTCAATGGTGACGCCTTTGTGCTCGCTGAAGAACAGCCTGGCCTGCGCACCAAAACCGGCTTGCTGTTCGACCCGCGCAGCGGCGAGTGGTGGCTGGTGTTCGGCATGAACATCGAAAGCAACAGCCAGGGCCAGGCCATCTACACCTTGCACCGCCAACCCTTGGTGCAGGTGCAGGCGCAGCTTATTCGGGCGCAGGGCGTGGCTTCGCCGAGCCTGAAACCGGCACCGGTGCCGGCGCCGCCGAGCGCACCGCGCAGCCTGGGCACCAGCCTGCGCGCCCGCCTGGCTGATTCGCTGGAGCCGCTCAAGCCCGAGGAACTGGGCTTGTTCCAGCTCGATTTCGAAGGCGGGTTGCAGCTTCGCCCAACGACTAACGTTCCAGGTGATGAGCCGATTCTGGTCTTCATCCACGGCGAAGCGGCCAGCGCGCAGGGCAGTTTTGGCCAGTTGCTTGATCAAGCCAACCCCGAACGCGAGCAACTGCGCGAGCACTACCGTGGCCGGCTTTACGCCTTTCAGTACCGCAGCATCACCAAACATCCCGCTGCAGCGGCAGTGGCCCTGCTGCGGGCGTTGCCAAGCGGGGCGCGGGTGCATCTCGTCACACATAGCGGCGGCGGGCTGGTGGGCGAACTGCTGTGCCTGGGGCAGGGCGTGGCGAGCATGCCCGTGAACGAAGCCTTTGGCAGCACCGATACGGCAGACGCCTGGAACGAAGTGCTCACAGTCCTGGCGCTCGAACGCAGCGCCCGCATCGAACGCTTCATCCGCATCGCCTGCCCCGCCGCCGGCACGCCGATCTTCGAGCGCTCCATCGAGCGCGGCGTCAGCCTGATGGGTCTGGTGCCCGGCATCGGCTGGGCGCTCAGCCTCATCCCCGGCCTGGACCGGTTGCTCAGTGACCCGCAGGCCAGCCCGGGCCTGGCGGCGCTGAGCCCGCAATCCGAATTGATCACGCGGCTGAACCAGGGCATCGCCACGCATGCGCCGCTCACCGTGGTGGCCGGCGTGGCGCAAAGCGGCGGCGCATTGAGCAAGCTGGGGCGCTGGGCGCAGCGCTTCATCACCGGCCTGGAGGGTGCGGCCAAGGGCGACGACCTGGTGGTGCCGCTGCATTCCGCTTTTGGCGGGCTGGAGCGGGTGCAGGGCGTGGACTACCTCATCGCCGAAGGCCCCGAGGTCAGCCACTTCAACTTCATGCGCAACGAGGGCACGCGCCGCGCGATCGTGGCTGCGCTGCTGCAGCCCGAAGGCACGCCCGCAGGCTTCAAACATGCTGATTCATTGAGCGAGCTGCGCGCGCAGCTCGACCCCACTGCCGTGCCACGCGCCGAACCCGCGTGAAGCGGCATCGCGTTCGCAAACCCCAAGGAGAAGCACCATGCCCTATCGCAGCTTTGCACAGCACTTGGATCCATCCGTCGGCCCCAAACGCATCCTCGCGCTCGACGGTGGCGGCATTCGCGGCGTGCTCACCTTGGGCATGCTGGCCGAGATTGAAGCGCTGTTGAAAAAGCGCTTTGGCAATGACGATGATTTCCGCCTGGCGCATTACTTCGACTTGATCGGCGGCACCTCCACCGGCTCGATCATCGCGGCCGCGTTGGCCATCGGCAAAACGGTGGCCGAGGTGCGCCAGCACTACGAAGACCTGGGCAATGCGGTGTTCAAGCCCAGCATCTGGCGCCTCGGCCTGGTGCGGCAAAAGTTCGACGCCGCCGATGTGGCGCGCGCATTGAAGTCGGTGTTTGGTGACCGCACGCTGGCCCAGGGCGACTACCTCACCGGCTTGATGGTCATGTCCAAGCGCCTGGACACCGGCAGC
Organism: Burkholderiales bacterium; assembly: GCA_031418595.1. Classification (GTDB taxonomy): domain Bacteria; phylum Pseudomonadota; class Gammaproteobacteria; order Burkholderiales; family Burkholderiaceae_C; genus Rubrivivax. The sequence continues at coordinate 47,572 of JANOXU010000180.1, forward strand.
CCCTGGCCGCTGAGCAACAACCCGCGCGCGCGCTATTTCGGTGTGCGGCCAAATGTCATTTCAGCCAATTCACCCACCATCCCGAACGGTGAATTTCCGTTGTGGAAGGTGGTGCGCGCCAGCTCCGCGGCGCCTTACTTCTTTGCGCCCGAGCACATCGACATCGCGCGCGCCGACAAGAGCCGCGGCCTGGGCGCGGTGAAGGGCGAGTTCATCGACGGCGGCGTGAGCACGGCCAACAACCCATCGTTACAGCTCATGCTCATGGCCACACTGGAAGGCTTCAACTTCAACTGGAAGGTGGGACCTGATGACCTGCTGGTGGTGTCGTTGGGCACCGGCAAGGCCGACCCGGCGCAGGGCTTGTCCAGCGGCTTGATGGGCGTGTCGGCGGCGCATGCCATGCGGGCATTGACGTCGCTGATGGACGATTGCGGTGACATGGTTGAAACCGTGATGCAGTGGCTCTCGGTCAGCCCCACGGCGCGCGAGATCGACCGTGAAACGCAGCTCGCGCAGCCCACGCTGGCCGGTGCGCCGCGCTTGAGTTACCTGCGCTACAACGTGCTGTTCGACCCCAAGTGGTGCGACAAGGAACTGGGCATCACGCGCAGCGCCAAGGAGCTGAAGGCGCTGGAGGCGATGGACGAGCCCGACAACCTGGCCGCGTTGTACGAGCTGGGCAGCCTGGCCGGGCAGGCGCTGGTCAAGGCCGGGCACTTCGGTGCGCGCTTCGACGCCGGTGTGAACTGAGAGGTCTGAACCTAGAGCGCCATCGTCGGCGGCAGCAGGCTCTTGCGCGCCAGGTGGCCGCCGGCATCGAGCGTCGCATCCTGCAGCGCGGCAGCGGCGTGCACGGCGCGGTCGAAGCGTGGCGGCTTGGGGGCATCGCCCTGCACGATCAACAGCGCCTGGGCGTCTTCGGTTCCGGTGTTGACGAAGCAGCGCGTGGTACCGGCGGGCAGCGACAAGGTGTCCCACGGGCTGAGCTCGGCCCGCACGCCGTTCGTGCCGGCCGGCGAGCCGAAATCAACGGCCAGCGGGCCTTTGGCGTGCACCAGCACCGCAGTCTGGTCGAGCACGAAAGGCGCACTGCGCTGGCCCGGCGGCACGCGCAGCCACTCGACGCTGAAGCCCTGCGGGTCGCTGACGGCGGGCCGGTGGTCGCGGTGCTGGCTGATGCCCCAGCCGATCACGGGCGCCAGTTCCCACGCCTGGCCCGGCAACAGGCTGTCCAGCGTGGCGCGCCGCCAGTCGCGCTGCGCCGGCTTGACGGCGCGCGCCGCCAGCTCGGCCGGCGACCAACGCTTGAGCTGCGCCACCTCGTCGTCGGGCATCAGCGGCAGCAAGTCGGCCGCTTGGGGCCAAGCGCCGCCCGGCGGCACTTCGATGATCTGGTTGTCACGCCCGAGCCACAGGCCGGTGGCGCGGGCGCGGCGCATCACGTCGGGGCTCCAGATGATGCCGCCGGTGTCGTCGCCGCCCAGCACCGTCATTAGGAAGCCGTGGCGTGTGCCGGTGTTGCTGAAGCCGCGAAACATCCACGGCGGCATGCACATCACGTCGCCCTCGTCGAGCGCCAGTTCGCCTTCATCGCCCTTGACGCCCCAGCGCAGCGTGAAGCTGCCTTCGCAGACGATGAAGACCTCGGCCGTGAAGTGCAGGTGCAGGTTGTTGGTGATGCCCGGCGCCATGCCGGCTGCGCCGATGTTGAAGCCGTGCGGCTCGCGCAGGTTGATGACCTGCGACGCGTTCTGCGTCACGCCCGGGCCGATGATCGAGTAGTTTTCCTTCGGGTTCGACCCGGGTAGACGCACGTCGATGAAGGCGTCGTCGCAGCTCACG
>JANOXU010000181.1:0-6717 GCA_031418595.1 Burkholderiales bacterium
GACGGCCCGCGCGCAGGTCGCACCAATGGCGGACACCTGAGCAAATTTGCCCGACGGAGGGTCAAGCGTCAATCGCCGCGGGTATTGAGAATGACCCTGTCAGCGCCATCGCGCGCAGATGCCCGGTCCTCAACCTCACGCAAAGGCACGCCCCATGAACGCCGTCATCAATAACGTCATCGACAAACCCGCTCCCGACTTCACCGCCATCAAGCAGCGCCAGCAGGCCACCTGGGCCTGTGGCGACTATGCCGCCATCGGGACGACCTTGCAGATCGTCGGTGAAACGCTCGCCGAAGCTGCCGACGTGCGCGCCGGCCAGGCCGTACTCGACGTGGCCGCTGGCAACGGCAACGCCTCGCTCGCCGCCGCGCGCCGCCATGCGTTGGTGACGTCCACCGACTATGTGCAGGACCTGCTCGACAAGGGCCGCGCGCGCGCGCGGGCCGAAGACCTGCCCATGCAGTTTCGGCTCGCCGATGCTGAGGCGCTGCCCTTCGACAGCGCCAGCTTCGACATCGTGTTGTCCACATTCGGCGTCATGTTCACGCCCGACCACCGCCGCGCCGCCGGCGAGATGCTGCGCGTTGTGCGTGCGGGCGGCCGCATCGCGCTGGCGAACTGGACGCCCGGCGGCTTCATCGGCCGGCTGTTCAAGGTCATCGCCGCCCACGTGCCGCCACCGGCCGGTGTGCGGCAGGCCTCACTGTGGGGCACCGAGCCGCACATCGTCGAGCTGTTCGGCAGCCAGGCCACGCAGATCCGCTGCGAGCGCCGCTTGTTCAACTTCCGCTACCGCTCTGCCGCACATTGGCTGCAGGTTTTTCGTGACCTGTATGGCCCCACGCACAAAGCCTTCGCCGCGCTCGACGCCAGCGCCGCGCAGGCGTTAACGCTAGACATCACCCGCTTGCTTGACCAGGCCAACGTGGCGGGACCGGGTTCGCTGGTGGTGCCCAGCGAATACCTCGAAGTCGTGATCACCAAACACTGAACCCCGCAGCCACCCGATCCACCGTTTCCAACCGGAGCCTTTCATGAAAAACCTGAACCTAAATTGGTTGACCTTGGCGCCGCTGACAGCGGTCTTGCTCGGCGCGCTGGCCATTCCGGTGCAGGCCGATGTCATCACCGACTGGAACCAGCGTTCGGCGCAGATCGTCACCGAAGCGCGCCTGGGCACGCCGCCGGCCGTGCGGGTGATGGCACTCGTTCAAACCGCCGCTTATGAGGCGGCGCGCGAAGCCTCCCGGGTGCCACCGGCGCCGCCCCGGGCGGTGGAGGCCGCCGTGGCGGGCGCGCATCGGGCGGCGTTGCAGCACCTGATGCCGGCGCACCGCACGGCCATCGACGCTGCCTTCCAGGCCGCCCTGGCCACGCTGGCAGATGACGCCCTGCGCGCGCAACACCTGGCCGTTGGCGAACGCGCCGCGCAGCGCGTCCTGGCCGAACGCGCCGGCGACCTGCCCACGGCGGCCGACACCTATCGCCCGCATGCCGCACCCGGCGTCTACGTGCCCACCGTGACCCCGGCCGCGCCGCAGTGGCCACAGCGCAAGCCCTGGCTGCTGGAACGGGCCGACCAGTTCCGCCCCGGCCCGCCGCCGGCGCTGACCAGCGAACGCTGGGCGCAAGACGTGAACGAGATCAAACGCCTGGGTGCACGCGACAGCGCACAGCGCAGCGCATAACAAACCGCCATCGGCCGCTTCTGGGATTACTCACTGCCGGCCATCTACCACGGCGTGGTGCGCAGCGTGGCGTTGCAGCCCGGGCGCGACATGCTGGCCAATGCGCGCTTGTTCGCCACCGTGGCGCAGGCCATGGACGACGCTCTGGTGGCGGTGTTCGATGCCAAGTACACCTACAACCTGTGGCGGCCAGTCACGGCGATTCGCAATGCCGACATCGACGGCCACGATGGCACCGAGCGTGACGCCGCCTGGGCGCCGCTGATCGACACGCCGCTGCACCCCGAGTACCCCTGCGCCCACTGCGCCGTGGCGGCCACCGTGGCCAGCGTGATCAAGGCCGAGGCCAGCGCGCGAGGCCTGCCCGTGCTGAGCACGGCCAGCCTTACGGCGCAAGGCGCGGTGCGCCAGTGGAGCAGCCCAGACGCCTTCATGCATGAAGTGGCGCTGGCGCGCATTTACGGCGGCGTGCACTACCACCATTCCACCGAAGTGGGCCTGGCGCTGGGCCAGCGTATCGGTGAATGGGCCTTGGCGCGCAGCGCGGCGGCCGCGCAATGAAACGGGGCCTGGCCGCAAGCACTGCGGCCAGGCCCCCAAGCCCATCGACCTGCCTGGGCGCCGAGCCGTTACCGGTTGGGCAACAGCAAAGTACGCTGCGTCAACGCATTGCGGATGTGCAGCAAATCGCCCGCTTCAACGATGCGCTCGCTCAGCTTGGGCGTGACGCAAGAGAAGTTCGCCGCGCTGTTGACATCGCCACTGCCGCCGTACACCGCTTGCGCCGGGTACGGGCACACCGGGCGCTGGCGCACCAGCGCGCCGGCCGCGTTGAAGCTCGACGCCACGATCTTCTCTGGCGCCACGCCTTGCTCCACCCACTTCATCATCGCGCTCACCGCGTGCGTGTCGGCGTTGCGATAGGCCTTGGCTGGCTCCGGCGCGCCGCCACCAATGGCGCTGGGCCCGGTGCTGCCGCCGCAGTGGCCCACCGCGGGCAGCATGAACAGGCGGTGGAATTCGCGCACCCGGTCGCCGAACGCTTGCGAGGTGGCGGCCACCACCTGCGGTTTGAGATTTTCAATGTGCACATTGAAGGCGTGATCCTTCAAGGACTTCAGTTTCTCGAACTGCGTGAGTGCATGGAAGTAACCGATGGAGCCATCAGGCGGCACCACCGAATCGTTCCAGCCGTGGTACTGGATGATCTTGCCGCCGCGGCTGCGGAAGGCCGTGAGGTCGGGGCTGGGCGCGGCGGTGATCGGCGTCAAGGCCTGTTTCACCGTGTCGTAATGGTCTGAAAAGTTCAGGTCTGCGCGCCAGTTGAACGGTGGGCTCAGCACCGAATAAACGTAGTGGCCAATGAAGGGGCCGTAGGCGCCGTTGTCGGCGAACAGCGGGCTCCAGTCGGCCTCTGAACCCAGCCGCGCGCCGGTGTAGCGCTGCACGCCGGCCTCGCTGGTGGTGCCGGCATACATGGCCTTGAAGACCGCCAGTTCGGCGGCGTTGAGCGTGCCGTCACCGGCCGGGCCCACGGTTTCAATGTCGAAGTGGCAGGCGCGCGGGTTGGTGATCTGGCCATCCACCAAACCATCGGCCGCGTCACAGGCTTGCACCACGCGCTGCGTCACCGCCTGACGCTTGGCCACGCTCACCGAAGGTGGGCCAAAGGCGGCTGTGGGGGTGAGGTGCTTGCCCGTCCACAGCAGCCACATCAGCAAATCGGGGTAGAAGTTTGAAGGCGCGCCGGCCACGATGCCGTCAAAAAGCTGCGGGTAGTTCTGCGCCATCATCAGCGCCTGGCGCCCACCGTTGGAGCAGCCTTCAAAGTACGAATAGGCCACCGGCTTGTCGTAGAACGCCTGGCTCAGCGCCTTGGCCGCCGTGGCCACCGAGTAGTGCGCACGCAGGCCCCAGTCTTTCACCTTCTCGGGGCGGTTGAGCGTCCAAGAGGCCGCTTGGCCGCCGTCGTGGCCCATGTTGCTGCCCGCGCTCACAAAGCCATCGCCCACGTCTTGCGCCAGGCGCGCATAGGGCGTGGCACCGGCATAGCCGCCCGTGCCGTTCACCTTCATGCGCGTCGACCAATCGGCCACGGTGGGCGGCAACCAGACCTCGAACTTGATCTCTGAATCAAACGATGGCCGGGCCGTGCCTTGCACGCGGCAAAACGGCACCGTGACGGCCACGCCGCTGATGGTGGCCGGCGGCGTCACGGCCACGGCCGCGGTGATGGTGGCGTCTGCGGTGGTGACGCCGGCCAGCGCGGCGCAGGACCCAGCAGCCTGCGCCGTGCCGGCCAAGGCCGCCAGGCCCAATGGCCAGGCCACTTGAAGCACGGCCGCGACGCCGCGCGGCACGAGCCGAGAAAAGGGTATCGAAGTCGTCATGGGTTGTCCTCTGATGTTGTCGGTTAAGACCCAGCCTGCGGTCTGAGCTTCATGCAGTGTCAGCCAATGCGCAGCCCCGCCAGGCCGGGTTTGCCCGCGTGTGCGCGCCAGGCACAGGTGCTTTTCCAAAGCCGTGGCGGCGCTTGGCGCCAGCCACTCGGCAGCGGCCTGCGGGATGGATGACGCAGACGCGCCCTTTGGCCTCAACCCGAAGGGCCGGGGCCCCATTGGGCACAGGCACAGGGCCCTCCTATTTACGGACAAGTTCTACCTGACCAGTGCAGTGGAGTTGGCGTTGCCCGGCGGGCTTGATCAGGGATCAGGGCCGCCCTAAACGGAGTACACCACCACCGCATGCTCCCTGCCCTTGACCTTGTGCTCGCCACGGGGCACCGCGCCGCGTCGTTGCGCCTGTGGCAGCCGGAACAAGGTGTCTTCAGTGAGAAGGGTTTCAGTTCCAAGCTCCTTGTTGAGCTGTTCCACACGCGCGGCGAGGTTGACCGCTGCGCCGATCACCGAATACTTGGTTCGACTTGCGGTGCCCACATTGCCCGCGATCACCACCCCCGAGTGCAGGCCGATGCGCATGCGCAGGCGTGCCACGCCCTGCCCGTGCCACAGCTTGGGTTCGGTGTGCTCCCACTCGGCATGGGCCGACGCCAGCTTTGCCTGCATCGCGATGGCGCACTGCAGCCCCTGTTCGGCGTGATTCGGCAAAGCGTTGGGGGCGCCGAAGACACAGAACATGCCGTCGCCCACGAATTCGATGACGCAGCCATGGTGCTGTTCGATGATCTCGCCCATCAGGCCGAAGTAGGTGTTGAGCATCTGCACAACCTCACCGGGCGCCATCTTTTCGCTCAAGTTGGAGTACCCGGCAAGGTCCGTGAACATGACGGTCACGATGCGCTCCTCGCCACCGAGACGCCCGCCTTCGCGCGACGACAAAACCTGGCGCGCCACGTCTTCAGACACGAAACGCCCGAAGGTGGCGCGGATGAATTCCCGCTCACCCAAGCCGGCCGCCATCTTGTCGAGATGCCGGCCCACGACGCCAAATTCATCGCTGCGAGCGAAGGCGACGCGCGTGCCCAACTGACCGGACGCGATCTCGGTCGTTGCCCGGGCAATCAGCCCCAGCGGGTCGCGCACACTGCGCCCGACCACCAGTGCGGTGGCACCGATGCACAGCGCGGCAATGCCGAAGAAGACAAGCGTCAGTTTCAACACGTTGATCTTCAGGCTCGCGACGTCGCCTTCGTCCACATCAATGCCCACGATGGCGATGGCCGTGCCGTCCTTGTCGCGTATCGGGGCGTAGCCGGAAAGCACCGTGCCCCATTTGTCAGTCGTGTACTTGTCTTCGACATGCGGCGCCGTGAAGCCGGTCATGATCGAAGGCGTCTGGCGGGCATCGTAGTCGTCGCCCACCTCGGCCGGCGCCTCACGCCCCGGTGCCACGTAGTCGGCGACAAAGGCAAGGGTGTTGGGGCGACTGGTGGGTCGAAAGATGTAGATGCTGACGATCTGCTTTTGGTCGGCGGCAATGGAGCCGAACAAGGCCACAAGCTCGGCATATTCTGGTTTCGCCCGGTCTGGCGCCGCGTTGAGCGCCAACACGGCTTGCGGACGAATGCGATGCGACAAGGCCCGTACTTCGGTGAGCAGTTGGGCTTGCAAAGCCCGGATCTGGTACTGCACTTCCAGAAGGTAGAACGACACGGCCATCAGCGTCAGCACCAAAAACACGACGCCACCGAACAGCCCCGACATGCGCACGTGAAAGCGCCGCCAGAAAGGAATCTGGCCCACGCCGGACAAGACCTCCCCCGCCGCGACTTCATTGCCTGGCGGCGCGCTGGCCGCGCCAGACTGCTGCGTTGGGGGCTTAGGGCCGGGGGGTTCCATCACGAAGACTCCACAGGGGCGCAGGCCCGCGCGCCATGCAACGGCAGTCTAGTACTCCAACCCACAAATTTCGAAACATGAAACCGCGTCTTCGTCCGCCATGCGTCGTTGCAAATCCGCGCCATAGCAAAGGCTATGGCTGTGGTTTGCGCCTAGCCTGACGAACGAATCCATCGCTCTCATTTGTACCGAAACCTCTGCACCGCAACACTAGCCTGGCAAACCAAGCCATCGTTTTCATCGTGTTCCGAAACCTATGGGTTGGAGGACTGGGGCTGCGCCGCAACCTGTTGTGCGGCCACCGAACGCCATTGCACATCAATTGCCAGCGGCTGCCACCAACCCCTGCCAGCGCTTGATGAACTCCGCCCGCTTTGCCGCCGCTTCATCTTCATCAATGGCAAAAACCTTGATGCTAGAAAGCGCCGGCAGTTGCACATGCTGCGCCACGTCGATGTCGCTGCGCGCGGGGCGGCGGAAGGCGGTGAGCAGCAGCTCGGTTTGCACTTCCTTGCTCAGCAAATGGTCGCAAGTGCGGCGCGCCAAATCGCCCGCGGGTGCACCCTTGATGAGCGCCAGGTATTCAGCCGTGGTGAAGGTGCCGTCAGCCGGGTAGACGAGTGCGATTTCCTTCTGCCCGCCGGCCACGTAGGCGTAGGCGTTCGACTCAAACGTTAGCCCCAGCGCAACCTCGCCCTGGCCCACGCTGCGCAGCACGGTGGCCGCGG
>JANOXU010000182.1:0-29770 GCA_031418595.1 Burkholderiales bacterium
GGGCTGGCGCTGCAAGGTCAACAGCCGGTGGCCGCTTTCGAGCAGTTGCGCGGCCATGGCATGGCCCAGGCCGCGCGAGGCGCCGGTGAGGATGGTGAGATGCGGCATGGGCAGGTGTGAGTGGTGGCGTCGCAGTGTAAGCAGCGGGTACAGCTCAGCCGCGCTTGAGCACGATGCAGGTCGTGGTGGCATGCGCATAGAGCTTGCCGTCTGGCCCGACCAGTCGCCCCTCGGCAAAACCGATCTGCCGCCCGGAGTTGATGACCCGACCTTCAGCGCGCACCAGGGGCACTTGCAGCGTCAAAGCGCGCACGAAGCTCACCTTCAGCTCCAGCGTGGTTTGGCCGCTGCCCGCGGGCATGGTGGTTTGCACGGCGCAGGCCACGGCGGAATCGAGCAAGGTGGCGATCCAGCCGCCATGCATGCTGCCCAGCGGGTTCAGGAACGCGGCGTCGGTGTGGCCCTGAAAGACAAAGCGACCTTGCTCGAACTCGATGGGCCAAAAGCCGAGCGAGACGCAAATGGGCACCGCCGGCAACTGCCCAGCGTTAACGGCGGCAAACCATTCGAGCCCGGTCAGGCCGGCGATCTGTTCCGGCCGCGCAATGCCCGGGCCTTGCAGGCGGGCGCGAACATGCGCCTCTTCTGCGCGCCAGCGTGCCAGGGTGGCGGTGGCGTCTTCGGGGCGCGGGGCGGCTTGGGGTGTGGTGTGCATCATCGCCAACAGTTCGGAGTGGAGGGTTAAATTCAGGGGTAGGCATTGGGCACCGATGGCCTGGTGCCGCTTGCACCTGAAGAACGCACCGCCGGAGAAGATGATGTCTGAAACCCAACTCGCCCCCGGCCGTGCCCGCACCCTGCCTGCCTTTTGGTTGGTGTTGCTGTGCGCGGGCGGTATTTTTGCCTTGACCGTGGGTGCCCGCACATCGATGGGCCTGTTCCTTGGGTCGATCAATTCCAGCACCGGCCTGGGGCTGGCCAGCGTCAGCCTGGCCTTCGCCTTCGGCCAGCTTTGGTGGGGCCTGACGCAGCCGTTTGCCGGCATGGTGGCCGACCGCATCGGCCCGGGCCGCGTGCTGGCGCTGGGCGCTGTGCTGGTGGCTGCGGGCACGGCCTTGATCCCGTTCATGAGCAGCACGGCGGGGTTGATCTTCGCCATCGGCGTGCTCGCCGCCGGCGGCGCGGGCATGGCCGGCCCGGCGGTGTTGATGGCGGCCACCACGCGCCTGGTGGCGCCGGCCAAACGCGGCCTGGCCACAGGCATCGTCAACGCCGGCGGCTCGTTCGGCCAGTTCATCTTCGCGCCCATGGCGCAGGCCATCAGCAGCGCAGCGGGTTGGGTGGCCGCGGTGCAGAGCCTGGCTGTCATCACGCTGTTGGCGCTGCCGGCTGCCTACCTGCTGCGCGGCCGTGGCGGCGCAGTGAGCGCCACACCCGGCGTGAAGCCCGAAACCACGCGCGAAGCGCTGCACCGCGCCTGGGTGGACCCGAGCTTCCGTCTGCTGGCCACGGGCTTCTTCGTCTGCGGCTTCCACGTCGCTTTCCTGGCGGTGCACCTGCCCGGCGTGGTGGCCTCGTGCGGCCTGTCGCCCGAGGTCGGTGCCTGGGCACTGGGTGTGCTGGGCCTGTTCAACATCGCCGGCAGCCTGGGCATCGGCTGGGCCATGGGTTTTCAGGGCGGGCGCTGGCCGCTGAAGAAATTGCTGTCGCTGATCTACCTGGTGCGCGGCCTGGCCGTGCTGGCCTTCATGCTCGCGCCCAAGACGGCCACGGTGATGCTGGCCTTTGCCGCGGTGATGGGCCTGACTTATCTTTCCACCGTGCCGCCCACCGCCGCGCTGGTGGCCAAGTTCTTCGGACCGGCGCACATGGGCACCTTGTTCGGCATGGTGATGGTGTCGCACCAGGTGGGCGGTTTTCTCGGTGCCTGGCTGGGCGGCAAGGTCTTCGAGGCTAACGCTTCATATGACTGGATGTGGATCATCGACATCCTGCTCGCCTTCGGCGCGGCGCTGGTGCACTTGCCGATTCGGGAAGCGCGGCCAGTGACGCTACAAACGGCAAGCTGAGGGGTCGCTGCCGGTGCATTGGGCAAGTCGTGCTTCGAGGTACTGCCGTTCGGCCGCATTGCGCACCAGGCCCAGCGCGCGGCGGTAGGCCTCGCAGGCTTCGGGCAGGCGCGCCAGGCGGCGCAGCAGGTCGGCGCGAGCGGCATGAAAGAGGTGGTAGCCGTTGAGTTCGGCGTGTGCTTGCAGGTTCTCCAGCCAGGCCAAGCCCTTGTCAGCGCCTTCGGCCATGGCCAGGGCCACCGCGGCATTGAGTTCGACCACCGCGCCCGGTTGCTCCAACCTGAGCCCACCGTAGAGGGCGGCGATTTGCTTCCAGTCTGTGTCTTCAGCGCGGCTGGCACGGGCGTGCAAGGCGGCGATGGCGGCTTGCAATTGATAGGGCCCACGTTGGCGCATTGCCAGGGCGGTGTCGAGCAACTCTAGGCCCTCATCAATGGCCGAGCGATTCCACAGCGCTCGGTCTTGCTCCTCCAGCGGCACCAGCATGCCGCTGGCGCACAGCCGCGCGGCGCGCCGCGCGTCGTGCAGCCGCATCAAGGCCAACAGGCCCAGCACCTCGGCTTCTTGCGGCATCACTTCAGCCAACATGCGCCCCAAGCGAATCGCCTCACGGCACAGGTCAGGCCGGGTCAGGCCCGGTGTGTCGGTGGCGGCATAGCCTTCATTGAAGACCAGGTAGACCACGCCCAGCACCGCTTCCAGGCGCTGCGCCAACTGCTCGCGCGCGGGCACTTCGTAAGGGATGCCGGCATCCAAGATCTTTTTCTTTGCGCGCACCAGGCGCTGCGCCGTGGCGCTCTCGGCTTCGAGAAAGGCGCGGGCGATCTCGCGCGTGCTCAGGCCGCACAAGCTGCGCAGCGCCAGTGCCACTTGCGCCGGGCACGCCAGTGCGGGGTGGCAACAGGTGAACACCAGGCGCAAACGGTCGTCCTCCACACCCGAGACATCGGCCGGGTGCAGCGGCGCTTCTTGGGCTTCAGGTGCGGCCATGTCGGGCGGCTCGCTGCTGTACAGCGGGCCGCTCGCGCGCCGGCGCAGCATGTCCAGCGCGCGCCGCTGCGCCACGGTGGTGAGCCAGGCCGCCGGCGTGGCGGGCAGGCCCTGGGTCGGCCAATGTTCAAGCGCGCTGGTGAAGGCCTCTTGCAAGGCATCTTCGGCCAATTCGAAGTCGCCAAAGCGGCGGATCAGGCCGGCCAGCACACGCCCGCCGTGCTCGCGGCAAATGCTGTCGATGATGGGCGTGAGCATGGGTTAGTGGTGCTCACGCCCAAGGCTGCCTGCGACCTTGCTCACAGCGTATCGGGTGTGTGGCCGAGCGGGCGCACCTCGATGGAGCCACCCTGCGCGGCGGGGCAGCGCGCGGCCCATTTCACCGCTTCATCGAGGTTGGGCACGTCGACGATGTAGTAGCCGCCGAGCTGCTCTTTGGTTTCAGCAAAGGGCCCATCGGTGCTGAGCGTCTTGCCCTGGCGCACGCGCACCGTGGTGGCGCTGTGCGTGGGTTTGAGCTCGGCGCCCGCGCGCAAGATGCCGGCAGCGCGCAAGTCGCCGTTGAACTGGGTGTAGGCGGCGTACATCTGCTTTTGCGCTTCGGGGTCGTTGGCCATCAGCGCGAAGTTCTTTTCGTCGCCATAGATCAAGATCATGTATTGCACGGTGCTTCCTTCAGTGTGGTGCCCCGACGTCCGGTGGCATGGCGATGACGCAGCGCGCGGCTGCTTTCGACACTTTGGCAGAAAAGAATTTTTCGCCCGGTTTAAAACGGCGGCTCGCTGCTGAACAACACGCGTTCGCCACTTTGCGGATGGTTCAATTCCAGCACGGTGGCGTGCAGCAGCAGCCGCCCAGCAGCCAGGTCAGGCGCGCCGTACAAGGTGTCGCCCACGATCGGGTGGCCCAGCGCCGCCAGGTGTACGCGCAACTGATGGCTGCGGCCGGTGGTGGGCCGTAGCAGCACCCGGGTCTGCGCCGCGGCATGATCATGCGCAACGATGCTCACATGGGTCAGCGCCTGCTTTCCAAACTGCGTATCGACACGCTGGCGCGGCCGGTTGGGCCAGTCTGCGGCCAAGGGCAGGTTGATCTCGGTCAAGGTAGGCGCCACCAGGCCGTGCACCACGGCGACGTAGCTCTTGCCCACCTCGCGGCGCTCGAAGGCGCGGCTCAATGCGCGCTGCACGGCCAGCCCGCGGGCAAAGAGCAGCAGGCCCGAGGTGGCCATGTCCAGCCGGTGCACCACCAAGGCGTCGGGCCAGATGGCCTGGATGCGCGAGGCGGCGCAATCGTGCAATGCAAGCGGCTTGCCGGGAACGGATGGCAGGCCGGCGGGCTTGTCAAAAATGATCAGGGCGTCGTCTGCGAAGACGACGCCCTGCAAGGAGCTAGTCAATTGAAGCGTTAGCGATTATCGACCGTAGACCTTGCCGAAGAGCTGCCAGGTCGTGCCGTCGAAGCGCATCATCTGCTCGCGCTCGATGGGATAGAAGTCATCCGGCCCGGTCTTCACGTTCACGCCGGGCAGCAGCATGGGCAGCGTGAGGTCGAGGTTGGCGGCCTGCTTCATGATGTTGGCGCGCGTCAGGTCGTCGCCGGCCTGCTTGAGCACCTGCACCATCAACTGCGCCACGGTGTAGCCGTAGACGTTGAAGTTGTCGCTCATCGAGCCGGTGGGGTGGTACTTCTTCATGTAGGCCACCCAGTCGTCCCACTCCTTGCCTTTTTGGAATTGCGGGTCGGTGGGGTCTTTGATGTAGCCCGCGGTGACGATGCCGATGGAGGCATCAACGCCGGCCGGCACCAGCACCGAAGCCACCGAGCTTGAAACGCTGTTCAGGTAATGCGCCGGCTTCCAACCCAGCTCGGCCGCCTTCTTGATGGCTTGCGCGGCAAACTTCGGTGTGGTGATGTTGAAGAAGGTGTCGGCGCCAGAGGCCTTGAGCGAGACCATTTGGCTGTCGACCGTGGGGTCGGTGACTTCATACGTTAGCTTGGAGACGATCATGGTCTTGGCTTTGTCGCCCAGGCCATCTTCAAAGCCCTTCAGGTAGTCTTTGCCGTAGTCGTCGTTCTGCATCAAGATGGCGATCTTGGCGTTCGGCTTGGTCTCCAGAATGTGCGCTGCGAAGACCTTCGATTCGCTCTGATAGTTGGGCTGGTAGCCCATGGTCCAGGGGAAGTTTTTCGGGTCGCCCCACTTGGTGGCGCCGGTGGCCACAAACAGCATGGGCACCTTCTTGTCGTTCATGTACTTGTGGATGGCGCTGTTGGGCGGTGTGCCCAGCGTTTGGAACAGTAGCAGCACTTCTTCTTGTTCCACCAGCTTGCGCGTTTGCTCCACCGTCTTGGCCGGGTTGTAGCCGTCGTCGAGCGTGATGAAGTTGATCTTGCGGCCGTTGACGCCACCTTCGGCGTTGATCTTGTCGAAGTAGGCACCGATCGACTTGCCGATGGCGCCGTACGAAGACGCCGGGCCCGAATACGGGTTGATGTGGCCGAGTTTGATTTCTTTGTCGGTGGCGCCGACGTCGTACTTCTTTTGTGCCAGCGCGGTGCCGGTCAGGGTCAGCGCTGCCAGGCTGGCGGCGGTGAGCGCGAGGGTTTTCAGGTTCATGATTCAAGGACTCCTTGGGGAAAGGTGCACATCAAACGCTACACCCGCCGCAGCGGGCATCCGGGTCAACCCTTTGTCCTGGCACGCAATCGCAACCAGAGGCTTTGCAGGCCGCCCATCACGCCGGTGGGCATGAGGTACATCAAGCCGATCAACAGCACGCCGTAAATGGCCGCCGGCGCCGACTTTGAGATCTCGTCGGCAATGTTGGGCACGTACTGGATGAATATGCCGCCGAAGATGGCGCCCGGTATCGACGCCAGGCCGCCCACGACCAGGCCCACCAGCAGAAAGATCGACAACTGCACGGTGAAGCTGTCGGGCGACACAAAGGCCACCACGATGGCGCCCAGCGCCCCCGCCAGCCCGGTGCAACCGGCAGAAACACCAAAGGTGAGCGACTTGAACATGGCCAGGTTGATGCCCATGGCGGTGGCCGCGATGGGGTGGTCGCGCACGGCAATCAAGGCCCGGCCCACGCGGCCGCGCAGCAGGTTCCAGGCCAGCAGGAACATCAGCGCCGCCATGGCGAGGGTGAAGTAGTACAGCCAGCGATCCGCACTCAGCGGTTGGCCAAACAGGCTGAAGGCAAACGGCGGCTCGGGTTTGCTCAACACCAGGCCTTGCACGCCGCCGGTGAGCCCTTCAATCTGCTTGTACTTCAGCAACTGCGGCACGGCCACGGCCAGCGCAAAGGTGGCCAGCGCCAGGTAGTGGCCGGCCAGCCGCAGCGCCGGAAAGCCCACCAAAAAGCCGAAGGCGAAGCACACCACAAAGGCCACTGGCGGCGTGGCCCAATAGGGCACGCCGAGCTTGTCCATCAACACCGCGGCGGTGTAGGCGCCAAAGGCATAAAAGGCACCATGGCCGAGTGATATCTGGCCATTGAACCCGGTGAGGATGTTCAAGCCCAGGATGGCCACCGCATACACCAACACCAGGTTGAACTGAAACACCCGGTAGTTCTTGAAGAAGAACGGCAGCAACAGCACGACAACGGCGAGCACCACGCTCCAAAACCACAGCCAGCGGCGGTCAAGCGTTTTCATACCCTTGTCACCACTTTCTTGCCGAACAGCCCATCAGGCCACAGCGTGAGCGTGCCCACGATCAGCACCAGGGCCACGGTGAGCTTGAGTTCGGTACCGATCACGTAAGCGCCGAGCACGTTTTCGAGCACGCCCACCACCAGGCCGCCGATCACCGCGCCCCAGGGGTTGTCGATGCCGCCGAGCAGCGCGCCGGCAAAACCGTAGAGCAAGATGCCAAGCATGAGGTTGGGGTCGAGGAAGACGATGGGTGCCACCATCATGCCGGCCACCGCGCCGATGGCCGCGGCCAGGCCCCAGCCCAGGCCCAGCATCCAGCTCACCCGTATGCCCACCAGGCGTGCCGACTCGGGGTTCTGCGCCGCCGCGCGCATGGCCAGGCCCACCGAGGTGTAGCGGAAGAAGCTGAACAAGGCCGCCAACACCACCAGCAGCACGCCCGCCGAGCCGACCTGGTGCGCCGAAAAGTATTTGCCAGCGTAGGCCGCGTCTTTGGGGAAGGGGCTGGCAAAGGCCTTGACGGTGTGGTCGAACAGCCAGCCCGACAAGGCATTGAAGATCAGCAGCAGGCCGATGAAGACGATGACGTTTGTGAGCACCGGCGCTTTTTCGATTGGCCGCAACACCACGCGCTGGATCAACAAGCCGCCGGCAAACGACAGCGCCACGGTGAAAAAAAATGCGCCCCAATAAGGCCAGCCGGCCTGCATCAGCGCCCAGGCCACGAAGGTGGAGAAGGTGGCCATTTCGCCCTGGGCGAAATTGATGTGGTGCGTGGCCTGGTAGATCATCACCAGTGCCAGGGCCACCGAACCATAGATGCAGCCGTTGGCCAGGCCGGAGAAGAGTTGGTGCAGGAAGGCTTCCATGACTTGGCAGGCTCTCAGTAGCCGAGGTAAGTGCGGCGCACCGACTCGTCGCGCTTGATCACATCTGCCGGCCCGTGCAGCGCGACGCGGCCGGTTTCCAGCAAGTAGGCGTGGTGGGCCAGGTCGAGCGCCAGGTTGGCGTTTTGCTCGACGAGCAGCATGGTCACGCCGTCTTCGGCGTTGATCTTGCGCATGATCTGGAAGATCTCGGCCACGATCAGTGGCGCCAGGCCGAAAGACGGTTCATCGAGCAGCAGCAGCTTGGGCCGCAGCATCAGCGCGCGGCTGATGGCCAGCATCTGCTGCTCGCCACCCGACAGCGTGCCGGCCTGCTGGTGGCGGCGCTGGCCCAGGATGGGAAAGCGCGCAAAGGCCTTGTCCATGTCCTGCGCCGCCTCGGCCTTGTTGCGCCGCGTGTACGCGCCCAGACGCAGGTTTTCTTCGACGCTGAGGGCTGTGAAAGTGCCGCGGCCGTCGGGCACCTGGGCCACGCCCAGACGCACCACGCTTTCGGTGGCCAGGCCGTTGATGGGCTTGCCTTCCAGCAGGATGCTGCCGCTGGTGCGCACCACCTGGCACAGCGCGCGCAAGGTGGTGGTCTTGCCCGCACCGTTGGCGCCCAGGATGGTGGTGATCTGCCCGGCTTGCAGCGCGAAATCAACGTCGAACAAGACCTGCGTGGCACCGTAGAAGGCGCACAGCTTGCTGACCTTCAGCATTTCAGACATTGGCAGGCGCCCCCAGGTAGGCGGCAATCACATCGGGGTGGTTTTGAATGTGCGCCGGCGTGCCTTCGGCAATCTTGCGCCCGAAGTTCAAGGCCACGATGTGGTCTGACACGCCCATCACCAAGCTCATGTGGTGCTCGACCAGCAGCACGGTGATGTTCATGCGGTCGCGCACATCGCGGATCAGCTTGCTCAACTCGCCCAGCTCTTCATGGTTCAGGCCGGCAGCGGGCTCATCGAGCATCAGCAGCTTCGGTTCGGCGGCCAGGGCGCGCGCAAATTCCACGCGCTTTTGCGTGCCGAAAGGCAGGTCGCCCACCGGGCGGTGGCGGTGCGGCGTGAGGCCCAGGTAGTCCATGATTTTCTCGGCGCCTTCGCGCAGCCGCTGCTCTTCGGCGCGCACGCTGGGCAGGCGCAGGGCGCTGGCCGCAAAGCCGGCGCTGGAGCGGCAATGTGCGCCGACCATCACGTTGTCGGCCACCGGCATGCTGCGAAACATGGCCAGGTTCTGGAAGGTGCGGCCCATGCCCAGCCCGGCAATCTTGTGTGTGGGCGTGGCGGTGATGGAACGGCCTTCGAAGTGGATGTCGCCGGCCTGGTACTGGTACAGGCGGCTCATGCAATTGAACAGCGTGGTCTTGCCGGCGCCGTTGGGGCCGATCAGGCCGCAGATTTGGCCGCGCGCCACGTCGAAGCTCACGCTGTCGAGCGCCACGATGCCGCCAAAGCGAACGGTCACACCTTGCACGCTGAGCAAGGCCGTGGTGGGGGCGGTCATGTGGGCATGGGCGGGTTGGTGGTTCTGTGCGGCTGCAGGCCAATGGGCCAGTAGGCCAGTAGGCCGCGGTTATAGGGGTGCCAGCCCAGCCTGGCAATGGGAGCTTGCCAGGGCCGCAACCAGGGGTCGGCTGTGCTTGACGGCGAGGCCCAAAGCGCCGACATTGCGCGCCTTGCCCAATCGGGCATCCCTTCAATCACTCGACCAGGAGGCTGCCATGCATCAAGTCGCCCTTCACCCACGGTCGGGTTGCGCGCGCCTGCCGCACTGAACCCGCGGGCGGCGCAAGCCGCCCCTGGCGCCCACTGGCGCCGCCCTCCCGGCCTGTTGAACTCTGTTGCCTGGCATCGGCATGCCTGGCTTTGGCTACTGCGTTCATGCAGTGGCGCTTCAACATCGCCCACATCACATGATCGATTCCACCTGCTTCGACGTGCTGCAACGCATCGGCCTGAAGCCTTCACTGATCCATGCCGCCCTGCTCGCCACGCGCTTTGATGGCGCCGAGCAGCTTGTTCGAATCTCCCGCGTTGAACGCGACCAGCTTGCCGTGCACGACGGCCACGCGGAATTCCCCGCCCGAGCCTTGCCCGCCTTGCTGACCCAGTTGCTGGATCAAGGCGACAGCCTGGCCGTGGGCGACTGGGTGCTGGCCTGGCGCAACACGCTGGGTGAAACTTGGGTGCACGAGCGCTTGCCGCCGCTCACGCAACTGGCGCGCCGGCTGCACGACGGGCGCGAGAAGGTCACGCGCGTGGCCATCGTCAACAACGTTGACACGGCCCTGCTCACCATGGGCGCCGATCTCGACTTCAACCCGCGCCGCTTGCAGCGCTACCTGGCGCTGGCGCACATCAGTGGCGTGGCACCTGTGGTGGTGCTGACCAAGGCCGACCTGTGCGCCGACCTGCCGGCACGCCAGCGTGAACTGGCCGCCACCTTGCCCGCCGGCGTGCCTTGCGTGGCCGTGAATGCACTGCATGACAGCGCGCGCGCGGCGCTCGAGCCCTGGTTGGCCGCGGGGCAGACGCTGGTGCTGCTGGGCTCCAGCGGCGCGGGCAAGAGCACGCTGACCAACACCTTGCTCGGTGCAGCCGTGCAACGCACCGGTGAAGCCCGCCGCGGCGACGGGCGCGGCCGCCACACCACCACGGCGCGTTCGCTGCACGTCACGCCGCACGGCGCCTGCATCATCGACACGCCAGGCCTGCGCACCCTGCGGTTAGATGCCGATGAAGCCGCGCTGGACGAGGTGTTCGATGACATCGGCGCGCTCGCCCAGCATTGCCGCTACCGCGACTGCCGCCATGACGACGAGCCGGGCTGCGCGGTGCGTGAAGGCGTGAGCACCGAGCGGCTGCGCAGCTATCACAAGCTGCGGCGCGAGGCCGGGCGTGACACCCTGAGCCTGCGCCAGCGCCAGGAACGGCTGGCGCTGTGGAAGTCGCGGGCGCGCCATTCGCGCTTGCGCATGGCGGCCAAACGTGGGTGAAAGCCAGGGTGAAAGCGCATGCCCGGCTGCGCGCCGCTCAAGTGTTTTGTAAGGCCACTCGGGAAACCCCCTACAATGCGCCAACAGCCATGCCGGAGACCGTTCTTTCAAGGTCCCCGTTCCAGGCGCCGATGCGGCCTTTTGCCCCGTCTGCGTGCCAGGTCCGAACTCCCCTCGTTCAAGACTTCCCTCGGTGTGATCTGTCCGCGCATGCGCTGCGGCGAGTGCGTTCTTTTGCCTAAACGATTCACCGAAAGGAATCTTCTATGACCGCTACCACCACCCAGACCGGCACCGTCAAATGGTTTGACGACGGCAAGGGCTTCGGCTTCATCACGCCCGAAGCCGGCGGCAAGGACTTGTTCGCTCACTTCAGCGAAATCAAGACCGGCGACGGCTTCAAGAGCCTGCAAGAAAACCAGCGCGTGGAATTTGAAGTCAAGCAAGGCCCCAAGGGCCTGCAGGCTGCCAACATCCGCGCCCTGTAAGACCCAAGCCAGCCGCCTGGCTGGCTGACACGGCCACTTGCCTTTGGGCACGTGGCCGTTTTTCATGGGCGGCGCGTAAAGTGCCTCATCTTCTTAAACCACTTGGCGCCAGCGCAACATGATCGACCAACTGTTTCCTTCCGGGCCCGGCCACTTCCTGGTCGGCGGCCTGGTCATCGGCGCCGGTGTGGCGCTGCTGTTCCTATTCACCGGCCGCATCGGCGGCATGAGCAGCCTGTTCACCAGCACCTGGTCGTGGTGGGTGCAGCGGCCGTACTTCCAGCAAGCGCGTTTCATCAGCAGCCGCAACTGGCGCGCGGTGTATGCGCTGGGCCTGGTGTTGGGCGCCGCGCTGTGGTGGGCCCTGCTCGGGCCGACGCAGCCGCAAGCCACCGCGGTGCCACTGTGGCAGTTGTTCGTGGGCGGGTTGGCGGTGGGCTACGGCGCACGTTTGTCGGGTGGTTGCACCTCGGGCCATGGCATCTGTGGCCTTGGTTCGCTGCAACTGCCTTCGCTGGCGGCGGTGCTGACCTTCATGGCCAGTGCCTTTGCCGTGGCGCACCTGGTCTTGTGGTTGGGGAAGTGAGATGAACCTGCGTCAATTTTTGGCAGTGCTGGTGTGCGGCATGTTGTTCGGCTTTGGCCTGGCCGTTTCCACCATGATCTCGCCCGAGGTCGTGCTCAGCTTCTTGCAGTGGCGCGACGCCGGCCTGATGCTGGTGATGGGCGGCGCAGTGGCCGTGGTGCTGCCCGCTTACCGCTACGTGCCGCGCCTGCTGCGCCGCCCGCTGCTGGGCTGGCAGTTCGACCAACACACGGCACGCCTGAACCGCGACACATTGGTGGGTGCCGCCATTTTCGGCGCCGGCTGGGGCTTGTGCGGCGTGTGCCCAGGCCCGGCCATCGCTGGGCTGGGTGCGGGCAACTGGGCGCTGCTGGTGGCGCTGGCGGGCATCTTCCTGGGTGCGCTCGGGCACGGGCTCTTGGCACCGGTTGCAGCCAGCGCGGCGCAGCCTTCAGCCGGGCACTGAAGGCGCGTCGTAGCGGCCCAGCCGCACCATGGTCGAGCCGGGCCGGGCATGCACCCGGTTGGGCATCACCAACACGGTGTTGTCGTAGGGCGTGCGGATGACTTCGTCGCCGTCGGTGGCGATCACCTCGCCGGCGCGGGCGATCAGCTCCAGCCCGTTGAAGGGTACGACGAAAGCGAACGCCGCGGTGCGCGCCACCACCGCGTGGGTCACGCGCACCAGGCGCTGCATCTTGGGCAGCGGCACGGCGAGTTGTTTGATGTGAGCCTGGGCGTAAACCTGCGGCAGCACGCCGGTGTGTTCAAGAAAGCGCAGCATCGTGTCGGCGGCCACGGCGGCGGCGTTGGCCTCCCAGTGCTGGCCGCATTCGATGAGCACGGCGGTGCGCGCGTTCTTCGGATTGCCGAAGTCGCCACGGTCGATCATGCGCAGGCCCGCCGGGTGGCCGGTGTCGACCAGCAGCACCTCGGGCACCTTCAGTTGGCGCGCCAGGGCGGCGGCTTTGTCACCGCCGCGGCCGCCATCGCCGCACACCATGAGCGGCGCGCACGGTTCGCTCATGGAATGGATGTCGAGCAGAAAGTCGGCCGCATCGACGAAGGGCCGCAGCTCACGGGCGCGCCGCAGCTCGCTGGAATCGCGCGCGCCCAGCAGCACTTCGTCGGCCCAGACGCGGTTCAGGTCTTCATCCACGCAGCGGCTAGCGTGCGGCGTTTCCGGGTCGAAGCGCTCAAAGGCGGCCACGTTGGCAAAGGCCAGTGTCAAGCGCCCGCGCGGTGGTGCCAAAGGCACACCCTGGCGCAACAACCAATCGAGCGCAATGGCGCCGCAGAGCTCGTTGCCATGGGTCAAGGCCTGCATCATGACGTGCCGGCCCGGACGGCCCGAATCGAAACTGTGCACGTAGTCCACCCCGGTGGTCGTGCTGCGCCAGGGGGTGATGTCAGGGGCGACGAGTTCGATGGCGGGGTTCATGGGCGGTGTGTGCTGTACTGGCCGCAAAGCTTAAGGCCTGCGCGCGCCACGACAATCCCGGCCACCTTCAAAAACTAACCGCACCATGAGCGCCACGCAATGGATCGTCACCCACGGCCCGGCCCAACCGGCTTCGCCCGTGGTACTGGACTCGCCGCATTCCGGCTGCCAGTTTCCGGCCGACTTTGGCGCCAGCGTCAGTGAAGCCGAGTTGCGCAGCGGCGAAGACTGCTTTGTCGATGAGCTGTTTGCGCCGGCCACCGCCAACGGCGTGTGGCTGCTGGCGGCGCTGTTCCCACGCACTTATGTTGATGCCAACCGCCACACCGGCGACATCGACCTGGCGCTGCTCGAAGGCGGCGCCTGGCCCGACCTGTACCGCCCCAGCGGCCTGGCCGCCATTGGCAAGACCCTGGCCTGGCGCACGCTGGACGATGGCCGCGAAATCTATAACCGCAAGCTGAGTGTGGCCGAGCTGCGCGGGCGCATTGTTCGCTGCCACGAGCCGTATCACCGTGCCTTGCGCGAGCGCATCACCGCCACGCACCAGCGCTATGACCTGTGCGTGCACCTCAACTGTCATTCGATGAACGCGGTGGGCTCGCTGCACACGGCAGGCACGCCCGGCAAGCCGCGGCCCGATTTCGTGGTGGGCGATATCGATGGCAGCAGCGCCGCGCCCGAACTCACCGCGCTGGTGGTGAACACGCTGCGCCAGGGCGGGCATGACGTGGCCATCAACGACCCGTTCAAGGGCTTTGAGCTGACCCGTGCCTACAGCCAGCCCGCGGCCGGGCGGCACAGCTTGCAACTCGAAATAAACAAGCGGCTGTATATGGACGAAGCCCGCGTCGAAAGGACCGCGGGCTTCGGGCCGCTCCAGGCCGAAATGACGGCGCTGGTGGCGGCGGTGAACGCTTGGGCGCTTCAGCGTTGCTGAATGCCGGCGATGCGCCAGGCCGGCTCGTCGCCTTCGCGCTGCAGGTGCCAGGTTTCGTCGAAGTCGCTGGCGGCTGACTCGCGCTCTTCGCGGATCAGGCCGTTGAAGCGCACGCTCACCACTTGGCGCGTGCCTTCTTGCACCACGCTGGTCACTTGCGCATCCACCTTCACCACATCGGTGGTCTGCGTAGCGGCATTGCGCTCTTGCATGTCGAGCTTGATGGCGGCGAACATTTCGGGCGTGGTGAACTGGCGCAGGTCTTCGAGGTTGCCGCGGTCGTTGGCTTCTTGCATGCGGATGAAGATGGTCTTGGCGATGCGCTCGAAGCCTTCGCTGTCGAAGCCGGCCGGGATCGCGCTGGCTTGATAGCTGTCTACAGCGCCGGCTGGGGCGCCAAGCGCAGCCTCGTGCTGCACGGCCGTGGAGCTGCGCTGCATGGCCGGCTCTTGTGGGGCAGGTTGCAGCACAGTGAAGCCGCCCGCACCCGTGCCCCCACCGGCGCCCGCCAAGGCCGGCTGCTTGCGCGCGGCCATGCGGCGCATCACGAAGCCGATGACCACCATCACCACCACGCCCAGCAGCAGCATGGTCACGATGTTGCCCATGGCTTCACCAAAGCCGAAGTGGCTGGCCAGCGCGGCCAGGCCCAGGCCGGCGGCAATGCCGGCCAGCGGGCCCATCCAGCTGCGCTTGGGCGGGGTGGCCGCCGCGGCGGGCGCGGCGGCGGCTGCGGGCGCAGCTTGCTGCTGCTGCGCGGGCGCGGCCGGTTTGGCCGGGGTGGCATCGGGCGCGCGCTGCGTGCCGCTGGACTTGCCACTGCCCAGGCGCTTGGCCTGGGCGGCATCGGGCGCCATGGCCAGGCTCAGTGAAAGAGCTGCCACCAGACTCAACAGGAATTTGTTCATCAATGATCTCCACATGAAAGTTCACGCCGGGTAAGAAGTGGGGGCCGTTGCGCCCAAGTCAAGTGGCCCGGCGGGCGGATTCTGGCAGCTTACGGCCGGCTGTGAGAATGCAAACATGACAAAGAATTCAGCCGTTCGGGTTAATGCCGCCTTGACCTTGGTGTGGCTGGCTGGACTGGCCGCACCCGTGCACGCGCAGGGCGTTGCCGCACCGGCGGCGCCGGCCTCGGCCGCCTCCGCCCCCGCTGCCGCGGCGCAGCGGGTGGAAATTCGCGGCAGCGCCATCGGCGACAGTGAAGCGCGGCGCCAAAGCACGGCGGCCAAGATCGTGATCGGCCGTGAGCAAATCGAGGCCTATGGCGACGCCACGGTGGGCGAGGTGCTGCGCCGCCTGCCGGGTGTGACCAGCGGCGGCCCGCCCGGGCGCGGCGGGCCGCCGCGCATGCGCGGGCTGGGTGCGGGCTACACCCAGTTCTTGCTCGACGGCCAACGCGTGCCGCCGGGCTTTTCCATCGAGTCGCTCACGCCCGAGCAAATCGAGCGCATCGAAATCCTGCGCGCGCCCACCGCTGAAACCGGAGCGCGCGCCATTGGCGGCACCATCAACATCATCACCCGCGAAGGCTTCACCAAAAAGCTCAACGATGTGCGCCTGGGCCTGGGCCTGGAGAACGGCCGCGTGCAACCCAACCTGGGCTGGACGCGCAACGACAGCGCCGGCGGCTTGGTCTACAACCTGTCGACCTCGGTCTACCAGAACAACCGCGAAAGCAGCACGCGCAGCAGCACCACCGAGCAAGACCTGGCCAGCGAGCTGTTCACGCGCGACGAGACGCTCGACTCGCGCAGCGTGGAGCGGCGCGCCGGCATCAACGTCACCGCCCGGCTGCAATGGCGCAACGAAGCCGGCACCTCGCTGATGCTGATGCCGATCTTTTTCTTCGGCGAAGGCAGCACGCGGCGCTTTCACACGCTCGACCAACGCCTGCCCCTGACGCCGCGCTTCGACCATGCCAGCGACGACGGTGCCGGCCACTTCGGCATGGCGCGGCTGAACGGGCAGTGGGCGTTTCGCCTGGGTGACGTGCGCGTTGAATGGCGCGGCGGCATGGGCTTGCTCGACGGCGCCAACCGCAACCTGCACCTCGAATTCGACCGCAACAACGTGCAAAGCCTGGTCATGACCGAGGTGAACCGCTTCCGCGAGCCCTCGGTCACCTTCAACCTGAAGGCGTCGCAGTTCACGGCGGGTGAACATCAACTCGTAGGCGGAGCGGAGCTGGACGCCTCGCGGCGTAACGATTCACGTGAGTCGGTCTTGAACAACGTGCCGCAACTCACCGACTTTGGCGACACCTTCAGCGCCCGTGCACTGCGCACCGCCTTGTATGCGCAAGACGAATGGAAGATGGGCACGCAATGGTCTGCTCATGCCGGGCTGCGCTGGGAAGGCATCACCACCCGCGGCGAGGCGCTGGACGGCACGCCGCAAACCAACCGCAGCAGCGTGTGGACGCCGTTGCTGCACGCGGTATGGAAGCCCGACGAAACGTCGCGCGACCAGGTGCGCATGAGCCTGACGCGCAGCTACCGCTCGCCCACGCTGCAAAACCTGATCAGCCGCCCGCGCGTGGTGATCGATGGGCGCAACTCCGAAACGCAGGCTGACAGCGCCGGCAACCCCGACTTGAAGCCCGAGCTGGCCACCGGCATCGACCTGGCGGTGGAGCGCTACCTGGGGGCCGGCGGCGTGCTCAGCGCGAATGTGTTCGCGCGACGCATCAAAGACCTGATGCGCAGCACCACCACGCTCGAAGTGGTGCCCTGGAGCGCCACGCCTCGCTGGGTGAGCCGGCCCAAGAACGTAGGCGGCGCATTCACATCAGGCGTTGAACTTGAAGCCAAGTTCCGCTTGATTGAAGTGTTAGAGCAAGCGCCACCGCTCGATGTGCGCAGCAACCTGAGCTTGTTTCGCTCACGGGTCGACGGCGTGCCCGGTCCCGACAACCGGCTCGACCAGCAGCCGCGCGGCACGCTCAACCTCGGCCTGGACTACCGCTTGCGCAACGGCTGGCCGCTCACCCTGGGCGGCAACTTCAATTACACGCCGGGCTATCGCACGCAGATCACGCCAGAGCAAAGCCTCGAAATCAACCGCAAGCGCGTGGTCGATTTGAACCTGCTGTGGGCCATCCAGCCTGGCGCGCAACTGCGCCTGACGGCCAGCAACTTCCAGCCACTGGGCTATGAAACCGTGCGCGCCGTGCGCAGTGCGGGGGTGGAAGAGATCGCCGACACCGTTAACCGCAGTTACCTGAACCTGGGGTTGCGGCTTGAGATGAAGCTGTGAGGCTGCTTGGCCGGGGCTGAACCTTGTGCGCCACCCGGTTCAAACGCTCGCGCTGGCGGTCTTTCCGGCGGTCTGTGTTGCGGCCCAGGCGAAGGGGTGCGGCAAGCGCAGCAGGTCGGTCATCTCAGCGGCCGGTAGCGGGCGGCTGAACAGAAAGCCTTGCATGAGGTTGCAGCCCAGCGCGCGCAGGGCGGTGGCCTGCGCGACGGTTTCAACCCCTTCGGCCACGACGCGCCGGTGCATGTTCTGGCCCAGTGAGACGATGGCGGCCACGATGGCGGCCACGATGGCGGCGTCATCGGTGTTGTGCGTCAACTCGGCCACGAAGGTCTGGTCGATCTTCAGCTCATCACAGGGGAAGCGCTTGAGGTAGGTGAGCGATGAATAGCCGGTGCCGAAGTCGTCGATCGAGAGCTGCAGCCCCAGCGCTCGCAGCCCATGCAGGACCTCCAACACCGGGCCGGCTGACTGCATCAGCATGCTTTCGGTGGCCTCGATGACGAGTTGTCGCGCTGGCAAGCCGTGGCGCTGGATCAGCTCGCGGATCTGTTCCACCAGGCCTGCCTTGGCAAAGCTCGGGCTGGCCAGGTTGACGGAGATGCTGATCTCGCCCAGCCCGGCCTCGCGCCACAACTGAGCCTGTTGGCAGCTCATTTCGAGCACCTTGTCGCCAACCTGCACGATCAAGCCCAGTTCCTCGGCCAGCGGGATGAAGCGTGCGGGTGCGATCAAGCCGCGTTGCGGGTGTTGCCAACGCACCAGTGCTTCCATGCCGACCATTTCACCGCTGTGGATGTCGACCTTGGGCTGGTAGTGCAACACCAGTTGCCCGCCATCAATCGTGCAACGAAGCTGGGCTTCAAAGCTGAGCCTTTCATGCGCCGCCGAGTTCATCTCGTCGCTGTAGAAGCGCAAGGCGTTGCGGCCATTGTTCTTGGCCGCGTACATGGCGAAGTCAGCGGATCTGATCAAGGTCTCGCCGTTGTCGCCATCGCTCGGGTACATCGCAATGCCCAGGCTGGCCGTCACCACCAGCACATGACCCTCAACCGTGAACGGTTCCGACAGCGCCTTGATCATGCGCGTGGCCACCACGACGGCGTCGCTCGGTGCCAGCAGGTCGCGCAACAAGACGATGAACTCGTCGCCACCCAGGCGCGCCACCATGTTCTCGCCGCCGGCGTCGGAGTCGGCCGGCGCCACGGCGTCGGTGGCGCGCAGGCAGCCGACCAGGCGCTTGGCGGCCTCGCGCAACATGGCGTCGCCGATGGCGTGGCCTAGCGTGTCGTTGATGCGCTTGAAGCGGTCCAGATCGACGAAGATGGTGGCGAACGCCGTGCCCAGGCGCTTTGACCTGGCCACAGCGTTCCTCAAGTGCTCGTTGAAGTACTGCCGATTCGCCAAGCCGGTGAGGTCGTCGTACAGCGCCAGGCGCCGCATCTTTTCCTCGGCCCGCTGCCGGTCGGTGATGTCTTGCACCACGCCCGACAGGCTGAGCAACTGGCCAGTGTGGTCGCGCAGCGCCTGCACCTGGTGCGACACGCTGCGCTCGTCGCCGTGCAGCGGCACGATGCGATGCTCGATCGAGACCTCGTCCAGGCGCTGCACAAGCTCGCGCAAGTGGTTGCACAGGGCGCCGCGTTCGCTGGCCGGCACGCGGCGCAGGTAGCCCCGCAGCGTGGGGGCGTGCGGCGCATCAGGCAACCCCACCAGCCGCAGCAGCTCGTGCGACGCTTCAGGCGATGCATGCCCCGCGTCCCACTGCCAACTGCCCAGTTTGGCCGCGGCCTGCGCCTGATCGAGCCGGCGCCGGTTGCGGGCCAGTTCGCCGATCTTGCCTTCGAGGTCAGTGCGGTGCTGCTGCACGTCGCTCTCATAGGTCAACAAGCTGCCGTGCATGCGCTGCAGCGAGCCCAGCAAGTTGCCCACATCGTGCCGCGCATCCACCACAAACGAGTCGAGCTTGTGGCCGCAGGCGATGCGGTCGGCCACCTCCACGGCATGGCGCAGCGGCCGCGACAACCCGCGGATCAACTGCACGATGAAGCCGATGGTCATCACCAGCAGCAGCGCCGACAGCGCCAACACCACCTGGCGCGAGCGGCCGGCCTCGGCCACGGAGGCCGCGATAGCCTGATCCAGGCTCGTGTTTTGTGTGCGCGCCAAGTGCTCGACCCGCTCGCGCGCCAGGTTGATCGGCTGGTGAATCCGTTTCAGCGAGGTGGCCGTGGGGTCGCTGAGGATCGTGGCTTCGATAGACCGCAGCCAGCCGCTCAATTGGCCGTGGAACGCCGCTTCGTCGGGCTGCAGCACGATCAGCTTGTCGACCAAGGTGCTGGCGCCGGCCAGGGCGGTGCGCGAGCGCTGCGACAGGCGCCCGGTGTCGACGCTGTCCACGGCGCCGTCAAGGAACCGGGCGTACTGTTCGCGGGTCTCGATGGCCGTTGCGTGGATGGCGAAGGCCTGGTTCATGGCGGTGGCGCGGCGCCACTCGGCATGCGTGACGTAGGCCAGCAAGGCCACGAGCGGCAGCAAAACGGCCGCGAATTGCACGGCAAATCTTTGGTTCAGCGAGCGAACGTTGATCATCTTTGCGCGGGGTGCTGGCACGGTGTCCTGCCGGCGTCAATAGCGGTACAGGACTTTGACGTTGCTGGACGGGCCGGCCACGTAAGCCACGGCCCCGGGTGTGGCCCTGACGAACGCCATGGCTTCGGCATCACTGCCGCGCACCAGAGGCGCCGTGAGCCCTTCACGAAAGGCCTTCTTGGTCCAGCGCGCGGCGTACTTCGTGCTGTCGGTCAGCAGCACCTTGGCCAGGAACTCGGCCTGTTGCGCCGCGTTGTCCAGCGGCACCAGCTTGATGTTGCCCAGCAACTGCTTGTCGCCGAAGTAGACATCCTTGACTTCCTCGGCGCTGAGCATCACGGAAGGGTGGGCGATGACTTCGCCCGCGCCGGCGCTGGCGCAAGCCGCCAAGGCCAGTGTGCAAGTGGCCAGCGCACGCAGCTTGGTGTTAAGGCTCATGGCGTGCCTCAAAAGGCCACTGAGTACTGGAACGCCGCGCGGCGGTAGCTGCGCGCGGCAAAGGGCAGCACGGCGCCGCTGTCGTCAAGCAGCTCGGTGGCACGCTCCTGGGTGTCGCTGAGCTCGAATTTGAACGACGACTTCGGGTCCAGCGCAACGCGCACACCCAGCACACTGCGCCGGTACGAGCGGCCCGACTCCTGGCTGCGAAAGTAGTTGTCCGTGGGGTCTAACCCGCTGCGCTCGATGCGCACGAAAGGGGTCCAGGCCGCGATCGTGCGGCCCACTTGCACGAAACCCAGGCGGCTGTTGTGGCGCACGCCGTTGCTCAGGTTGCGGTTGGCAAAGTGGTAGGCCTCGCCCAGCACTTCCCAGTCATGCTCGTCATAGCCGAAGTAGGCGCCGGCCATGCGCAGCCGGGTGTGGTTGAGCACCGCACCGGCGCTGTCATGGGCTTGCGCCGTGGCGCCAAAGCCATGCACGCCCAGCGTCAGGCCGTTCAGCGCACCCGCGGCCTGGTAGCCCAGATTGACGCCCAGCATCTTGTTGGCGTCGTGGTCGGTGAAGGCGCCGAAGTCGAGCGTGCGCTGCACAATGCGCGGCCCGTTGCTGAGGTAAGCGTCGTAGGTGGCTTTGCCCGCCCCCAGCGCCAGCTTGCCGCTGGCCCAGACGCCCACCGAGTGCGAGGGCAGGATGCCGCCCTTGTCTTCGAACTCGATGAAGCGTGGCCTGCTGATCGAGGTTTGCAAATTGGCACCGTGGTGGAAGGCCGTGTTCCACAAGCCATACGGCGTGTGGAAGCGGCCGAACCACAGCGTCATCGCGTCGCTCACCGTGTAGCCCAGCTGCAGGCGCTCCAGGTCGACGGCGGCGCCGCCGTCCGGGCCGTACTTCACCACCAACTCGGCCAGCCCCTTGACGCGGCCACCGAAATGCGGGGTGAGGTACAGGTCGAGCGTGCCGGCATTGAAGCCGCGCAGCCGGCTCGGGTCGCGCCGCGATGACCAGGCCGCACCGACATCGGCAAAACCGTGCAAGGCCAGGCCGCCGTCGCCGTTGCGCCGGCTCATGTTCTCGGCGAGCTGGGTCACGCTTTCTTGCAGTTCAGGCAGCGTCAATGCTGGCGTTGTGCGGGCCGTTTGCACTGGGCTGCTTGGCGGTGTGGGCGCTGCCGCTACTGCGCTCTTGCGCTCCAGGTCGGCAATGCGTGCGGCGAGGCTTTCAATGACCCGGGCATTCGCTTCCAGCCGCCTTTGCAGCGCTTGAACCAACTCTGCCTGGGTGTCGGCGCTGGCGGGTACAGCGATTGCCGCGCACAGGCCCGCAGCCACCCAGGTGCGCAGCATGTTGCGGTGACGCATCGCAGCTTTCATTTGATTGGGCACACTGAACCGTGTGACGCAGCCGGGTGACCGCCATCTCGGCACGTTCAAACCTGCCTATCCGCGCCAGAGCCGGCTGTCGCTTGGCCAATGAACGACGATATTGGGGCGCAATTCGGGCGCTGGGGCAGATCGCCCGTGGGCGCTGGCCAGGCATCACTGCGGCGTGCCGCCAGTGCATGGGCGAAAAGTGCCGCAACGCCAGTGGCCGGCGCGTTAACCGGCGGTTCCATGGCCGCGGCAATCCTGCAACAGACGTGGGTATTTTCTAGGGAGGGCGGTCGACAAACCTCAGGCCTAACATGAGGCTGCACAGCCCACCCTCGCCGCAGGTTTGATGTCCGGCAACCTGTTGGCACCACCAACGAGGCCGCCCATGAGCGTCAGCATTCCGTCAAGCTTCGACTTCGGCATCGACCTGGGTGTCGATCTCGATATCTCGGGCATCCCCACCAGCTACAACATCAAGGCCGACATTGAGCCGATGTCGCTGGCGCTGAACCTGTCGCCGATCGAACTCAAGCCGATTGATTTTTCATTGCGGCTCAAGGAGATCCCGGCCATCAGGGCCCACTTGCCGCTGGACTACCGGGTGGGGTTGACGCTGCTGGGCTCGGAGGTTCTGTGCATCCGCCTGTGTGGCCAGGGCCAGGTGATCACCGAGCCCTATGTGGCCAACCCCTGCGAGGGCCGGGTGGGCAGCGTGGCGCAGCAGCCTGGCCTGCAAGAACTCGACCGCCTGGTGCGCAGCGATGGCTGAGCGCAAAGCCAGCGCCGGCGCGGCAACCAAGGCGCCTGCCGTGCCGGCCTTCATGGGGCCACCCGGGCGGCTGCGCTGGGCTGGGCTGGAAGGCGCCGAACTGGGTGTGCCGGTGGCGGTGCAGTTGCCCGACGCGCTGGCCAACTACATCAACCCGCGCCACCCGGCATTGCGCAGCAGCCGCAGCGGCGCGCGCACGCGCTTGCGGCTGGCTGCTGACACGCCACCGGGCACCTACAGCATCGCAGTGGAATATGCCGGGGGCGTGAAAAGGGAAGTTAGCGTTGCCGTGCAGCCGCGCGCGCGCCTGCACGTGGTGCCCGGCACACTGCGCCTGGCCGGTGCGCCGGGTGCCACGGCCTCGGCGGCGCTGCTGCTTGAAAACCGCGGCAACGAAGCGCTTGAGATCAGCGAGGCACTGGTCACGGGCCTGTTCGACAACGAAGGCATCGAAGCCGCATTGGCGGCGATGTACCGGCTCGACAGTGACGACTTGAACAGAATAGTCGCCACCGGCTTCGCTCGCTTGCGCCAGGCGCATGGCGGGCTGCTCAAACTGAGGGTGAGTCAAGGCGCGGGCAAGCTCATGCCAGGCGAGCGCCGCCAGTTGCTGCTGGAAACCACCCTGGGCACCAAGCTCGAAGCCGGCCACGGCTATCACGGCACGCTGGCCCTGGGGCCGCACCGCATTGCGGTGCAGGTGAGTGTGCTGGCAGCGGCCACACCCGTGACGACCAAAACCCGTGGAGCACGTTGATGAAAGACTGCAAGCAAGACACCGACACGCAAGGCCTGGAAGACGGCCTCAAATCGCTCATCAATGCGCAGCTGCTGCTGGGCAAGGAAGTGCTGAAGCTGCTCACCGGCGCCGGCGGCAGCGCACTCGACAGCTTGGGCGGCATGAAGCTGCCGCGCGGGAACAGTTGCTGCGACGTGCCCGAGCCCTGCTGGATGCCGCTGGGCCTGGGCGAGGTGCGCTGTGCGCTGAAGCCGGGTGACAAAGGCGCCGCGTGCCTGGTGGTCACGAACGGCGACTTTCGGCCGCACAACTACCAGTTTGCGGCCACCGGCAAGTCAGCCGCATTCGTGAGCTTCTCGCAGGCCGCGGCCGTGCTGGGCCCGAAGGAACGCATCGCCGTCACCGCCACCTTCACCGTGCCGCAAGAGCGCAAGGATGAAGACTGCCGCTGCCTCGACCATGATTTGTTGCTGTGGGTGCGCGGCTGCCGCAACCATTACCTGCGTTGGGTGATCGACGAAGTGGCGCAGAGCAAGGCCTGCTGCCACGAAGTGCAGGTGGCCGACGACCCCGACTATGTGCTGCACTGGTACGACCACTTCTACCTGCCGCGGCCTTGCTTCGGCGTGGCTGCGCCGCCGAGCACGGGCGTGGTGGGAGTGGTGCGATGAGACCCGCCCGGCCGCCATCGGCCACAGGCCGCTGGCCTTCGGCAGGCGACAGCCAGTCCGCAGGGACTGGCTGTGTCCAGCCTCAGCCCGAACGGGCTCGCACCGCAGTGCGCAGCACGGAGGATGCCATATGAGCCGCGCGTCTGATTTGCTCAAGAACGCCGTCGAGCTGAACCTCAAATACACCTCGACCCTGCTGCACCTGAGCAAAGACTATTTGAAGGATGCCGGCGAAGTCATCACACGCGAGGCCACGCCCCCCGCGCCGCCGCCACCCGGCCCGGCGCCGCGAGCGCCCTTGCTGATCGTGGGGCGCAGTGGCGAAACCGGCCATGCGGCTTTCGCCATCAACAACCCTGGCGACAAGGACATGAGCGTGCACCTGGTGGTGCAGGGCGACCTGGGTGATGAGCGGGTGAAGCTCGACCCGGCGCGCTTTGCGCTGAAGCCCGGTGAGCAGGCCATCGTGCGCATCCTGGTGCCGTTCGACGACAGGCTGCCTGAAAACCAAGACCAGATCGGCCAAGTCGTGGCGCCGGGCTTCTCGAACCAGGGCGTGCCCTTCATCGTGCGCAGGTTGCCCAAGGCGGCCGGCGATGTGCCCGCTGCGGCTACTGAACCGAAGGCCGCCGCGCCCGCATCCAAACGGCGCAGCGCGAACGCCTGAGCCCGGCGCGGCGCCGCTTGAAAAGAGGCGGCCATGTTGAACGCCCACGACATTGAAGACGCCAAGCTGGCCGACCCGGCGTTGAGCGAGCGGCTGGCGCGCCTGCTCGGCGAACTCGCGGGCTTCGTGGATTGGCTGCGTGACAAGCACATGGCTGGCCACACCGAAGAAGCCGCGCACGACTCCGGCATCACCGGCAAAGGCTTGCTGTACACCTTGCGCCTGATGCTGGCGCGCGTGCTCGACAACCCGGGCTCGCTGGCGGAACACTACGCCGCCTTTGCCAAGCTGGCGCTGGCCGCGTCGCGCCAAGAGCTTGACCTGGAGCCCGAGCCCGGCGACCGCCGCTTCAAAGACCCGTTGTGGCGCACCAGCCCCGTGCACCACATGCTGTTGCAGCTCTACCTGGCCTGGCAGCGCACGCTGGGTGAGTGGGCCGACCAGCAGCGCTTCACGGCCGGCGACCGCCAGCGCGTGCAATTCGTGCTCGACCAGTTGGTGGCCGCGTTGGCGCCGTCTAACCTGCCGCTCAACCCGGCAGCGCTGAAACGCGCCGAAGCCACCGAAGGCGCCAGCGCGGTGCAGGGCCTGAAGGCCTGGGCCGACGACGCGCTGCACCACGGCGCCATGCCGCGGCAGATTCGCCCCGGCGCGTTTCGCCTCGGTATCGACCTGGCGGCCACGCCCGGCGCGGTGATCTTTCGCCACCCGCTGTTCGAACTGATCCAGTACACGCCCCTGCTGCCCAGTGTGCACAAGCGCCCGCTGTTGATGGTGCCGCCGCAAATCAACAAGTACTACGTGTTCGATTTGAAGCCCGAGAACAGCGTCTTTCGCTGGTTGCTCGAACAGGGTTTTCAGGTCTTCACGCTGAGCTGGCGCAACCCTGACCTGGCGCTGCGCGACGCCGGCCTTGAGCAGTATGTGCAGGCCACTTTGCAAGCCATTGAGGTGGTGCGCAGCGTGGCGCGCACAGTCACGGTGGGCCTGATCAGCGCCTGCGCCGGTGGCCTGACGGCGCTGGCCGCCATGGGCCTGCTGGCCATGCGCGGCGAACGCAGCGTGGCCCACCATTCGCTGCTCGTCACCGCGCCGCTGGCCGGCAACGGCTCGGTGCTCGAAGGGCTGGCCGAGCGCGACACCATGCTCGCCGCCGCGGCCTGGAGCGCGCAGCGCGGCAGCATGAGCGGGCACGAGTTGGCGCGCATCTTTGCCTGGCTGCGGCCAGATGATCTGGTGTGGAGCTACTGGGTCAATAACTACCTGATGGGCCGCCAGCCCCCGGCGCTGGATGTGCTGCACTGGGACAACGACTCCACCCGCCTGCCCGCGGCACTGCACCGCGACTTCACCGACATGGTCGACCGGCGTGTCTTTGAACGCCCCGGCGCGCTGAGCCTGGCAGGTACAACGATTGACTTCAGCCGCCTGCGCGTGCCCGGCTACTACCTGGGCGGCAGTGAGGACTACCTCATGCCCTGGCGCGGCGTATACCGCGCGGCTCGGCACTTTCATGCACGCGCAACCGAATCACCCCGCCACGGCGCCACCTTCGTGCTCAGCACCAGCGGCCATGTGCAAAGCATCTTGCGCCCGCCGCGCCTGGGGCGGGCGGAGCACTTTGTGGCTGATGCGCTACCAGCGGCGGCTGACGACTGGCTGGCCCAGGCGCAGCGGCGCGAAGGTTCGTGGTGGCCGCATTGGGGTGCCTGGCTGGCACCGCGCAGCGGCCCGCGCATTCGGCCGCACCGCGAGCTTGGCAGTGCCGCCTATCCGCCGCTCATGCCTGCGCCGGGCGAATACGTGATGCAGTCTTGATGCGGCTTCAGGCCGCCGGCGCGGCGATCAACTCACGTGCCAGCAGCGCATACGAATGCCGCCGCACCGCGGGTTCGGTGGCCCAGGTGTTCACCACCAGTTCATCCAGCGCAAACTCTGCCGCCACCCGACGCAGGCCCGCCGCCACCTGCGCCGCATCGCCCACGAAAGCCTTGGCCCGGCCGGCCTGCACAAAAGCCAGTTCTTCCGGTGTGAACCCGTGCGCGGCAATCTCGTCGGGCGCGAGCAAGGGCCCCAGGCGGCCGCGCTGGCGGTCCACGCGCCAACGCTCGCGGCTCAGGGCCTGGTGGTGGGCTTGCGCTTCAGTGTCTGCCGCCAACGCCCAGACGCAGATCGTGGCCTGTGCAACCGGATGTTTGGCGCTGGGCCGGTAGAGCTGGCGGTACAGGTTCAGCGCCTGTTCGCAACCCTGGCCGTCGGTGAAGAAGTAGGCAAAGGCATAGGGCAGGCCCAGGTGCGCGGCAAGCTGGGCGCCGTAGTCTGAACTGCCCAGCACCCACACCACGGGCTCGAATTCACCGCGCGGATGCGCCACCACACCGTGGTGCGGCTGACCGGCCAACCAGGCTTGCAGATCGACGATCTGCTGCGGGAAGTTTTCTGCCGCCGCATAGGCATTCGGGTTGAGCAAGGTGGCGGTGCGCATGTCGGCGCCCGGCGCCCGGCCCACGCCCAGATCAATGCGCCCCGGTGCCAGGGCTTCGAGCACGCGGAACTGTTCGGCCACCTTCAGCGCCGAATAGTGCGGCAGCATCACCCCCGCACTGCCCAGGCGGATGCGCTGAGTGCGCGCGGCCACCGCAGCCAGCAAGATTTCAGGCGCCGTGCCCACGATGGTGGGCAAGCCATGGTGTTCACTGGCCCAGAAGCGCTGGTAGCCCAGGGTTTCGCAATGCACGGCGAGTTCCACGCTGTCACGCAACGCGGCATCTTCACCACGGCCGTTGATGGCGATGGATTGGTCGAGAACGGATAGTTTCATGGCGTGGAGGATGCCATGCCGGGGGCAAAGGCACGTTGGCCAACGGGCATTCAAACGGCGAAGCTGCTCGCGCGTCGCCGTCTGTGAGGTGAAGTACGAGGGCTAGCGCAGCTTTGATGCCGGCCCTCGATGCAGCAGTGCTGGCGGCACTTGGCGCGCAACGGCGATCCGTCTTTTTGCAACGTGTCCATTTCGAGGCTAGACGTCGTCTCTAACTGTGCATGAGAAGCGAATATGGCCGCGACAACCGAAACCCCCGCCCTGCGTCGAAAGGCGACTGCTGCAGCAAAGCCTGCATCTGCCGGGCCAAAGAAAACAGCGGCCACCCTGCGTGGCCGACTCGTCACGTACCGCGCCAGCAAAGGCGTCGACGACTTTGTACGGCAGCTCGCGTCGGCAACGCCGCTGCAGCTTGTGGAGACGGAGCGCAGCGGCGTCGCCGGGGGGTTTCTCAAGGATCTCTCCCGGCGGATGGAGATTCCCGCCGGGCGCGTCTTCGTGATGCTCGGTGTGCCCAAGGCCACGGCCGAGAAGAAGTCGGCGACCGGCGAAGTGCTCAGCGGCAGCGGCGGCCAAGCCGCGATCGGCATCGCCAAGTTGCTGGGTATCGCGCAAGGCATCGTGGCCAACTCGACGGCACCCGAGGCCAAGGGTTTCGACTCGGCCAAGTGGCTGGGGCGATGGCTGGACCGCCCTCAGCCCTCGCTGGGCGGCCGAAGGCCCGGTGACTTGGTCGACACGCCGACGGGCATCGAGATCGTCGCGCGCCTGTTGGGCGCCATCGAGAGCGGGGCCTATCAGTGATCTTGTGGCGCGTCGCCGCCGACACTCGCAAGTACGCTGCAGACGAGATGCGCGCCCCAAGGCCGGCCGAAGCCGGCCGTCCCCCGCGGGGATCAAGGAAAGTGGCGGAGCCACACTTCCTTGAGAGCGGCGATGCCGCAGCAGCAAGCCCGGGCCGATGGAACGAAGAAGGGCAAGCCGTTGTGTATGCGGCGCCCACCATCGCCATTGCCGTGTTGGAAACGGCGGCCCACGTCGATGACGCGGGCTTGCCGCTGAACCGCTACCTCGTTCGCATTGACGTGCCGGATGAGCTTTGGTCGGCGCGGGAGGAACTGGACGTCGCTTCGCTGCCGGTGAACTGGTCTGCCATTCCGGCAGGGCGCGCCAGCGTCAGGATCGGTGCCGATTGGCTCAAGTCGATGCGCTCGCCGATCCTTCTCGTGCCGTCGGTCATCGTGCCTGAAGAACACGCAGCCTTGATCAACCCCAGGCACACTCTGGCAGCGCGAGCCACCGCCTCCATCGTGCGGCGGTTCGACTACAACAGGTTGTTCCGTCCGACATGACAAGAAGCGACGCGCCGCAGCGCAGCGATACGTTCGCACCGCTTCGACCAGGATGACGATGCATCGAGCGCCGTCCCGTCAGCCGAACATGCACCGACGCGCCGATCGTTCGCCGCGCCCATGGTTCACTGCTGCTCGCCAGCCCGCCGCACTGGTGTGGCCCCGAAATCGGGCGCTACGTGTTGCCGGCCGACGCCGAGCACAGGCCACAAACAACCGGGGTTCCAGTGGTTTTCGTAGGCGGCTCGTGGATCGGCTGGCGCTGGTAGGGCTTCGCAGTGCACGGCCAGTTCCACGCTGTCGCGCGAGGCAGCGTCTTCGCCGCGGCCGTTGATTGCGATGGATTGGTTGAGAGCGGACAGTTTCGGCTCGCCCGGCGCGTCGTAGCGAAGCACGTAGATCTCTGGCGAGAAGCCTTGGTAGTCGTAGATCAGCTCGGGCTGCGGCGCACCGGTGCAATCCTTCGGCGCGGCCGGCAGCAGGCCGCGCACGCTGCACAGGAAGTTCTTGGTGGCCTGGTAGCGCTGCTTGCGCTCGCCAGTCTTACTAAGAACGACGGGCCGCCGTCGTGGAGGAGGTAGGGGGCGGGCAGGCGCATGGAGGGGAGCATAGCGGCGTGCGGTGAGGGCGCTGAATGCGGCCTTCGTTCATGCGGTATGAGCGGCGGAGCGGCTGCAGTCGACCCATCAGCGACATTCACTGCAATAGATTGGCCACTGCGAAGCGGTAGCTCGCGCCAAGCATCACGCGCACATCCCCTGTGCAGTCCAGCGCCGACACCTCTTCCGGTTCGACCCAGGGGTCATCGGCATGCGCTGCCGATTGATGTACGCTGAACGCCATGCAGGAGCTTTTCGATCCCTCGCGACACGAGGCGCTGACCGCTGAGATCTGGGATCCGGAGTTGGCACGCCTGGCGATCGAACGCATCTGCGCCGCTGCCGAGGCCGAGTTCGACGAACGTGAAGGAAGCTGGCTGCTGCACCCGCAAGACGACCCGCCGCAGCCTGGCGCCAGGTCGTTGAACCTCTACTGGGGCGCCTGCGGCGTCGTGTGGGCCTTGC
>JANOXU010000183.1:0-13995 GCA_031418595.1 Burkholderiales bacterium
TGGCTTCGGGCAGGCCGAACACGGCGTTGCGCGCGGCCACCAGCAGGTCGCAGGCCAGCACGGCCTCGAAGCCGCCGGCCAGCGCGTAGCCTTCCACGGCAGCGATCAGCGGCTTCTTGGGCGGGTTGTTGACGATGCCCAGGATGCCGCGGCCTTCCACCCGCGTGACTTCGCCGGCGGCAAAGGCTTTCAGATCCATGCCGGTGCAGAAGTTGCCCCCGGCGCCGGTGAGGATGGCGATGCGCAAGTCAGCGCGGCGCTCCATCTCGTCAACCGCTTCGCACACGCCGTGCGACACCGCGCGGTTGATGGCGTTCCTCACCAATGGCCGGTTGATGGTGATGATCACCAGGCCGTCGTCATGCTCGACCAAGACTTCTTCGGTCATGTCCTGTCCTTGTGGCGGTTAGGCTGCGCCGTGCAGCGCCAGCAAGCGCTCCATGGCATCGAGGTATTCGGTTTGCAAACGCACCATCTCAGCCTTCACCGTGGTCTCGCCTTGCAGGCTGCCCACCGATTGCCCGGCCGGAAAGGAATACAAATCGGCACGCTGCGCGCGCACCACGCGCGCATGCGCCTCGTTGTAAAG
The DNA here is from genome assembly GCA_031418595.1 of Burkholderiales bacterium. GTDB lineage: Bacteria > Pseudomonadota > Gammaproteobacteria > Burkholderiales > Burkholderiaceae_C > Rubrivivax. The sequence goes on from JANOXU010000183.1 coordinate 590, forward strand.
AATGCCTTGCAGCGGAGTCGGCAAATAGGCCGGCGCGCCGGGTGCTTCCCAGGCTTCAGACAGCTTGCTTTTGAGCATGCGCACCGGCTTGCCCGTGCGCGCCCGGCGGCGCACGGCGTCTTCGGCGCGGGCTTTGAACAGCACCTCGCGCTCGAACGGTTCCAGCTCGCTCTCGCGGGTGCCCAGCCACAGCGTGCCGCACCACACGCCCTGCGCGCCCAGCGCCAGCGCCGCGGCCACTTGGCTGCCGTGGGTGATGCCGCCGGCGGCCAGCACGGCCACACCCGGCCCGCAGGCGCGCACCACTTCGGGCACCAGCACCATGGTGGCGATGTCGCCGGTGTGGCCGCCGGCTTCGGTGCCCTGGGCAATGATCACTTCCACGCCGGCGGCGCGTTGCTTCACGGCGTGTTGCGGCTTGCCACACAGCGCGCCGATCACGATGTTGCGTTCGCGCAATTGCGCCACCACGTCAGGCGGCGGCGCGCCCAGGGCGCTGACCACCATGCGCACCAGCGGGTGCTGCAAGGCCACCTGCACCAGGCGGCGCGCGCCGGTGGGCGTCATGCCGCCACGGCCGCGGGCAATGTCTTCGTGGACACGCTCGCGTTCATGCGCGGGCAACTCGGGCACGCCTTCACTGGCCAGGATGCCGTTGATGAAGTCGCGCTGCGCCTGCGGGATCAAACCGGCCAGGTCGTCGATCGACGCTTCAGCCTGCGCGTCATAGGTGGTGGGAATGATCACGTCCACGCCATAGGGCCGGCCGTTCACATGCTCGTCGATCCAGCGCAGCTCGGCTTCAAGCTGCTCGGGGCTCACGGTGGAGGCACCGAGCACGCCGAAGCCGCCGGCCTTGGTGACTTCAACGATCACATCGCGGCAATGCGAAAAGGCAAAGATGGGCAGCTCGCAGCCCAGGCGGTTGCAGATGGCGGTGCGCATGTCAGCCCTTCCTTCGTTCGTGCTCGACGGTTTCAAGCAGGAACGGCGCCATCACCGCGGCGTTGATCTTGCAGTCGATCAGCGTCGGCCCATCGGGTTTTTGCAGCAGCGGCGCAATGGCTTGCAGTTCTTCGAGCGTGCGCACCGTGGCGGTGTGAAAGCCCAGCGTTTGCGCCAGGGGAGCGAAGTCCACATCGAGGAAGACTGACTTGCCCACCGGCGCGTCGCGCATCTTCAGGTAGTGCAGCTCGGCACCGTAGGCGCAGTCGTTCATCACCACGATGGTCAATGGGATGTCTTCGCGCACCACGGTTTCCAGCTCGCCCAGGTTCATCAAGAAGCCACCATCGCCCACGAACAGCACGGTGGGATGCTGCGGCGTGCCCACGGCAACACCCATGGCCGTGCCGAAGCCCAGGCCGATGGAAGAAAAGTCGTGCGAGCCCTTGAAATGCTGCGGGCCCTGGCCGGCAATGTAGGGCACGATTTGGAGGAAGTTGCCCGAGTCGTACACCGCGTTGCGTGCCAGCGGCAGCAAGCGGTTGATGGCCATAGCCAAAGTGCGTGGATCCAGCGTGCGCGGTGTGTGGGCGGGCTCGAATTCGCTGGCCAAGTCGAAGTCAGCCAGGCGGCGGCGGTTGTCTTCGGTGTGGAAGGGTTTGTCCGCTGCACCCTTCGGTTTGATGGCGGCGAGCAGTTGCTCGGCCGCGCTGCGCGCATCGGCCACCAGGGCCACATCGGCATGGAACCAGCGGCCGATGTTGGCGCGCGAGCTGTCAACATGAATCAGCGGCACGCCTTCGGGGATCGACGTGCCGTAGCTGGTGGTGCGCTGGTTCAGCCCGGCGCCGAACACCACCACGCAATCGGCCTGGTCCATCAAGCGCCGGCCCGCGCCATGCGAATACGAGCCGATCAGGCCCAGGTTGTAGGGGTGGCCATGGAACAGGTCCTTGCCTTTGAGTGTTGCGGCCAGCACCGCGCCACTCTGATCCGCCAGCTTTTCAATCGCCTCTTTCGCGCCGGCGCGGTGTGCGCCAAGGCCGGCTATGAACAGCGGCCTCTTGCTCGCCTGCAACAAGGCCGCGGCGGTGGCGATGGCCGGCGCGCGGGCTCTGAGCGGCTTGGCCGCGGGCACGGGCCAGGCCGCTGGCGGCACGGGTTCAATCAAGCCGAACTGCACGCTGGTGGGCAACAACAGCGCGGCGCAGCGGCCGCCGTGTTGGGAACCTTGGGCCCAGCTCATGGCCTGCGCCAAGATGCGCTGGGCGGTGGCGGAATGGTTGGCGACGAAGGTCTGGATGCCCGCTGCTTCCAGCACGGCGGGCGCGTTGAAGGCTTTGCCGTCGGGGCCCAGGTTGTTGCCGGCGGGTTGCGGTGTGGCGATGTAGCCGTAGATCAGCAACACGCGGCTGCCCGTGCGGTTGGCGTACACGGCCGCGTGCATGGCGTTGGCCGTGGCCGGCCCGCGGCCGATGATGGCTACGCCCAATTTGCCCGTCGCCGCCGCATAGCCCTCGGCCATGGCCACGGCGTTGTTCTCGTGGCGCGCGCCATAGAAGCGCACACCCATGGCGTCGAGCGTGGTCACGAACAGGGCCGTGTCGTCGCTCATCAAACCGAACACCGTGTCGATGCCCTGGGCCTTGATGTCGGCGGCCAGGGCTTCGTAGGTGGGAACGGTGCGCACGGCAGGGGCCATGATGGGCTCCAGAGATTCGGGAAGAAGAGGCGATCAGTCCAGCCTGAGCTTGATGCGCTCGGCCAGTTCGCGCCAGCGCGCCACGTCCTTGCGAATCAACTCGGACGTTAGCTTGCCGTCCAGATACGCCGGCTCCACGCCGCGGGCGCGCAGCTTGGCTTGCAGGTCGGCATCCGCCAGCACGGTTTGCAAATCCTTGCTCAGCTTGGCCACCACCGCCGCGGGCGTGGCGGCGGGCACGACGAAACCGTACCAGATGTCGGCATCAAACCCTGGCATGGCTTCCTCGGCCACCGTGGGCAGCTCGGGCATGGCGGCGTAGCGCTGCGCGGTGGTGACGGCCAGGGCGCGCACGCGGCCATCTTTGATCATCGGCTCGAAGGCCGAGAGCGCGCCAAAGGCGAACTGCACCTCGTTGCCCACCAGGCCCACCACCGAAGGCGCCGAGCCGCGGTAGGGCACATGCGTGGCCTCAATGCCCGTGCCCGCGGCAAACCACTCCACCGCCAGGTGCGGCGCCGTGGCCACGCCGGCCGAGCCGTAGTTCAGCGTGCCGGGCTTGGCCTTGGCCAGCGCCACCAGTTCCTTCATATTCTTGGCCGGCACGCTGGCGTTCACCACCACCACCATGGGCGAGCGGCCATAGCGGCCCACGGGGGCGAAGTCGCGCACCGCGTCCCATGTCAGGCCCTTGTAGACGCTGGTGTTGATGGTGTAGCTGTTGACGAAAAGCAGAATCGTGTGGCCATCGGCCGGCGCACGCGCCACGGCGTCAGCGCCCAGGTTGCCCGCAGCGCCGGGCTTGTTGTCGATGATGACTGGCTGGCCCCACAGCTCTTGCAGCTTTTGGCCGATGAGCCGCGCAGAGGTGTCGGCGCCACCGGGCGCGAAGCCCGCCACGATGCGCACCGGCTTGTCCGGAAACGCCTGCGCCGGCAGGCTCATCACCGCCGCCGCGGCCAGCGTCGCTGCGCTAACCGCACGGTGCAGGCGGCAATCAAGGAGCTTGCGCAGCGTAGTCACTTTTTGGGCCAGGCCGCGGTGGCGGTGGACAGCGTGGCCGGGAACACCGGCTTGGGCTCGCCGTTTTGCCACTGCAGCACCACCAGGCTGGCGTCGGCGCGGCGGCCGGCGGCATCAAATTTCAAACCCTGGCCGGTGGTGCCGGGAAAGAAGCGGGCCGCGCCTTCCGTGGTGTTCATGGCACGCAGGGCTTCAGCCACCTTCTTCGGGTCGGCCGACTTGGCTTGCTCCATGGCGTCTTTCAGCAACTGGATGTCGCCATAGGTGGAGATGCTGTCCTGCGTCATCCACGGCTCGCTGGTCTTGGCGCGAAAGGCGCTGATCAGGCTCTCCTGGCCCTTGCCGCCCCAGTTGGCAATCGCCACCATCACGCCTTCGAGCAGGTCCTTGCCCACCACGTTCAGCAGCTCGGGCGCGCCCATGTGGCCGCCGTTGGTCAGCACCGGCAAGCGGCCTTTGCCCAGGCCCATTTCGTTCAGCTTTTCGAGCACCAGCTTGGTGTCGGGCACGTTGGTGGTGAGCACCAGCAGGAAGTCAGGCCGCGCGTTGCGCACCTTTTGCACCAGCGAGCTGGCGTCTGAGAGCGGCGGCGTGAAGGCTTCATCCACCACCAGCTTCAGGCCCAGTTTCTCAAAGCCGCCTTCGCGCATGGGCTTGGTGAAGCTGGCGGGTGAGGCCGTGTTGTCCATGATGATGCCCACGGTCTTGGGCGCGGCCACGCCGGCGGCCTTGGCCACTTCCATCAGCACCGGCAAGGCGTCGGTGGACTGCTTGCCCGCGGTGGGTGAGGTCTGGAACACGTACTTGTAGCCGCGGTTGGTGATCTGGTCGCTGTACGACAAGGTGAGCCAGGGCACTTCGGCGCGCTCGGTGATTTCGGTCACCGCCAGGGTGAAGCTGCTGACGAAGGCACCGGTGCCGCCCGTTAGATCGGGGTTGGCCGAGAGGATGCGCTGCATCGCGTTCTTGGCTTTTTCAGTGCTGTCGCCGGCGTCGCCAACGATGAGCTTGATCTTGGCCCCGCCCAGCGCCTTCACGCCGCCCGCGGCGTTGATCTGGTCAGCCGCCAATTGCGCGCCCTTCAGGTGCAGCTCGCCGTTGCGCGCCCAGGGGCCGGAAAGCGGCACCACCACGGCGAGCTTGACTTCGGCGGTTTGCGCCTGGGCTGGCGCGTTGGCCAGGGTGATGACCAAGGTGGTGGCGCCGAGCGCCAGGGTCAGGGTGTGATGAAGAAACGTCCTCTTGAGCATCATGCTTCCTTGTTGCGTTGATGATTAATGTCCGAGATAAGCTTTTTTCACGCGCGCATCGCGCAGCAGTTCTTCATGGCGGCCTTGCAGCACGATGCGCCCGCCTTCAAGCACATAGCCGCGGCTGCACGCCTCCAGCGCCTCGGCCGCGCGTTGCTCCACCAGCAACACGGTGATGCCGCGGCTGCGGTGAATCTGCGCGATGGTGTCGAAGATCTGGTCCACCACCGCAGGCGCCAGGCCCATCGAGGGTTCATCGAGCATCAGCAAGCGCGGCAGCGCGGCCAGGCCGCGGCCAATGGCCAGCATCTGCTGCTCGCCGCCTGAAAGCGTGCCGGCGGCCTGCGTGCGCCGTTCGTGCAGGCGCGGGAACAGGGTGAACACGAGTTCTTGCGTGGCCTTCCATTCGCGCCGAGCGGCGCTCGTCTGCGCGCCCATTTCCAGGTTCTCCAGCACGCTCAAGCGCGGGAAGACCTGGCGCCCTTCAGGCACATGGGCAATGCCCAAGGCCGGGCGCGCGCTGGCGGCCACACGGGCCAGGTCTTGGCCTTCAAACGTGATGCGTCCACCGGCCAAGGGCACCACGCCCGAGATGGCGCGAAACAGCGTGGTCTTGCCCGCGCCGTTGGGGCCGACGATGGCCACAAACTCACCGGCGTTCACTTCCAGGCTGGCGCCGGCCAGCGCTTGTGAGCCGCCGAATGAGACGCGAATGTCTTCAAGCTTGAGCATGGTGGGCCAACCAACGTTTGCCGAGATAGGCTTGAATCACGGCCGGATCGGCCGTCACCGTTTGTGGCGCGCCTTGAGCAATCACCACGCCATGGTCGAGCACCAGCAGCCGATCCGCCAGCCGCACCATGGCCGGCATGGTGTGTTCGATGATCACCACCGTGACGCCGCTGCGCCGCACGGCTTCAATCACATGCAGCGCATGTTCCACCTCGCCCGCGCCCAGGCCGGCCAGGGTTTCATCGAGCAGCAGCAGTTTTGGGCGAGCGGCCAGGGCGCGCGCCAGTTCCAGCAGGCGCAGTTCCACCGTGGTGAGCGCGCCACCCAGCCGATGCTCGCGCCCGGCCAGGCCCACGGTGGCTATTGCCGCGGCGGCACGCGCGTTGGCTTGGGCGTCAGTCGTGGTGCTGGAAAACGCGCCGACCACGACGTTGCTGAGCACTGAAAGCCGCGCGAAGGCGCGCACATGCTGGAAGGTGCGCGACAAGCCGGCGCGGCACACCGCATACGGCGCACGGCCCACCAGCTCGCTGCCCTTGACTCGCACCGAGCCCGTGGCCGGCGCGATGAAACCGTTCAAGGCATTGAACAGCGTGGTCTTGCCCGCGCCGTTGGGGCCGATGATGCCGAGGATCTCGCCTTCCTGCACATCGAAACTAACGTTTGAAAGCGCCTGCAAGCCGCCGAAGCGAACCGACAAGTCGCGCACCTCAAGCAGCGTGGCGCCCAACGCAGCCGGGCTGGCGTTGCGTTCAAAAGGCTGGGCATTGAAAGCTGGAAAGGCTGCCGCGGAGGGTGCCTTGCGCGCGGCCCACCGCGCCTGCACCCAGGGCAGCAAGCCCGCCGGTGCCACCAGCACGATGAGGATGATGGCCGCGCCGAACACCACGCCCTGGATGCCGGGCAATTGGTCGCCCAACTCGGCGTGCAGCACCTCGCCCATGGGCACCAAGGCCAGCGCGCCCAGCACCGGCCCAAACAGCGTGGCCACGCCGCCGAACAGGGTGACGATGAGCGGCTGCGCCGAGACATGCATGCCAAACACGGCTGCGGGTGTGACGATGAGCAGCACCACCGCATAAAGCCCGCCGGCCAATGCGGTGAGCGCGGCCGACAACACCAGCGCGCGCAGCTTGGCCACGCGCGGGTCAATGCCTGCCGCCATGGCCGCGGGCTCGTTTTGCTTGATGGCCAGCAGCGTCAAGCCAAAGCGCGAGCTTGAAATGCGCAGGCTCACCCACAGCGCCAGCAGCAGCAGCGCCACGGCCAGCAGCACGTACAGGCGTTGGTCTGCGAACTGCATGTACAGCGCAGGCGCTTCACGGTGCATGGGCAGTGCCACTTCCTGAAAGCCCATCCACTCAAACAAATACAGCAGCGCCAGCGGGTAGGCCAGCATGGCCAGCGCAAAGTAGTGGCCGCGCAGGCGCAGCGTGGGCAGGCCCACCAGCAGCCCGGCCAACGCGCCCACCACGGCTGCCGCCGGAATGCCCAGCCAGGGCGTGATGCCGAAGTTGGCCAGGCCAATGGCCACGGTATAGGCCCCCAGGCCGAAGAACGCGGCGTGGCCGAAAGACATCAAGCCCGAATAGCCTGAGAACAAGTTCCACGCCACACCCACCGTGGCCCAGATGGGCACCAGGGTCATGATCAACTGGTAGTAGCGGTTGCCCACCACGCCGGCCAACGCCAGGTACAACATCGCGGCAGCCGCCATCACCCAGCCCGGTGTGGCGAAGCGGGCCAGGCCCTGGCGTGGCTCAGGGCTAACGTTAGTCAGCAGGGGCGCGGCGCGGTCAGACACGTTCCACGCTCCGCCCGAACAGCCCTTGCGGGCGCAGCAGAATCACCAGCAGGAAGATCACGAACACGGCCGTGTTCTGCAACTGCTGCGGCAGCACCAGGGTGGAAAGCTGTTGCACCAGGCCGATCACCAGCCCGCCGATGAACGCGCCACCCACGCTGCCCATGCCGCCCAGCACCACGCCGGCGTACATCACCATCACGAATTCAATGCCGGTGTAGGGCTGGAACGGCAGGAAGCTGGCCACCAGCCCGCCGGCCACGCCGGTGATGGCCGCACCGATGCCGAACGCCAGCCGGTAGGCGTGGCCGACGTTGATGCCCATGTAGGTGGCGGCCTCGGGGTTGTCGGCCGCGGCGCGCAGCATCTTGCCGCGGCGCGAGCGCGCCACGAACAGCGCCATGGCCACCGCAACACCCACCGCCACAACGGCACCCACCGTGCGCGCCTGGTTGAGAAAGAGCGTGACCTCGAGCCCCGGCAGCGGCTGCACTTCCCAAGCATTGGCCGACATGGGGGTGCGCACGCTGCGCGGCGACGAACCAAACACCAGCAAGGCGCCGTTGGAGAGAATGAGCGAAACCCCCAGCGTGAGCGTGAGTTGCGGGTTGTGGCCTTCGCCTTCCATGCCGGCCGCTTGCATGCCGCTGATGTGGCGCAGCAGGCCTTCATACAAGGCCATGCCGAGCACGAACACCAGCGCGCCGCCCACCAGCGCCGCCACCACCGGCCCGGCGTAGGGGCCGAGCGCGGCGCCCACGCCGAGCGGCGCAAAGACAAACAGGCTGGCGTACATGCCGGCCACCATCAGTTCGCCCTGGGCAAAGTTGATGACGCGCATGACACTGAAAATCAGCGCCAGGCCCACGCACATCAGGCCGTACAGCGCGCCCAGGCTCAAGCCGGCGAACAGCGCCTGCAAGACGCTTTCAAGCAGCACCAGGGTGGGGCTCATCAGCTCAGACCAAAGACCCGGCCGCGGATCACACCGCGGCTTGCGAAGAAGCATTCCATACGGTATCGTGTAAGTATTGAAAAGTAGAAAGCGCTACCCGCAAGTATATGCCTCAGTCTGTTCACAGCACAAGCGTCGATGTGCTCATCGTCGGCGCCGGCTTCGGTGGCCTGTACATGCTGCACCGCGCGCGCCAACTCGGCTTCACGGCGCTGGCGCTGGAAACCGGCAGCGACGTGGGCGGCGTGTGGCACTGGAACCGCTACCCCGGCGCGCGCTGCGACGTGGAAAGCATGCAGTACAGCTATTCGTTCGACGAAGCCCTGCAGCAGGAATGGCGCTGGAGCGAACGCTTCGCCGCGCAGCCGCAGATTCGCGCCTATGCCCAGCATGTGGCGCAGCGCTTTGACTTGAAGCGCAGCATTCGCTTCAACACCACGGTGAGCGCCGCGCACTATGACGAGGCCGCGGCGCTGTGGCACGTGAGCACCGCTTGCGGCCAAACCCTGCAAGCGCGCTTTTGTGTGATGGCCACGGGTTGCCTGTCGGCCACGCGGCTGCCGGCGATTGCGGGTTTGCAAGACTTTCGTGGCCGCACCTTGCACACCGGTGAATGGCCGCACGAGCCCGACGAGCCGCCTCTAGGGCGAGTGCCGGCGTGCGAAGCACAAAGGCGCTCCAATGGCCCGGTTGATTTCACCGGCCAGCGCGTGGGCGTGATCGGCACGGGTTCATCAGGCATCCAGGCCATCCCCATGCTGGCGCAGCAAGCTGCGCAGCTCACGGTGTTTCAGCGCACCCCCAACTTCAGCATCCCGGCGCGCAACGCGGCGATGGACGATGACTACGAACGCTCGTGGAAGAGCCGCTACGCCGAACTGCGCGAACGCGCGCGCACCGAGACCACATCGGGCACGGTGTATGAACGCAGCACGCGCAAGGCCTGCGAGGTGCCGGCGCCGGAACGGCAAAGCGAGTACGAGCGTCGCTGGCTAACGGGCGGCGTGAACTTCATGCATTCGTTCAACGACTTGATGTTGGACGAGCGTTCCAACATCACCGCCGCCGATTTCGTTCGCGCGCAGATCCGCGCCACGGTGCACGACCCTGCCGTGGCTGAAGCGCTGGCGCCGAAAGACCACCCCATCGGCGCCAAGCGCATCTGCATCGACAGCGACTACTTCGCCACCTACAACCGCCCCAACGTGCGCCTGGTGGACTTGCGCGCCACGCCGATCGAACGTTTCACCGCCACAGGCTTGCAAACCAGCGCCGGCCACCATGAGCTGGATGCCGTCGTCTTTGCCACCGGCTATGACGCCATGACCGGTGCCTTGTTAAAGATTGATATCACCGGCAGCAAGGGCCAGCGCCTGGCCGATGCCTGGCAGGGCGGCCCGCGCAGCTACCTGGGGCTGATGGTGGCCGGCTTCCCGAACCTGTTCACCCTCACCGGCCCGGGCAGCCCTTCGGTGCTGGCCAACATGGTCTTCGCCATCGAGCAACACGTTGAATGGATTGGTGACTGCCTGGCCTGGTTGCGCCAGCATGGCCAGGCCAGCATCGAAGCCGAGCCCGCGGCGCAAGACGCCTGGGTGGCACACGTGAACGAAGCGGCTGACCGCACCTTGTTCCCGCGCGCCAATTCCTGGTACGTGGGGGCCAACGTTCCAGGTAAGGCGCGCGTGTTCATGCCCTATGCCGGCGGCGTGGTGCCGTACCGGCGCAAGTGTGACGAGGTGGCGGCCAAGGGCTACGAAGGCTTTCGCTGCGCGAGCGCGGTGGCCAAAGTTCATTAACGTTTCAAGGAACCCCATGCCCTTGCACCCCACCCTGAGCAGCATGCTGGCCAAGGCCGCCACGCTGCCGCCCATGATCAGCCTGCCCATCGCCAGCATTCGCGCCACCGACGCCACGCGCTACAAGATCGGCGTGCCGAGCGACGAGGTGGCCAGCGTCGAAGACCGCTTCATCCCCGGCCCCGCTGGTCCCATCCGCATCCGCATCTACCGCCCCCAAGCCCAAGCCACGCAAGCCGGCCACGCCGTGACCGTGTTCTTCCATGGCGGCGGCTTCGTGGTGTGCAGCATCGAGTCGCACGACGACATCTGCCGCCAGCTCTGCGCACGCAGCGGCACGGTGGTGGTGAGCGTGGATTACCGCCTGGCGCCGGAACACAAGTTCCCCGCCGCGCCCGATGATTGCCTGGCCGCCACGCGCTGGGTGGCCGAGCATGCGCGCGAATTTGGCGGCGATGCCAGGCGCCTGGCCGTTGCCGGCGACAGCGCCGGCGGCAACCTGGCCGCCGTGGTGGCGCAGCGCGTGCGCGACGAAGGCGGCCCGGCCCTTGCCGCGCAACTGCTGCTGTACCCGGTGACCGACCATTACAGCGTGCAGCGCGCTTCGTACCTGGAACGTGCCACCGGCCACGGCCTCACGCGCGAAGCCATGGTGTGGTTCTGGAACCATTACCTGGATCGCGCCGAACAAGGCGCGCACCCGCATGCCTCGCCCATTCGCGCCGCCAGCCTGGCTAACTTGCCACAAGCCTATGTGGTGAGCGGTGAGTTCGACCCGCTGCGCGATGAAGCCGAAGACTACGCACGCCGCTTGCAAGACGCCGGCGTGTCGGCTGAACTGACACGTTATGAGGACATGAACCACGGCTTCCTGTTCTGGGTGGGCCACATCGACACCTGCACCCGCGCCATGAACGCCGCCTGCGCCTGGCTGAAGACCAAGGTGTAGGCGCTGCCGGCGGCGGGCCAGAATGCAGCATGACCGCCATCCCCCGCATTGAACTGGCCCCCGGCCTGAACGTGCCACGCGTCATCAACGGCCTGTGGCAGGTGGCCGACATGGAACGCGGCGGCCGCACACTTGAACCCGAGACAGCGGCCGATGCCTTGCAAGCCTATGCAGCCGCTGGTTACAGCGCCTTCGACATGGCCGACCATTACGGCAGCGCCGAGCTCATCACCGGCCGGCTCCTGGCGCGGCGCCTGCCAGCGCCCGTTCAGGCCTTCACCAAATGGTGCCCACCGCCCGGTGTGATGGATGCGCCAACCGTGCGCGCCGGCGTGCAGCGCAGCCGCGAGCGCCTGGGTGTGGGCTGTATTGATTTGCTGCAATTCCACTGGTGGCAATACACCCACCCCGCATATCTGGATGCCTTGCATGAACTGGCCGCGTTGCGCGCGCAGGGCTGGGCCGCGCACATCGGCCTGACCAATTTCGACACCGATCACTTGCGCCTGGTGCAGCGCGACGGCATCACGGTGGCCACCAATCAAGTCTCGTTCTCGCTGCTCGACCGGCGCGCCGCCGGCCGCATGAGCGAGCAATGCCTGGCCAGCGGCATCAAGCTGCTGGCCTATGGCACGCTGGGCGGCGGCTTCTTGAGCGAGCGCTGGCTGGGCATGCCCGAGCCAAGTGAAATCGACGACTGGAGCAAGAGCAAATACAAGCGTTTCATTGATGCCATCGGCGGCTGGGCGGCATTGCAGCGCGTGCTGGTTGCGGCGCAGCAGGTGGCGCAAAAGCATGATGTGTCGCTGGCTAACGTGGCCGTGCGTTGGGTGCTTGACCACGCCGCCGTTGGCGCCGTGATCGTTGGCGCGCGGCCGGGTGAGCGCGAGCACCGCGCCGACAACACCGCGCTGTTTTCATTTGCATTGGATGGTGAAGACCACGCCCAGTTAAGTGATGCGTTAGCCAGCACCACCATGCTGCCGGGTGATTGCGGTGACGAGTACCGCCGCCCGCCCTTCCTCACCGCATCGGGCGACCTGAGCCATCACCTCAGCAGCCTGCCGCCGGTGTACCCGGTGCAGGTGCTCGACGCCGCCACGCCGCGCCTGCGCGTGAGCAGCGGCAGCCATTGGGAAGCACTGGCCGGCTATGCGCGCGCCGTGCGCGAAGGCCCGCGCATCCTGGTCAGCGGCACCACCGCCACGCATGGCGATGGCCGCGTGGTGTGCCCGGGCGATGCGCAGGGCCAGGCGGTGTACATCCTCGACAAGATCCGCGCCAGCATTGAAGCGCTGGGTGGGCGCATGGCGGATGTACTGCGCACCCGCGTGTATTTGCGCGACGCGGCGCAATGGCGTGGTGTGGCCGAGGTACATGGGCGCGTGTTCGGCGACGTGCGGCCGGCTAACACCATGTTGGGTGGGGCGGTGCTGATCGGGGACTATGAGGTGGAGATCGAGGCGGAGGCGCAGGTTCGTTTTGCTGCGTAAACCCTTGCGGCAACCGAGCGGCAAGTGCAAGCGCGGGCGGGGTGGGTGAGGGCTGAAGCCGCGGCCGGCCCTGGCGGGCCGGCTACCCTCAGTCACGGGCGCTTCGGGGCGCGCCGCTTAACTCGCTTCGCTCACTGCGTTCGCCACCCGAGGACTGTTTGTGCCTGGCGAGGAGCCGGGCCTGAGGCCCGGGTCGGAAGGAACCCGATCCGCAGGATCGGGCGCTGCCGTCTGAACCCCAGTCAGCGCCTGGGTGCGGCCTTGCGCGCTCAAACATGGAGAGTGAACGGCTCAAACCACACGCTTCAAGAATCCATCCGGCGCCACCGTCACCATCAACTTGTGCGGCCAGCCCGCATCAATCTCAAAGCCGGGGTTGCCCGCCAGCCATTTGTGCACCGCCGTCTTGGGGTTGTTGCCCACATCCCAGGGCCGATCCTCAAAAAAGCCTTTGGGCATGTCTTCAACGAAGGTGTCGTAGACCACGCAGTAGCTGCCCAGGCTGACCAGCGGCGCATAGGCCTGCAATTCGGCCAGCACATGGCTTTCGGTGTGCATGGAGTCAAGCAGCACCAGCACGCGCTTGTAGCCTTGCGCCGCGGCATGCACCTGGGCCACCGTGTCGGCGGCGATGGCCGAGCCCTGGATCATGCGGATATAACGGTGCAATGCGTGCGACTCGATGGCCTGGCGGTTGTGGGCACGGATGTCGATGTCCACCCCGATCACCCGGCGCCGCGGCGCGCGCGGGTCG
>JANOXU010000184.1:0-30303 GCA_031418595.1 Burkholderiales bacterium
GCGGCGCGCACCTTGTCGTAGCCCTCTTCGAGCTTGCGCACCATCATCTCCACCGCAATGATGGCGTCGTCAACCAGCAAGCCCAGGGCGATGATCAACGAGCCGAGCGAAATTTTGTGCAGGCCCACGCCGGCATAAAACATCACGATGAAGGTGATGGCCAGCACCAGCGGAATCGTCACCCCCACCACCGCGCCGGGCCGCCAATCAAGCCGCAGTGGCTTGAAGTGCAGGCCCAGGCTGATGAAGCTCACCAACAGCACGATGACCACCGCCTCCATCAGCACCGCGATGAATTCATTCACCGAGCGCGACACCACCTGCGACTGGTTTTGAAATTGCACCAGCTCCAGCCCCAGCGGCAACTCGGTGCGAATGCGCTGCGTGGCGGCTTGCAAGGCGTTGCCCAGGCGGATGATGTCGCCGCCCTTGGCCATGGAGACACCCAGGCTGATGATTTCGCGGCCCTGGTGCAGCATCTTCACTTGCGGCGGGTCGATGTAGCCCAGTTCGATCTGCGCGATGTCGCCTAGGCGCAAGCTGGCGTTGCCGGCGCGGATGGGCAGCGCACGCAGCTCGTCCACTGAATTGAACTGGCCGCTCACGCGCACCTGTACCAGGTCGGTCGGCGCCTTGATGGTGCCGGCGGCTTCGACCGCGTTTTGCTGCCCCAACTGGGCCAGCACCTGGTTGAAGTCCAGGCCGAGCTGCGCCAGGCGGCGTTGCGAAATCTCGATGTAGAGCTTTTCGTCCTGCACGCCGAACAGCGCCACCTTGTTCACATCGGGCACGCGCAGCAATTGCTGGCGCACCTGTTCGGCGTGGGCCTTCAGTTCGCGCGGGCTGAAACCGTCGGCGCTGAGGGCGAACATCGAGCCATAGACATCGCCGAACTCGTCGTTGAAGAACGGGCCCTGCACGCCCGCAGGCAGCGTGCCGCGAACGTCGCCAATCTTCTTGCGCACCGTGTACCAGAGCTGCTGCACGTCGCGTGGCGGCACCGAGTCTTTGAGCTGAAAAATGATCAGCGCTTCACCCGGCTTGCTGTAGCTGCGAATCTTGTCGGACTGCGGCACTTCCTGCAGCACCCGCTCCAGCTTGTCCACCACTTGCTCGGCCACCTGCTGCGCCGTGGCGCCAGGCCAGAACACGCGCAAGGCCATGGCGCGAAAGGCAAACGGCGGGTCTTCGTCCTGCCCGAGTTGGAAGTAGGCCGCCGCGCCGAGCAGCATCATCACCACCAGCAAGTAGCGGGTCAGCGCGGGGTGGTTCAGCGCCCAGCGCGAAATGTTGAAACGCGACGCGCCTGGCGCTGCAGTGTTGTCTTGCGTCATGGCCGCGCCCTACCTCGCCGCGCGGCTGGCCGCAGCGGCCGGCTGCAGCGCTGCCAGTGGCTCTTCGTACAAGCGCACCACCTGCCCGGGCGTGAGCACGTGCACGCCCGCGGTCACCACGCGCTGGCCCGGTTGCAGGCCCGCGGCGATGACGGCTTCATTGCCGTCAGCCCCGGCCACCACCACCGGGTGCAACTGCACCTTCATCGTGGCCGGGTCCAGCAGCCAGACATGACTGGTGCCTCGTTCTTCCTTCAACGCTGAAAGCGGCAGCTTGATGGCGCCGGCCTGGCGCGGCAGCTCCAGTACCACCGTGGCGGTCTGGCCCAGGCGCAGGCCGGCGGGGTTACCGACATCAAGCTTGACAGCGAAGGTGCGGGTCGCGGCGTCTGCGGCGGCGGAGATTTCGCGCACCTTGGCCGGCAGCGGCTTGGCCGCCACGTCCCACAGGCGCACGCTGAACGCGGTGTCCGATGCAGCCAGTTGTTTGATCAGGTTGACCTGGTCCTCGGGTACGGCAAACACCGCGTCGCGGGCGCCATCAAGCGCCAGGCGCAGCACCGTGCCACCGGCCGCCAGCACCATGCCGGGCTCGGCCTCCACCGCGGTCACGACGCCACCGGCACTGGCCACCAAGCTGGTGTAGCCGGCCTGGTTGCCCATCATGCCGGCGTTGGCGCGCGCCTGGTCGAGCTGGGCCTGGGCAGCCTTCAAGGCCATGTCGCGGCGGTCGAGTTCGGCCGAGCTGATGAAGCCCTGTTCGCGCAGTTCCTTGAAACGTTTGAAATCAGCCGCAGCCATGTCGAAACTGGCCTGCGCTGAAGCCGTGGCGGCCTTGGCTGCATCTGCACTGAGCTTCATGTCCAACGGGTCGAGCTGCGCCAGCATTTGGCCCGCGCGCACGGTTTGCCCCACCTCCACCTGCCGCTTGAGCAGCTTGCCGCCGATGCGAAAGCCCAGCCGGGCTTCGCTGCGCGGCTTGATCTCGGCCGCGAACTCCTGGCTGCCACCCAGCACGCCCGCGCCTACCACCATGCTGCGCACGGCACGCACCGGTTCGGGCGCGGCGATGGGGGGTGAACAAGCGGCCAAGGCCAACGCGGTGAGCAGGGCCATCAAGGCACGGGGGCGGCCAGGCAGTTCCGTCATGCGATCTCCAACTTTCAGGTTTTGATATTGTTAATGACTGACCGGTCAGTACTCTAGTCACGCCCGCCTGCCTTGTCAAACCTCAAGGCCAAGACACTTCAGCCGGCCAGGTTGCATGCGGCCCCGCGGCCCGGCCGAAGCACGCAGCGCTGCCGCGACAATCTGCCGCGTGAGCATCGACCACTACGAGAATTTTCCCGTCGCCACCCTGTTGTGCCCGGCCGCCGTGCGCCCGGCGGTGGTGGCGCTGTACCGGTTTGCCCGCACGGCCGACGACTTGGCCGATGAAGGTGATGCTGGCGCGCCAGCGCGGCTGGCCGATCTGCACGCCTACCGCGGTGAACTGGTTGCCGCGTTGGCCGCCCAACCCGTCGCGGGCCGCTGGCCGGCCATCTTCATGCCGCTGCAGGCTGCGGTTCGAAAGCACGCACTGCCCAGCCAGCCGCTGCACGACCTGCTCGATGCCTTCGAGCAAGACGCGCGCAACCCGCCCTACCCCGACCGCGCCGCCTTGCTTGACTACTGCCGCCGTTCAGCCAACCCGGTGGGCCGCCTGATGCTGCACCTGTATGGTGTGGCTGACGCGCAAAGCCTGAGCGAGTCCGACGCGATCTGCACCGCGCTGCAACTCATCAACTTCTGGCAAGACCTGAGCATTGATCTGCCGCGCGGGCGCAACTACGTGCCGCACAGCGACGCCGCCCGCCTTGGCCTGTCGACGCAGGCGTTAGGTGCCCTGCCCCACGACCAAACCCGCCCGCTCGTGCAAGACCTGTGCGCCTGGGCCGAGGGCTTGATGCACGCAGGCGCGCCGCTGGCCCTGCGCCTGCGTGGCCGCGCCGGCTGGGAGTTGCGCCTGGTGGTGCAGGGCGGGCTGCGCGCGCTGGAGAAGATTCGCGCCATGGATCACGCCACCCTGCGCCACCGCCCGCGCCTGACCCGCCTGGACGCGCCCTTGCTGCTGTGGCGCGCGCTGGCCATGCCTTCACACCCGCACGCGGCACGGGCCGCGGCATGACGCCGCAGCAGTATGTGCAGGACAAGGCGGCGCGCAGTGGCTCGTCGTTCTACTACGCCTTCGCGTTCCTGCCACCGCCACGCCGTGCTGCCATCACCGCCTTTTATGCCTTTTGCCGTGAGGTTGACGATGTGGTGGATGAGGTGCAAGACCCCGGCGTGGCTGCCACCAAGCTTGAGTGGTGGCAGCACGAGGTGGCAGCGGCCTTTGCCGGCAGGCCCAGCCACCCGGTGACACAGGCCTTGATGCCGCATGCGCAGCCGTTCAACATCGAACAGCGTCACTTGCAGGCGGTGATCGAAGGCTGCGCGATCGATCTGCAACAAACCCGCTTTCTCGACTTTCCCGGCCTGGCGCATTACTGCCACCTGGTGGCCGGCGTGGTGGGCGAAGTGGCGTGCAACATCTTCGGGCGCAGCAGCGAGCAAACCGTGTTGTTCGCGCACAAGCTGGGCCTGGCGATGCAGTTGACCAACATCATCCGGGACGTGGGCGACGATGCGCGGCGCGGCCGCATCTACCTGCCGCAAAGCGAGTTGCAGCAGTTCGGCGTGAAGGCCAGCGAAATCTTGCAGCGCCATGCCCCCTGGGGCTACAGCGAACGCTTCAGTGCGCTGATGCGCATGCAGGCGCAGCGCGCCCACCGCAGTTATGACGAAGCGCTGGCCCTGCTGCCGGCACAAGACCGGCGCGCCCAGGTGCCGGGGCTGATGATGGCCAACATCTACCGCACGCTGCTGCGCGAGATCGAGGCCGATGACTTTCGCGTGCTGCATCAACGCACCTCGCTGGGGCCGGCGCGCAAGATCTGGATCGCGCTGCGCACGCGCTGGCGCCAGGCCTGATGGCGCGGCCGGCCGGCAAGCGGGTGGCCGTCATTGGCGGCGGCTGGGCTGGGCTGGCCGCGGCCATCGACCTGGTGCACGGCGGCTGCGAGGTGGTGCTGTATGAAATGGCCGCGCAGTTGGGCGGGCGCGCACGCAGCGTGCATGTTGATGGTGTGGAACTCGACAACGGCCAGCACATCTTGATCGGCGCCTACACACAGACCCTGGCGCTGCTGCGGCGCATTGATGTTGATGCCGGCAGCGTGCTCAGCCGCCAACCCTTGAGTTTGTGCGCGCCTGATGGCACGGGCCTGCGCCTGCCGAGCGGCCACCCGGTCTTTGCCTTTGCGCGCGGCGTGTGGGCGGCCAAGCACTGGAGCCTGGCCGAACGCGCCAGGCTGTTGCACACCACCGCGCTGTGGGCCGCGCGCGGCTTTCGCTGCCCGCCACAGCTCACGGTGGCCGAGTTGACGGCACGGCTGCCGCAGCGCCTGTGCACCGAGCTGTTTGAGCCGCTGTGCGTGGCGGCGCTGAACACGCCCGCCGCGCAGGCCAGCGCGCAAGTCTTTCTGCGCGTGCTGCGCGACGCCTTGTTCGCCGGGCCCGGCGCATCAGACCTGCTGCTGCCGCGCCGCGGCCTGAGCCAGTTGCTGCCGCTGCCGGCGCAGGCCTGGCTGCTGGCGCACGGTGCGTGCATCGAATTGGGCACGCGCGTGCAGGCCCTGGCGGGCCACGCTGCCGGCTGGCTGGTGAACGGCAAGCGCTTCGATGCCGCGGTGCTGGCCTGCACCGCGGCGCAAGCGGCGACGCTGGTCGAGCCCTTGAATGCCGTTTGGGCGGGGCAAGCGCGAGCGCTGCGCTATGAACCCATCATCACCGTGTACCTGCATGCCCCCGGCGCGCGCTGGCCCAGCCCGATGGTGGCGCTGGCTTGCAGCGCCACCGCGCCGGCCCAGTTCGCGTTCGATCTGGGCGTGCTGGGCGGCCCGGCGGGCGTGTTCGCATTCGTGATCAGCGGCGCGCGCACCTGGGTCGAGCGCGGGCTGGATGCCGCCGCCCTGGCCTGCCAGCAACAGGCCGTGCACGACTTTCCCGCCCACACCTGGCCGCAGCAGCCCAGCGTGCTGCGCACCCTGGCGGAAAAGCGCGCCACCTTTGCCTGCACCCCGAACTTGCAACGCCCGCCCATGCAGGCGGCGCCCGGCCTGCTGGCCGCCGGTGACCATGTGCAAGGCCCCTACCCTGCCACGCTGGAAGGCGCGGTTCGTGCGGGCCGTGCCGCCGCCGCCTCGCTGCTTGAATGAATCGTTAACGCCGGCCGTACGGTGTGGCCAGCGGTTCACCCACGAACAGGCTCTGCTGCGGCCACAACACGCTCTTCCAGTAGGCCTCTATCGCCGTGCCGCCTTGCAGGTACACCGCCAACAGGCGCTGCGGGTGCGGGAACTTCTGCACATGGTTGCACGGCTCGCTCACCGTGCCATGGCTGGCGGTGGCACCGGCACTGAGCCAGTCGAGCACCGTGCTCTGACCATCGGGGTCATCGAGCCGGCCACCGAACGACGTGAAGTGGTCGCCCAAACCACCGGGCAACCACGCCAGTTGCGCCAGCACATCAACCCGCGTGCTGCCCACCTGGGCCAACACCACGCGCTGTTGCGGGGCCAGCCCTTCGGCGCTGGCGCGATTCACCACCGTGCCCGCCGAGGGAATGTCTTGCGCCGGTGGGTACAGCTTGGCGCGCACATTGCGCCGCTCATCGGCGCTGTCCAGCAGCACAGCCTGCGCACTGGGCGCGCCGCGCAGGCCGAGCGTGAAATCGGCGGCCACGCCGCGGTCGATCAACGCCTTGCCCTGCGCCACATCGGCGCCGGCCAACAACATGCTGATGCGCATGCCGTGGGCCGTGAAGGGCCGGCTGCTGTTGCTTCGCGCATAGGGCGATGGGCGTGAAGCGGCGCAACTGCTGGTGCACAACTTGGCATCGAACCCCAGCGCCAGCGCGCCGGTGATCGAGTTGCAGGCCACCGCGTACGGCCTCGTCCAGGCCAACGCCAGTGCCTGGGTGTTGGGGCCAAAGCGGGCGTCGATGCGCTTGCGCAGCCCAGCAAATTCCTCCGCTGTCAGCTCACCGCGCAGCGGCAGTTCAACGCGCAACACCTGCTGCGGGCGCAAATTGCGCTTGCGGATGTAGTGCTGGCCCACGGCCACCGAGTACGGGTCGGCGATGTTGATCACCAAGCCCAGGTCTTGCGCTCGCAAGCGCGGCGCCGCGCCCGGCACGAGCGTCACCGCCTGGCCCCCTTGGCGCGCGTCAGGTGGCGCGCCTGGGCCCGACGCCGCCTGTGCGCCAAAGCTGCCCACGACCACGGAAACAGCCACAACCCACCGAGCACACTTTCGCCATGCAGTCATTAATTTCGTGATGCAAAATATGAACCCCTTCATTGTCACCACCAAAGCCAGCATGAAAAAGAAGGAACAAGCCCAGCCCAGCATCCAAGTCTTGGAGCGCAGTTTTGCCTTGCTTGATCTCCTGGCGGCGCACCAGGATCCGGTTTCACTGAAGGAAATCAGCACCCGCACGGGGCTGCACCCGTCCACCGCGCACCGCATCTTGAACGACCTGACCATCGGCCGCTTTGTCGAACGGCCGCAGGCCGGCGCTTACCGCCTGGGCATGCGGCTGTTGGAGCTTGGCAACCTGGTCAAAGGCCGGCTTGATGTGCGCGAAGCCGCTTTGGCGCCGCTGCGCGAGCTGCACAAGTTCACCAGCCAAGCCGTGAACCTGTCGGTGCGCCAGGGTGATGAGATCGTCTACATCGAGCGCGCGTTCAGCGAACGCTCTGGTATGCAGGTGGTGCGCGCCGTGGGTGGGCGCGCGCCAATGCACCTCACCTCGGTGGGCAAGTTGTTTTTGGCCGCTGACGACGCTGCGCGCGTGCGTGCTTACGCCACGCGCACCGGGCTGGCGGGCAACACGCGCAACAGCATCACGCAATTGCCTGCCCTGGAACGCGAGCTGAACAACGTGCGCAAGCTGGGGGTGGCGCGCGACAACGAAGAGCTTGAGCTTGGCGTGCGCTGCATGGCCGCCGGCA
Organism: Burkholderiales bacterium; assembly: GCA_031418595.1. GTDB lineage: Bacteria > Pseudomonadota > Gammaproteobacteria > Burkholderiales > Burkholderiaceae_C > Rubrivivax. The sequence continues at coordinate 7,430 of JANOXU010000184.1, forward strand.
TCCATGACGACCAGGGCCGCCTGGTGGCCGGCCTGTCGATCTCAGCTCCGGCCGATCGGCTGGAAGAAAGCTGGATCGGCCATTTGCGCGAGACCGCTTCACAGATTTCGCAGGCGCTGGGGTTCAGGCAGGCCGCGGCGCCGACGGCCTGAGCGGCCAGTCACCTTAGGGGCTCACTGGTTGATGCGTGCGCCGGCGGCCGGCGTTGCGGCCAGGCCGGGCTGCAAGGCCAGCCACTGCCGAATGCGTTCAGCGTCGCCCAACCGGGAATATTTGCCCGCTGAGTCGAGGAACACCATGATCAGCTTGCGCCCGGCGACCTGAACCTGCATCACCAGGCAGCGGCCGGCCTCTGAGATGTAGCCGGTCTTTTGCAGGCCGATCTCCCAGCTCGGGTTGCTGATCAGCCGGTTGGTGTTGCGAAAGTGCACGGCACGGCTGCCCACCGACACCATGGTCTCGGGCGAGGTGGAAAGCTCGCGAATGAGCTGATGGCCATGGGCGGCACCCACCAGCACCGCCAGGTCGTCGGCGTTCGACTGGTTCTGGCTCGACAAACCCGTGGGCTCAACGTAGCGCGTGCCCGGCATGCCCAAGGCTTGCGCCTTGGCGTTCATGGCCTGCACGAACGCCGGCAAGCCGCCCGGGTGGTGGCGGCCCAGCGCATTGGCCGCGCGGTTCTCGGACGACATCAGCGCCAGGTGCAGCATCTCGCCACGGGTCAGCTCGGTACCCACGCGCAGGCGTGAGCCGCTGCCTTTTTCGGTGTCGATGTCGTCTTGTGTGATGGCGATGGTTTCGTCCAGCGGCCGGCCAGATTCCACCACCACCAGCGCCGTCATCAACTTGGTGAGCGAGGCAATGGGCAGCACGGCTTTGGAGTTCTTGGCCACCAGCACCTGGTGCGTGTCTTGATCCAGCACCAGCGCCACGCTGGACTTCAAATCCAGTGGATCGGCCACCTGCCCCAGCCCGATGCTGTGACCCATGGACATGCGCACCGGCTCAACAGCCAGGGGTGCGGCGCGAACATAACGGGTGCGGGCGTTGGCCTTGGCCGTGCGTGCCGACCGGATGGACTTGACGGCCTTGCCGGTCGGCTTGGCGGCCTGCTTGAGCGCCGGCTTGGCGGGGCGCAACTGGCGGGCTTCAGCCACCGGGGCCGCCAGAACCGCGACCAGGGCCAAGCTACAGGCCAGCGCGGCTTTAAACCTCAATACGGCAACCCAATCTGGCAAGGCAATCCCCTGTTCAACAGCCGGCGCCGCAGTGTAGCCTGACCAGAAAAACAATAGCTACTTCAAAAACTTACGGGCGTTTCTTGATGTAACTAATATGTAACGCAAACGGTTGACAGGGTCGCTCGATGAAAGCCGTTTTTGCCCCCCAGTACGCGCTTTCAACTTTGCGCTGCCACGCGATCCGCTGCACGGTGCAGTTTGTTCAGCGCCAACAATCAGGCTTTGGCCGAGGCCACGATGTTGGCGGGGCGGCCTCCATGCCATTGATCGCCGGATCGGCAAACGATCAGGCCGGCAGCGCTTGTGCCTGCAAGGGCACTTGCGCGCGTTGCAGGCCGGACAGCACGGCTTGCAGCGAGGCGGTGACGATGTTGGCATCGATGCCCACGCCGAACAGCGTGCGGCCATCAGCCAGGCGCAGTTCCAGGTAAGCCGCGGCGCGCGCCTGTGCGCCCGAGCCGATGGCATGCTCGTGGTAGTCGAGCACCCGCACCACAGCACCGCAGGTTTGGGCCAGCCCACCGACGAAGGCCGCCACCGGGCCGTTGCCGCTGCCGTCGATGTTGAACACCTGGCCGCCGCTGTGCACGCGGGCCTGCACCTGCACCTGGCCTTCGCCCAGATCGGTGATGACGGTGTGGCTCACCTGTGCGCGCTGTGCCAGGCCGTACTCGCGTTCGAAGATGCCCCAGATGTCAGCCGCATTCAACTCGCGGCCTTCCAGGTCCATCACCGCTTGCACCACCGCGCTGAACTCGATCTGCAAGCGCCGCGGCAGCTCCAGCCCGTATTCGGTTTCCAGCAAATAGCTGATGCCGCCCTTGCCCGACTGGCTGTTGACGCGGATCACCGCGTCGTAGTTGCGGCCCAGGTCTTTCGGGTCGATCGGCAGGTAGGGCATGTCCCAGATGTCACCTTCGCGCCGCGCGGCGAAGGCTTTCTTGATCGCGTCTTGATGCGAGCCCGAGAACGAGGTGTAGACCAGGTCGCCAACGTAGGCGTGGCGCGGGTGCACGGGCAACTGGTTGCAGTGTTCAACGCAGCGGCGCACTTCGTCGATGTCTGAAAAGTCCAGCCCCGGCGCCACGCCCTGGGTGTACAGGTTCAGCGCGATGTTCACCAGGTCGACATTGCCGGTGCGCTCACCGTTGCCGAACAGGCAGCCTTCAACCCGGTCAGCCCCGGCCATCAACGCGAACTCACCCGCCGCGGTGCCGGTGCCGCGGTCGTTGTGCGGGTGCACCGACAGCACGATGCTGTCGCGCCGCGCCAAGTGGCGGTGCATCCACTCCACCATGTCGGCAAAGATGTTGGGCGTGGAGTGCTCAACCGTGGAAGGCAGGTTGATGATGCATTGGCGTGCCGGCGTGGGCTGCCACACGGCCGTGACGGCATCGACCACGCGCTTGCTGAACGCCAGCTCGGTGCCCGAGAACATCTCGGGCGAGTACTGAAAAGTCCACTGCGTGCCGGGCTGGGCGGCGGCGCACTCAGCCACCAGCTTGGCGTGCGTGCTGGCCAGCTCGACGATGCCGTCTTCGCTCAAGCCCAGCACCACGCGGCGCATCACCGGCGCGGTAGCGTTGTACAGGTGAACGATGGCGCGCGGCGCGCCCTGCACGGCTTCGAAGGTGCGGCTGATGAGCGCCTCGCGCGCCGGCGTGAGCACCTGAATCGTCACGTCTTCAGGGATCAAACCCTGTTCGATGAGCAGGCGCACGAAGTCGAAGTCAGCTTGCGAGGCCGAGGGGAAACCAACTTCGATTTCCTTGAAGCCGATGCGCACCAGCATCTGGAACAGCCGCAGTTTGCGCGCCGAGTCCATCGGCTCGATCAGCGCCTGGTTGCCGTCGCGCAGATCGACGCTGCACCACACGGGCGGGCGGCTCAGCACGGCATCGGGCCAGGTGCGACTGGGCAGCGCTACCGGGGAGAAGCTGCGGTATTTGGCGGCTGGGTTGGGCAACATCGGCATGGCAGGCTCCAATCATGGTGGGGGTTGTTGCGCACACAGCCTGGAATGCAAACGGCCCGCTGCGTTGCGCTGGCGGGCCGTTGATCAGGAAAACGAAAACGAATTCGATCAGCGCACCCGCGGGGCTCCTAGTAGGGCTAGCGCTGTGCAACGGCTGGTCGAAGACATGCAGGCAATATAGCACGCGCACCAGACAGCAAAGCGCCGCGCAGTCTCGGCTTTCACTGGTGCAGGTTTTTCTCGTCGGGCTCGTCGGTCGAGATCGCGATCACGCTCGTGGGCTTGCCCTTCATGCGCCGCCAGGCATAGACACCATAACCCGACAATGCATAGGCACAGAAGATGGCGAACAGCACACGCGGCGGATCCAGGCTGATCAAGGCGATCACCAGCATGATGGCCACGATCACCACGAACGGCACCGTGTGGCGCCCGCCCACCGCCTTGAAGCTGTAGAACGGCGCGTTGGTCACCATCGACAAGCCGGCATACAGCGTCACGGCGCAAGTCAGCCAGGCCAGCCAATCGATCTTCGAGACTTGCTTGAAGCCTGCGTCGTCCATCACCCAGACCAGACCCATCACCACCGCTGCCGCGGCGGGGCTGGGCAGGCCCTGGAAGAAGCGCTTGTCGACCACACCGATGTTCACGTTGAAGCGCGCCAGGCGCAGCGCCGCACACGAGATGTACACAAAGGCCGGAATCCAGCCCGGCTTGCCCAGGTCCTTGAACGCCCACTCGTAGACGATCAGCGCCGGCGCGGCGCCGAAGCTGACCATGTCGCACAGGCTGTCCATCTGTTCGCCGAAGGCGCTTTGCGAATTGGTCATGCGCGCCACACGGCCATCAAGGCTGTCGAGCACAGCCGCGCACAGGATGCCAATGCAGGCGGCCTCGAAGCGCCCGTTCATGGCCGCCACGATGGCATAGAAACCAGCGAACAAGGCCGACAGCGTGATCGCATTGGGCAGGATGTAGATGCCCTTGCGCCGTGGCCGTGGCGGTGGTTCAACCGATTCTTGTGCGTCGGGTGCAGGGTTCATGCCTTCGAGCATAGCGCAGCACCACCGCCATGAAACAGGCCGCCCGCAGGCGGCCTGAATTCAGCATGCAGCAGGCTCAAGGCGTGACGTACTCAGACACCACCTTCCAGCGGCCATCTTGAATTTGCGACAAGCGCGCGGCGTAACTGCCCAGCCGCTTGGTGGCACTGAAGGTCATCTCCGGGAAGCCGAAGATGTCGGGCGGGATCGTCATGTTGTCCATCGCCTTGACGAACGTGTCGGTCGTCAAGTTGCCGCCGGCCTTGGACAGCGCCTTGGCAAACGAGTCGACGATGTAGTAGCCGTAGGCCGAGAACGTGGCCGGGTCTTCGCCGAATTTGGTCTTGAACTTGGTGGCCCAGAAACGCACCGGTTGCGATGGGTCGTCGGTGTACGGGTTCTGCGCGGCCATGGCCGTGTAGAAGCCGTTCATGGCCGGGCCACCAAGCTTGTGGATCAGATCGGTGTACGACGCGCTGGTGCCCAGGAAGGTGGGTGTGAAGCCGGTCTTGCGGCCTTCGGCAATGGCGCCGATGGTTTCGCGGATGATCGTGCCCATCACCACCAGGTCGCAGCCCGATGCCTTCATGCGTGCCACCTGCGACGAATAGTCGGTGGCGCCGCGCTTGTACGAGGTTTTCTCCACCAGCTCCATGTTCATGGCCTTCAAGCCGGCCTCGGCGCCGCGCAACACTTCCAGGCCGAACTCATCGTCTTGGTAGAAGGCGCAGACCTTCTTCGCTGACTTTTCCTTCACCAGCTTGGGCAGCATCACCCGCACCTGGTCGAAGTACGGGCCGGCATACGCAAACTTCAGCCGGTGCACGGGGTCGAACATTTCGCGCGCGGCCGACAGCGGAAAGAAGTTGATGACGTTCTTTTCAAACTGGATCGGCATGGCGGCGTTGTTTTGCGCCGTGCCCAGGTGGCCGAGCATGGCGAAGATCTTGTCTTGGTTGACCAGCTTTTGCGCCGCCAGCACCGCACGCTTGGGGTCGTAGCCGGAGTCTTCAAACAAGATCTTGAGCTTGCGCCCGTTGATGCCACCTTGTTCGTTGATCTCGTCGACGCGAAGTTGCATGCCCATGCGGGTTTGCTTGCCGTAACCGGCGATCGGGCCCGACAGATCTTGAATCGAACCGATCGTGATCTCGGTCTTGGTCACGCCCTGGGTCTGGGCAGTGGCCGTACCAGCGGCCAAGGTGGCGGCCACGGCCAGGGTGGTGAAGAGGGACTTTCTCATCTGCTTTTCTCCGGTTAAACAAGATCAACGGTACATGGCTTCGATGGCCTGGGCGTACTTCTGTTCCACGAACTTGCGTTTGAGTTTCATGGTGGGGGTGAGTTCATCATCCTCCGCCGTGAGCAAGGTTTCGAGCAGGAAGAATTTCTTGATCTGCTCCACGCGCGCGAACTTCTTGTTCACGCGCTCGATGTCGGCCCAGATCAGTTCCTGCACTCGTGGCGCGCGCGTCAGGCTGGTGTAGTTGCTGAACGGGATGTCATGGTCCTGCGCGTACTTCTCAACGTTTTCCTGGTCGATCATCACGATCACGCTCAGGTAGGGCCGCTTGTCGCCAATCACCACCGCATCCGTCACGTACGGGCTGAACTTCAGCTCGTTCTCCCACTCGCTGGGCGTGACGTTCTTGCCGCCCGCGGTGATGATGATGTCTTTCATGCGGTCGGTGATGCTGAAGTAGCCATCATCATCAACCCGGCCCACATCACCCGTGTGCAGCCAACCGTCGGGGGTGATCGTCTCGGCGGTTTTCTCGGGCTGGTTCAGGTAACCCATGATGACGTTGGCGCCGCGCAGCAAGATCTCATCGGTGCCTTGCGCAATGCGCATTTCAATGCCTGGCCCAGGCCGGCCGATGGTGCCCGGGCGCATGGCCTTGCGCGGGTTCACGGTGCCACCACCGGTGGTTTCGGTCATGCCCCAGCCTTCGCCCAGCGGCACGCCCAGCGCCAGGTACCAACGAATGAGATCAGGCGAAATCGGCGCCGCGCCGGTCAGCCCGACTTGCACGCGGTTCAGCCCGATCATGCGCCGCACATTGCCCAGCACCAGCGCGCGCGCCAAGGCGTACTGCGCGCTCAGCCAGGCGCCGGGTTCGCGCTGCGCCAGGCGCAACTCGGCCACCTGCTTGCCCACGACCATGGCCCAGCCATAAGCGGCCTGCTGCACCTTGCCGGCCTCGCTCAGGCTGATCATCACTTGCGAATAGATCTTCTCCCACACCCGCGGCACGGCAAAGAACAGGTGCGGCTGCACTTCACGCAGGTTCTCAAAAACCGTCTCGGGGTTCTCAACGAAATTGATCACCGAGCGCCGCGCCATCGGGATGTAGGCGCCGATCAAGCGTTCCGCCACATGGCACAGCGGCAGGAAGGCAATGCGCTCGCCGCCTTCGGCAATGCCTTCGAACAGGCTGGCGCTCAAGCCGGCCAGCACCGAACAGATATTGCGGTGCGAAATCATCGCGCCCTTGGGTTTGCCCGTGGTGCCCGAGGTGTAGACCAAGATCGCCAGGTCTTGCGCGCTGCGGCAGGCCAGGCGTTCTTCCAGCAGCTTGGGCTGCGCCAACAGGTGTTCACGGCCCAGCGCCATCAAGGCATCCAGGCTGATGATGCGAGGGTCCGCCAGGTCGCTGAGGCCTTCCATGTCGAACACGATCACGCGGCGCAACAGCGGCAACCGCTCGGCGACTTCGAGGTACTTGTCGAGCTGCTCGTCGTCTTCAACGAACAGGAACACGCTTTGCGAATCGCTGCAGAGGTATTCGACCTGCGCCGCAGCATCGGTGGGGTAGATGCCGTTGCACACGCCGCCCATGCTTTGCACGGCCACATCGGCCCACAGCCATTCGCGGCATGTGTTGGCCAGCACCGAAGCCACCTCGCCCGGCGCCAAACCCAGGCTCACCAGACCGGCGCCGATTTCCTTTACCCGCAGCGCCACGTCGCTCCAGCTATAGGCGTGCCAAAGCCCCAGTTCCTTTTGCCGCATCATGGTTGCGCCGCCCAGCTCGGCCACGCGTTGCCAGAACAGCTTGGGCAAGGTGTCATACGGCAAGGCCTGCGCCTGCCAGCCGAATTCGGCGCCGCTGACGATGCGATGGGGGTCTTTGACTGCACTCATCGCCAGGTCTTCTTTTTCTTCCAGCGCCGCTCGCCGCGCACACCGGCTTCCTTCATGCCCAGGTAGAACTCCTTGATGTCTTCCTTCTCGCGCAGCCGCGCGCAGGTGTCTTCCATCACGATGCGGCCGTTTTCGAGCACATAGCCGTGGTCAGCCACGTTGAGCGCCATGTTGGCGTTTTGTTCCACCAGCAGCATGGTGGTGCCGCGCTCGCGGTTGATGCGCACCACGATCTCGAAGATCTCGCGCGTGAGCTTGGGTGAAAGCCCCAGGCTGGGTTCATCGTGCAAGACGAGCTGCGGCGCGGCCATCAGCGCGCGCGCAATGGCCAGCATCTGCTGCTGCCCGCCTGAAAGCAAACCGGCGTCTTGAGTGGCGCGCTCGCGCAGGATCGGAAAGTAGCCGTAGGCGGCTTGCATGTCCTGCGCCACGGCGTCGCGGTCATGCCGCGTGTACGCCCCCATCAGCAGGTTTTCGCGCACCGACAGCAGCGGAAAGACTTCACGCCCCTCGGGCACATGGCTTAGGCCGCGCTGCACGATCAGCGCCGGGTCCATGGCGGTGATGTTTTCGTCGCGGTACGTGATGCTGCCTTTGCGCGGGTCGAGGATGCCCGAGATGGTCTTCAGGATCGTGCTCTTGCCCGCGCCGTTGGAGCCCAGCACGGTGACGATCTCACCGCGCTTGACACGCAGGCTGACGCCGCGGATCGCCTTGATCGGCCCATAGGCGCTTTCAACATTGTTCAGCGCGAGGATGATTTCTTCGCTCATAAGGGAGCCTGCGTGCTGCGCACTGCGGTGCGAGCTCCTTCGGGCGGCCGGGCGGGGCTCATGCTGGCGCCCGCCGCAGGCTGGACAAATCGTCGGTCGAACCCAGGTACGCCTCGATCACGCCCGGGTGGTTCTGCACCTCTTGCGGCGTGCCCATGGCCAGCACCTCGCCCTGGCTGAGCGCCAGCACGCGATCAGAGACCTTGTTCACCAGGCTCATGTCGTGCTCGACCATCAGCACCGTGATGCCGAGTTCGCGCTGGATATCGTGAATCCAGAACGCCATGTCTTCGGTCTCTTCCACGTTCAGGCCCGAGGACGGCTCGTCCAGCAGCAGCAGCTTGGGCTCGGCGCACAGCGCGCGCGCCAACTCCACCACCTTGCGCACGCCATAGGGCAGGCCGGCGATCATGCTGTCGCGGTGGTGTTGCAGGTCGAGCAGTTCGATCACTTCTTCGGCCTTGTGGCGCGCCGCCAGTTCGCCCTGGCGCGCCGTGCGGGTGAAGAACATGTCTTGCAGCAGGTTGCTGCGGCGGTGCGTGTGGCAGCCGATCAGCAGGTTTTGCAGCACCGTGGCGTGCTCGAACAGCTCGATGTTCTGGAACGTGCGCGCGATGCCCAACGCGGCCACCTGGTGCGCCGGCTTGGCCACCAGGTCCTGACCTTCGAACGAGATGCGGCCTTGCGTGGGCTGGTAGATGCGGCTGATCAGGTTGAACACCGTGGTCTTGCCCGCACCGTTGGGGCCGATCAGCGTGAACACCTCCCCGCGCTGCACCGTGAAGCTGACGTTGTTCACCGCCACCAGGCCGCCGAAGCGAACGGTGAGCCCTTCGGCCACGATGAGGTCGTTGCCGAATGTCATTTCAGTCGATCAGATTTCTGGAACGACTTCTGCCGCTTGAACATGCCGCGGCGATAGAACGGGAACAACTGCAAATAGGTGCGAACCTTCAGCCAGCGGCCATACAGGCCGAGGGGCTCGAACATCACGAAGCCCACCAGCACGGCGCCGTACACCACGGCCTGCAAGCCCGGCGCCTGGCCGATGACGTTGGGAAGGTAATCTTTGCCCAGGGCAATGAGCTGCGGCATGGTGATCAGGAAGATGGCGCCCAGGAAGGCGCCGTGCACCGAGCCCAGACCACCGATCACCACCAGCAGCAGCAGGTCGATCGACTGCACGATGCTGAATTGTTCGGGCGACAGGAACTTGATTTGGTGTGCGTACAAGGCGCCAGCCAAACCGGCAAATACAGCGGACAACGCGAACGACAGTGTCTTGTAGCGCGCCAGGTGAATGCCCATGCTCTGCGCCGAGATTTCTGAATCACGAATGGCCACAAAGGCGCGGCCGGTGGGCGAGCGCAGAAGGTTCAGGATGGCCAGCGTGCAGCCCACCGTGACCACCAGGCAAACGAAGTAGAACTCGATGTCGCTGTCGACCTTCCAGCCGAACAGCTCTGGCGTCTTGACATGCATGCCGGCATTGCCGCCGGTCACGCTCTCCCAGCGCGCCATGCCTTCTTCAACGATGAAGCCGAACGCCAGCGTGGCGATGCCCAGGTAGATGCCTTTCACGCGCAGCGCCGGCACACCGATCACCACTCCCACCGCGCCGGCCAGGCCACCCGCGGCCACCATGGCCAATGGGAACGGCCAGCCCGCGGCGATGCACACCGCCTGGGTGTACGCACCCACCCCCAGAAACGCCGCGTGGCCGATGGAAAACTGCCCCGTGAAGCCGGCCAGGAGCATGAGGCCCAGGCCGACCACCGAGTAAATCAACACAAACGTTAACTGCGCCAGCCAGAACTGAGGCAGCACCCACGGCGCGGCCAGCAGGCACACGCCGAGCACGGCGTACCAGAAGTGGTGGCCGCCGTGCTTGGCCAGCACGATGTCTTGTTCGTAGCGGGTCTTGAAGAGAAAGCGCATGGTCGGTGGTCGCTCAGACTTTCTTGCGCAGCTTCTCGCCGAACAGGCCGTTGGGCTTGACCATCAACATCAACAGCACCACCGCGTAAGGCATGATGTCCTTGAAGCCTTCGGGCAGGTAAAAGCCCGACAGGCTTTCCACCACGCCGATGATCAGGCCGCCCACGATGGCCCCGGGCAGGCTGCCGAAGCCGCCCACCACGGCGGCGGGAAAGGCCTTCAAACCGATGAAGCCCATGTTGGCGTGCACGAAGGTGATGGGCGCCAGCAGCAACCCCGCCACCGCCGCCACGGCCGCGGCCAGGCCCCACACCAAACCGTTCAGGCGGCGCACCGGAATGCCCATGTAGTAGGCGGCGAGCTGGTTTTGCGAGCTGGCCTGCATGGCGATGCCGACCTTGCTGAACTTGAACAAGGCATACAGCCCCAGGCATAACACCGCGGTGCAGGCGATCACGACCAACTGCTCGTCGGCCAGCACCAAGGTGCCCAGCTTCAAGGTGCCATCTTTATAGGGCACCGGCAGAACGTGCGTTTCGGTGCCGATCACCGGCACCATGGTGATCAGGCCGCGCGCGATGTAGCTGATGCCGATGGTGAGCATGACGATGGAAAACGCCGGCTGCCCGAGGATGGGGCGGATCAGCGCGCGCTCCAGCAGCACGCCCAGGCCGGCCATCACCAGCACCGCGCCTGGCACGGCCAGCCAAAACGGCAGGCCCAGCATGGTCATGGCCGCCAGGCCGCAAAACGCGCCCAGCATCATCAATTCGCCCTGCGCGAAGCTGACGGTTTCGGTGGCCTTGTAGATGAGCACGAAGCCCAGTGCAATGAGCCCGTAGATGCAACCCTGGGCGACGCCGCTGATCAGCAGTTGGATGACTTGCACGGAAGGGGCGGCGCGCCGAAGCGGGGGGGGTTGAAGGCGGCGCGATGCTAGCGGCGGCTCAGGTGCGGCACACCTGCGGAAAACGCGAACGCCCCCGCGGTTGCGCGGGCCAGCGCGGAGCAGCTCAGCGCGCCGGCAACAGCCGCGCCGGATCGACCGGTTTGCCGACGCGGCGAATCTCGAAATGCAGTTGCACGCGGTCGGTGTCGGACGAGCCCATTTCCGCGATCTTCTGGCCCTTGCGCACCACCTGCTCTTCTTTCACCAGCAAGGCCTGGTTGTGGGCGTAGGCACTGAGGTAGGTGTTGTTGTGCTTCACGATCACCAGGTTGCCATAGCCGCGCAGGTCGGCGCCGACATAGACCACGCGGCCGGCGGCGGCGGCGTACACCGGCTCGCCGGCCTTGCCGGCAATCAGCAGGCCCTTGTGGCGCTGGTCGTCAAACGGCGTGGTCACGCCGCCTTGGGCCGGCCAGCCCCAGGCCACGTCTTCGTCCGATGCAGGCGTTGCCGGCGCTGGCGCCGACGCTGCTGCCGCGGCCGCTGGACTCGCAGTGCCGGGCTTGATTTCAAGCACCCGCGGCTCGGCCCGGGCATCCAGCGGCCGCGTTTCAACCTGCGCTGCCGCCGTCACCGGGCGCACCGCCACGGCCTCGGGCTCACTGCCCGGGCGCGCCACGCGCAGCACCTGGCCCACTTCAATCAGGTTGGGGTTGTCGATGCCGTTCCAGCGCGCCACGTCGCGCCAGTTCTGGCCGGCTTCCAAGCCGATACGGATCAATGTGTCACCGGGCTTGACGGTCACGTAGCCGGGCTTGCCCGCGTTCTCGTCGCCAGGTCGAGCTGGCGGCGTGGCGGTGGCCGGTGCGCTGCCAGGCTGGGTGCGGCCGGCGGCAGCGCGATCTTCCACCGGCGCGCGGTAGCGTGGTGAGGCGCAGCCCGCCAACACGGCCACCACACACAACGCCACCCATGCTGCCCAACTTGATTTGCCCAACTGCCGCATGCGCTCAAACCCCTGTGTCATTCGATGCCCGATTTTAGGGGGACGAAGTGCACCGCCTCATGCAGCGCACGGTGCCACTGGCCACCGCGCCGGTCGACGACGCACAAGGCCTGACCGGCGCGCCCCGCGCCGCTGAGCGGCGCCACCAGCCGCCCGCCTTCGGCCAACTGGTCGAGCCAGGCTTGGGGCACGTCGTCACCCCCGGCTGCGGCCACGATGGTGTCGAATGGCGCGGCGCGCACATGCCCGGCGCGGCCATCACCGTGCAGCAGTTGCAACGGGCCGCGCATGCTGCCCGGCATGGCGTGGCCCAGGTTGGCATGCGCCTTGGCGTGCAGGCCGGCGATGCGCTCGATCGACACCACCTGCTTGGCCAGCAGGCTCAGCAACGCCGTCTGGTAGCCACAGCCGGTGCCGATCTCGAGCACCCGGCCCAACTGCCCGCGCTGGCGCGCGCCGTCACCTTCAAACAGCAAGGCCAGCATGCGCGCCACGACTGATGGTTTGGAAATGGTTTGCTGCCAGCCGATGGGCAAACTGGTGTCTTCATAGGCCTGGTTGGCCAGCGCGGCGTCGACAAACTCATGCCGCGGCACGTGCAGCAGTGCTGCGCACACCGGCTCGCAATGCAGGCCGGCGCTGCGCAGGCGCTGCACCATGCGTGCACGCACGGCCACTGAATCGAGGCCCACGCCGGCCGGGGCGCCGCGCTGGCGGGCATCGGCCGCGGCTTCGCGCAGCGGGCGCTGCGGGCGCAACACGGCGCGCGGCGCCACGGCGCGTGCGGCACCCAGCATGGCAGGAAAGCCGGCCGCTTTGCGCGGCGGCTTGGTCGTCATGCCGGGCAGTTCATGTGGGGATGACGCCGGCCAGCCCACGCCACCGATCCAGGCCGGCATGGTCGGTCAGGTCAACCTGCAACGGCGTGATCGACACGCAGCCGTTGGCCAGCGCGTGAAAGTCGGTGCCCGGCGTGGCATCCAGCGCCGCGCCGGCCGGGCCTATCCAGTAAATGGCCTCACCGCGCGGGTTGGTTTGCTTGATCACCGGCGCGCTGGCATGGCGCCGGCCCAGGCGGGTGATGCGCCGCGGCAGGCCCGGCGCATCGGCATGGTTCGGGATGTTCACATTGAGCAGCCAGGGCCCGGCCGGCAAGCCTTCTTGCAGCAAGCCTTGCACGAACGAACGCGCCAGGCGCGCCGCGGCATCGAGCTGGCCCCAACCTTTATCGACCAAAGAAAACGCAATCGCCGGCACGCCGAACAGGTAGCCCTCCATGGCCGCGGCCACGGTGCCTGAATACAGCGTGTCGTCGCCCATGTTGGCGCCATTGTTGATGCCTGAAAGCACCAGGTCGGGCCGAGCCCCTAACAAGCCGGTGAGTGCGACGTGCACACAGTCTGACGGTGTGCCGTTCACCACCTTGAAGCCCGCGCTGGCACCGCCCACGGCCTCGAAGACTGAAAGCGGCCGGTTCAGCGTGAGCGCGTTGGAGGTGGCGCTGGCGTTTTGCTCCGGTGCCACCACATCGATCTGGCCCAAGCCCTGGCAGGCCTGCACCAAAGCCACCAGGCCGGGGGCGAGATAACCGTCGTCGTTGGCGATGAGGATGCGCATGCGCGGCGATTGTAGGCAGCGCCCCTGCGGCGACATGTTTGCACCGGTCGGCCCACGCGGCAGCCTCCTATCATTGCCGCCCACCCCCCACCCCATTGACAAGGCAAGACATGAAAGCCTGGACCTGCGAAACCCTCAGTGGCCCCGACGCGCTTGTTTGGAAGGAAAGCCCCACGCCCGAGCCTGCGGCCGACGAAGTGCGCGTGGCCATTCGCGCGGCCAGCCTGAACTTCCCCGACATCCTCATCGTCCAGGGCAAGTACCAGTTCAAGCCCACGCCGCCGTTTGTGCCGGGCTCGGAGTACGCGGGCATCGTCGAGGCCGTGGGCAGTGCGGTCACGCACCTCAAGGTGGGCGACCGCGTGGCCGCACTGGGCAGCATTGGCGGCTTTGCCACCCACGCCTGCCCCAAGGCCGCTGGCGTGATGCCGCTGCCACCGGGCTTCAGCTTCGAAGAAGGCGCGGCGTTCGGCCTCACCTATGGCACCTCGCACCATGCGCTGGTCGACCGGGCGGCGCTCAAGGCCGGTGAAACCGTGCTCGTGCTCGGCGCCGCCGGCGGCGTGGGTACATCGGCGATCCAGATCGCCAAGGCCATGGGAGCCAAGGTCATTGCCGCCACGTCCAGCGACGAGAAAAACGCGCGCTGCCTGGCGCTGGGGGCTGACGCCGCCATCAACTACAGCCAGGGCAATTTGCGCGACCAGATCAAGGAACTCACCGCGGGCAAGGGGCCCGATGTGGTGTACGACCCGGTGGGTGGTGACCTGGCCGAGCCGGTGTTCCGCTCGATCGCCTGGCGCGGCCGCTACCTGGTGATCGGCTTTGCCCAGGGCGGCATCCCGGCATTGCCGCTGAACCTGACCCTGCTTAAAGGGGCCTCGATCGTCGGCGTGTTCTGGGGCGACTTCGTGCGCCGCGAGCCCGCTGCCAACGCGCGCGCCTTTGCCGAGCTGGCGCAGTGGTATGCGCAGGGCAAGATCAAGCCGGTGATCGACCGCCGCCTGCCCATGAGCGAACTGGCGCAGGCTTATGCGCGCATGGCGTCAAGGCAGGTGATTGGCAAGGTGGTGCTGGTCAATGAATGAGCGGTGCCTGGGCTGCTAGCATCCAACGCATCCGCTCTGGAGCTTTTGCATGGCCGTCAAGGTCTTGATTCTCGAAGACAACCCCGTTGCACGCAGTTTCCTGTGCCGCGTGGTGCGCGAAAGCTTCAGCGACAACATCGTCATCACCGAAGCCGGTGACCTGGAAACCGCGCGCCGGCTGGTGTCGCAAAACGGTGGCCCGCGCGGCACCAGTGGCGCCGACACCTTCAAGCTGGCGCTGGTCGACCTGGAGCTGCCCGACGGCAACGGCATGGAACTTCTGGGCGAGCTGGCCCAATACCCGGCCACCAAGATCGTCACCACGCTCTATTCAGACGACGACCACCTGTTCCCGGCCCTGCAATGCGGGGCCGATGGCTACCTGCTCAAAGAAGACCGCTTCGAGGTGCTGGTCGAAGAACTGCAGAAGATCGTGCGCGGCCAGCCGCCGCTGTCGCCGGCCATCGCGCGCCGGCTGCTCACCCACTTTCGCCATGGCAGCCGCGCAGACTCGAGCATCAGCGAAAACGCCTTCATGTCGGTCAGTGGCCTGCAGGCCAGCAAGCCCGTGGCGCTGGAACGCCCGCTCGACCATGAGCGCCTGACGCCGCGCGAAAGCGAGGTGCTCACTTACCTGAGCAAGGGCTTCACGATCAAAGAGATTGCCGGGCTGATGGGCATCAAGTGGTTCACCGTGAACGACCACATCAAGTCCATCTACAAAAAGCTCAACGTCTCCAGCCGCGCTGAAGCCGCTGTGCTGGCCAGCAAGCAAGGGCTGGTCTAACCCCACAGCGCTGATCGCACCGCTGGCCAACCGCAGCAGCACGGTGCGCCCCGACCCCACTTTGAACAGCACCGGCCCCGGCCTGGCCGGTTATCCGGCAGGCTTTGGCGAAAGCGGGCCCGTGCCGCTGGCCGTGGAGCAGCAGCGCCAGCGGCACCCGCTGAGCTGGATCCATTGGCACCGCCGCGCCCTGGCCCTGCTGGTGCTGCTGGGTTGCGTGGGCCTGTTTGCGCTGGTACGGGTGTTGATCGACACGCCGCAATTGCAGGCCACATGGCGCGACGCGGCGCAAGGCGGCATCGAACTGGCCGCCGCCGCGGCACCGCCCTTGCAGGTGCACCTGGGGCAACGTTTGCTGCGCGTCACTGCCGCCGATGGCAGTGGCGTGGCCGTTCAGGTGCAAGACCTGCACCGCTCGCCGCGCTGGGTGATCGACGACACGACCCGCGCACGTTCGGTGGTGGCCCACGAGCAGTTGGCCAGGTTGCTGGCCCAACCCGAAGTGGCGCTGCACTTCGAAGGCAGCGGCAAAGTCGTGGTGCAACCGCTGCCGCGCGGCCTGGCCGGCCTGGGCCTGCTGTTCTGGTTGACCTCTGCGTTGGCTTTGCTGCTGTACCTGGTGGGTGCGGTGGCGCTGCTGGCGCACATGAAGCCGCGCAACGTGCTGTACCTGGTGATGACGCTGTGCCAGGCGGGCAACCTGCTGTTCATTGCCGTGCAGTCGATGCCGGGTCTGGGCGCCGTGGCCGGTTCGGCGGTGCACGAGGCCGCGCTGCGTTCGGTGTTCGACCTGATCACAGCAGCCGCCGTGGTGCACGCCTGCACCATGCCGCCTTTGCGTGTACAGCAGCGGCTGCTGTTCATCAGCGCGGCCTGGCTGTTCACCGCCGTGCTCGGCGCGGTCATCGTGGCCGACAAGCTGGCCTTCGCCTGGGCCTGGACACAAACCGCCTGTCTGCTGATGGGGGGCACGGCCGTGGGCCTGCTGTTCGCTTCGTATCACGCCGAACCTAACCCGTTTGCGGTGCTGATGCGCCGCTTTGCCGTGGTCATCGTGGGCACCTTGGCCCTGTTGATGCTGGCGGTGATGGCCGCCTACCGCGCCGGCAACGCACATGAAAGCGTGGCCCAGATCGGCTCCTACATCTGGTACGTGTTCTTCGCCTCGATGCTGCTGCTGCTGCCGTTCATGTCGCGCTCGCAGCAGGTGCTGCGCGAGTTTGCCTTGCTCGCCGGCGTGAGCACGGTGGCCACCTCGCTCGATCTGCTGTTTGTCTCGGCGTTCTCGCTCAGCCACTTCGCTTCGTTGTCGCTGGCGGTGTTCCTCGCCCTGGGCACCTATGCCGGCGCGCGCCAGTGGTTGCTCAGCCAGATGTTGGGCTCGCAGCGCCTCACCGCCGAACGCATGTTCGAACGCCTGTACCGCATCGTGCGCGAGGTGGAGGTCGACGCCAGCCAGAGCCGCGGCCTGCTCACCGAGCTGCTGCGCGACCTGTTCGACCCGCTGGAGCTGCGCAACCTGGAGCGCCAGACCAGCCATGCCCGCGTGGTGGGCGACGGCTCGGCCATGCTGGTGCCGTTTCCGCGCGTGGGCGACGACACCGCCAACGCCAACGCCAACGCCGGCAGCCTGCTGCTGCGCTTTGCCGGGCGCGGCAAGCGCATGTTCACGCGCGAAGACGCGCGCCTGTCAGACCAGGTGGTGGAACAGTTGATGCGCGCCGTGGCCTACGACAAGGCCGTTGAGCGTGGCCGCACCGAGGAGCGGCTGCGCATCGCGCAAGACCTGCATGACGACATCGGCGCGCGCCTGTTGACGCTGATGTACAAGGCGCAGACGCCGGAAATGGAAGACTACCTGCGCCACACCTTGCAGGACTTGAAGACGCTGACCCGCGGCCTGGCCGCCAGCGACCACCAGTTGTCACACGCCGTGGCGGAATGGAAGGCCGACATCACGCAGCGCCTGAGCGCGGCGCACATCCAACTCGATTGGCAGTTCACGTTCGACGACGACGTCATGCTCAGCATGGTGCAGTGGTCTGCCTTGACGCGGGTGCTGCGTGAACTCGTCAGCAACATCATCTACCACGCCAGTGCCACCCGGCTGGAGATCAGCGCCACGCTTGAAAAGGGCCGCTTCACCCTGGTGATGGCCGACGACGGCGTGGGCCGCAACCCGCAGGCCTGGGCCCATGGCCTGGGCATGGGCGGCGTGCGCAAGCGCGTGAAGCTGCTGCGCGGCGACGTGAAATGGCGCGAGAACCGGCCGCAGGGCATCGTGTGCGAAGTGAGGGTGGCCAACCTGGACGCCAGGGGCTGACACCCACTGCGCGGCCCCGGCCAGGCTGGCACTGCCGGGTGTGCGCAACGCAGCGTCAGCTCATTTACTCCCGACAGCGTCAGCTCATTCAGCGTCAGCTCATTTAGTTGACACTTAAACTATTCATGGCTAAAGTTCACCCTGGTTGCCCGCAGCCTCCTGGTTGAAGGAACACGCATGAAGATCGTCTGCATCGGCGGCGGCCCCGCCGGCCTGTATTTCGGCTTGTTGATGAAGCAGCTCAACCCGGCGCACAGCATCACCGTGGTGGAACGCAACCGGCCGTACGACACCTTCGGCTGGGGCGTGGTGTTCTCCGACGCCACCATGGAAAACATGCGCCAGTGGGACGCTGAGACGGCCACCCAGATCGAGGCCGCCTTCAACCACTGGGACGACATCGAGCTGCTGTTCAAGGGCCGCACCCTGCGCAGCGGCGGCCATGGCTTCGTGGGCATCGGGCGCAAGAAGCTGCTCAACATCCTGCAAGCGCGCTGTGAAGCTCTGGGCGTGGGTCTGGTGTTCGAATGCGAAGCGCAAAGCGACGCCGACTATGCCGACGCCGACCTGGTGATCGCCAGCGACGGCGTCAACTCGCGCATCCGCGCTCAGCACGCCAGCACCTTCAAGCCTGACGTGGTGACGCGCCCGAACCGCTTCATCTGGTTGGGCACGCAGCGGCGCTACGACGCCTTCACCTTCGACTTCCAGCGCACCGAACACGGTTGGTTCCAGGCCCACATCTACCAGTTCGACGAGCACACCGCCACCTTCATCGTCGAATGCCCGGAACAGGTCTGGCTGGCCCATGGGCTGGATCAGGCCGACCCGGATCAGAGCATTGCCTTTTGTGAACAGTTGTTCGCCGCCAACTTGCAGGGCCACAAGCTCATGACCAACGCGCGCCACCTGCGCGGCTCGGTCTGGCTGAATTTCCAGCGCGTGGTGTGCGAGCAGTGGTGGTTGAAAAACATCAACGGCTCACACGTCGTCTTGATGGGCGACGCGGTGCATACCGCCCACTTCGCCATCGGCTCGGGCACCAAACTCGCGCTGGAAGACGCCATCGAACTGACCCGCCAGTTCAAGCTGCTGGGCGATGGCCCTGAACGCATCGGCGAGGTGTTGAGCACGTATCAAGAGCTGCGCCGCATCGAAACGCTGCGCCTGCAAAACGCGGCATGGAACGCGATGGAATGGTTTGAGGTCTGCGGCGAGCGCTATTGCGACCAGCTCGAACCCGAGCAGTTCATGTACAGCATGCTCACGCGCAGCCAACGCATCAGCCACGAAAACCTGCGCCTGCGCGACCAAGGCTGGCTCGAAGGCTATGAGCGCTGGTTTGCGGCGCGCACACCTTTGCAGCGCGCCGCCTGTGCGCCAGCGATACCGCCCATGTTCACGCCCTTCACGCTGCGCGGCACCACGCTGAAGAACCGCGTCGTTGTCTCACCCATGGCGCAGTACTCGGCGGTTGATGGCATACCGGGCGACTACCACCTGGTGCACCTGGGCGCGCGCGCCATGGGTGGCGCGGGCATGGTGGTGGCCGAAATGACCTGCCCCAGCCCCGATGCGCGCATCACCCCCGGCTGCCCGGGCCTGTGGAACGATGAGCAAGGCGCGGCGTGGCGGCGCATCGTTGAATGGGTGCATGCCCACACCAGCGCCAAGATCGCCATGCAGATCGGCCATTCGGGCGCCAAAGGCAGCACCCGCCGTGCCTGGGACGGCATCGACAAACCTCTGCTTGCAGCCGACACCGAACCGAACTGGCCGCTGCTCAGCGCCTCGCCGCAGCAATACATCGAAGGCGAGAGCCAGGTTTCGCGCGCCATGACGCGCGCCGACATGGAGCGTGTGAAAACCGAGTTCGTGGCCGCCACGCAGCGCGCCGCGGCGGCCGGTTTCGATTGGCTCGAACTGCACTGCGCGCACGGCTATTTGCTGTCGAGCTTCATTTCGCCTTTGACCAACCAGCGCAACGATGAATACGGTGGCAGCCTGGCCAACCGCCTGCGCTACCCGCTGGAAATGTTTGCCGCGGTGCGCGCGGCCTGGCCCGAGCAGTTGCCCATGAGCGTGCGCATCTCGGCGCACGACTGGGTTGAAGGCGGCATCACGCCGACTGACGCGGTGGCCATCGCCAAAGCCTTCAAGGCCGCCGGCGCAGACCTGATCGACTGCTCTTCCGGCCAGGTGAGCAAGAAAGAGAGGATCACCTTCGGCCGCATGTTCCAAACGCCCTTTGCTGACCGCATTCGGCAAGAAGCCGGCATTGCCACCATGGCGGTGGGCGCGATCAGCGAAGCCGACCATGTGAACAGCATCATCGCCGCCGGCCGCGCCGACCTGTGCGCCGTGGCGCGCCCGCACCTGGCCAACCCGGCCTGGACGCTGACCGAGGCCGCCAAGATCGGCTTCACCGAAGTGCCGTGGCCGCAGCAATACCGCTCAGCCAAGGTGCAGATGGAAAGCAACTTCGCGCGCGAGAAGGCGCAGGCCGGGGCCAGGTAAGCACGCATGGCACGCACCCGCGATTTCAAGCTCCTGCGCGGCCTCAGCGCGCAGCACATCGGCCGTGAAGGCCGCGCGATGAGTGACGACCACTCCGCCGTGAAGCTGTGGCTGCGGCTGCTGTCGTGCAGCACGCAGATCGAGCAAGAGATTCGCACTCGCTTGCGCCAGCGCTTTGCCACCACCTTGCCGCGCTTCGACTACCTGGCCCAGCTTGAGCGCCACCCCGGCGGGCTGCGCATGAATGCGCTGTCGCGCTACCTCATGGTGACTGGCGGCAACGTCACGGGCCTGACCGATCAGCTTGTGGCCGAAGGCCTGGTTGAGCGCGCCGCCGATGAGCAAGACCGCCGCTCGCTCATCGTTCGCCTCACACCCGCGGGCCTGACGCGCTTCAGCGAAATGGCGCAAGAGCACGAAGCCTGGCTGATCGAACTGTTCAGCGGTTTCGACGCCGATGTGAAATCAAACCTCTATGCTGGCCTGGGCCAGTTGCGGCTGCACCTGGCGCAAAAGCAGGAACAGGCTGCGAGCAGCCACAAGGAAATGAGCCCACCATGACTGACCAACTCGACCCCACCCTGGCCGCGGGCAACCTGCAGCAACTGGCCGGCTACAGCGCCAGGCACTTTGAGTGGCAATGCAGCGCCGGCGTGGCCACCATCACGCTGAACCGGCCCGAGCGCAAGAACCCGCTCACCTTTGAAAGTTACGCCGAACTGCGTGATTTGTTTGGCCGCCTGAGGTATGCCACCGATGTGCATGCTGTGGTGCTGACAGGTGCCGGCGGCAACTTCTGCAGCGGCGGCGACGTGCACGACATCATCGCGCCGCTGATCCGCCTGAGCGCGCCCGACCTGCTGCTGTTCACGCGCATGACGGGCGATCTGGTGAAGGCGATGCGCGCCTGCCCGCAACCCATCGTGGCGGCCATTGACGGCGTGTGCGCCGGCGCCGGCGCCATCCTGGCCATGGCGTCTTGCCTGCGGCTGGGCACGGTGCGCAGCAAGGTGGCTTTCCTGTTCAACCGCGTCGGCCTGGCGGGCTGTGACATGGGCGCCTGCGCCATGCTGCCGCGTTTGATCGGCCAGGGCCGCGCCAGTGAACTGCTGTACACCGGGCGCAGCCTGGGCGGTGAAGAGGCCGAGCGCTGGGGTTTCTACAACCGCCTGGCCGCGCCCGAGCAAGTGCTGGCCGATGCGCAAAAGCTCGCTGCCGAACTGGCGGCCGGCCCCACCTTTGCCAACGGCATCACCAAGACCATGCTGCACCAGGAATGGGCCATGACCATCGAGCAAGCCATCGAGGCCGAGGCCCAGGCCCAGGCGCTGTGCATGCTCACCGAAGACTTCAAGCGCGCCTACAACGCCTTCGTGGCCAAGCAAAAGCCGGTGTTCGAAGGCAATTGAATTCACAAGGGGTCGCACATGTCTGACACCCGCTACCTGGCCTGGCCGTTCTTCGAGGAGCGCCACCGCAGCCTGGCGCGCGAGCTTGATGCCTGGGCAACGGCTAATGTTTCGCATGAGCATGGATCGGATGTCGATGCGCAGTGCCGTGCGCTGGTCAAGGCACTCGGCGCCGGCGGCTGGCTGGCGCATGCCGTGGGCGGGCGCGAATGGGGCGGCGCCAGTGATGCCATCGACACCCGCGCCATCTGCATCGCCCGCGAAACCCTGGCGCGGCACTCGGGGCTGGCCGACTTCGCGTTTGCGATGCAGGGCCTTGGCTCCGGCGCCATCGCCCTGAGTGGCACGCCCGAGCAAAAGGCGCGCTACCTGCCGCGCGTGGCGCGTGGCGAAGCGATTGCGGCGTTTGCGCTGTCGGAGCCCGACGCCGGCTCCGACGTGGCGGCACTGCAATGCGCCGCCAGCGTGCAAGACGATGAGGTGGTGTTGAACGGCGAGAAGACCTGGATCTCCAACGGCGGCATCGCCGATTTCTACGTTGTGTTTGCGCGCAGCGGCGAAGCGCCCGAGGCGCGCGGCTCACGTGGCATTTCCGCCTTCATCGTCGATGCCGGCACGCCGGGTTTGGAGATCGCCGAGCGCATCAACGTGATCGCGCCACACCCACTGGCGCGGCTCAAGTTCACCGGCTGCCGTGTGCCGCTGTCACAGCGCGTGGGGGAGGCCGGGCAAGGCTTCAAGGTGGCGATGCGCACGCTCGATGTGTTCCGCACCTCGGTGGCGGCCGCGGCGCTGGGCTTTGCGCGCAGGGCGATGGACGAAGCGCTGCGGCGCGCCACCACGCGGCGCATGTTCGGCGGCGTGCTGGCCGACTTCCAGCTCACGCAAGCCAAGCTGGCGCAGATGGCCACCACCATCGACAGCGCCGCGCTGCTGACCTACCGCGCGGCATGGCTTCGCGACCAGGGCCGCCAGGTCACCAAAGAAGCGGCGATGGCCAAGCTGGTGGCCACCGAAGGTGCGCAGCAGGTGATCG
Organism: Burkholderiales bacterium; assembly: GCA_031418595.1. GTDB lineage: Bacteria > Pseudomonadota > Gammaproteobacteria > Burkholderiales > Burkholderiaceae_C > Rubrivivax. The sequence goes on from JANOXU010000184.1 coordinate 30,217, forward strand.
ACGCGGCGGTGCAGTTGTGGGGTGGGCAGGGCGTGGTCAGCGAACAGCCGGTTGAGCGCCTGTACCGCGAGATCCGTTCGCTGCGCA
>JANOXU010000185.1:0-41351 GCA_031418595.1 Burkholderiales bacterium
ACCCCGCCCCACCTCTTTCTTTAATAATTAAAAATAAGCACTTTTTTTTTTAAACACATAACCCCTCGGCGCGGGTGGGGCAGGGGGGCGGCGCGGCCCCCACCCAAGCCCCGACAGGCTCCTAGATCGACACCGCCTGGAGCACCCGCTTGGGCGCGCCGGATTCATTCACAGGCTCTGAATTCGTGCAGCAGCGATACGACGACGGCGCGCTCTGAACTTGGCCTTGCCGTGAGCACACGGCCCCACGGCGTTTGGTTGCCAAAGACAGCGGGCTCAGTTCAACTTTTACGTTCGAACGAAGCGAGCCCATCTCTTCTTTGCGCGCCCGGCCAGATCGCCCAGAATCAGCCGTGGGCCGCCTGCCCAGCGGCCCGGGAGAACGCAATGCCTGGCGCTGCGGCGAAGCTTCGATTGCACGTGCCCGAGCCCACCGGCCGGCCCGGGCAGGCCACTGATTTTTCGTACCTGCGTGTTTCGGCCGCCGGCGAGGTGTCGCGCCCGGCGGTCGACATCGTGCCCTCGCACACCGGCACCATGGCCTGGAAGCTGATTCGTGTGCTCGATGACAGCGGCCGCGCCGTCGGCCCCTGGGCGCCACAGGTCGAGGCTGAAGCGCTGCGCAGCGGCCTGCGCGCGATGCTGCGCACCCGCGCCTTTGACGCCCGCATGCTCATCGCACAGCGGCAAAAGAAGATCTCGTTTTACATGCAGTGCCTGGGCGAAGAGGCCATCGCGGTGGCGCACGCGCAGGCGCTGCAACCCGGCGACATGTGCTTCCCCTCTTATCGCCAGCAGGGCCTGCTGCTGGCGCGTGACGACATCAACATCGTCGAGCTGATGTGCCAGTTGCTGAGCAACGAGCGCGACCCGCTGCGCGGCCGCCAGCTGCCGGTGATGTACTCATACAAACGCGCCGGTTTCTTTTCGATCTCGGGCAACCTGGCCACACAGTTCGTGCAGGCGGTGGGTTGGGCGATGGCCTCGGCGATCAAGGGCGACAGCAAGATTGCCTCGGGCTGGATCGGCGACGGCTCCACCGCCGAGGCCGACTTCCACAATGCCCTGACCTTTGCCCATGTCTACCGCGCGCCGGTGATCCTGAACGTGGTCAACAACCAGTGGGCAATCTCAACCTTCCAGGCCATCGCGGGCGGCGAAGGCACCACCTTTGCCGCGCGCGGCGTGGGTGCCGGCATCGCCTCATTGCGGGTCGACGGCAATGATTTTCTGGCGGTGCTTTCGGCCTCGCGCTGGGCCGCTGAACGGGCCCGGCGCAACCTCGGGCCCACGTTGATCGAATGGGTCACCTACCGCGCCGGCGCGCACTCCACCTCAGACGACCCATCGCGCTACCGGCCGGCTGACGACTGGCAGCACTTTCCGCTCGGCGACCCGGTGGCGCGGCTGAAGCAGCACCTGATCGGCCTGGGCGTTTGGACGGAAGACGAACACGCGAAAACGCTGAAGGCGCTGGACGCAGAAATGGCGGCCGCACTGAAACAGGCGCTGCAGCACGGCTCGGTGCTCGATGGCCACATTCCGCCGCTGGCCACGATGTTCGAAGACGTCTACCAAGACATGCCGCCGCACCTGCGCGAGCAGATGCGCCAGGCCGCTTCGCAGGAAAGTTGAACATGGCCACCATGACCATGATCCAGGCCCTGCGCTCGGCCATGGACGTGATGCTCGGCCGCGATGACCAGGTGGTGGTCTTCGGCGAAGACGTGGGCTACTTCGGCGGCGTGTTCCGCTGCACCGAGGGGTTGCAAGTCAAGTACGGCTCGCAGCGCGTGTTCGACTCGCCCATCGCCGAAGGCGGCATCGTCGGCACCGCCATCGGCATGGCAGCGTATGGATTGAGGCCGGTGGTGGAGGTGCAGTTCGCCGACTACTTCTACCCGGCGTCGGATCAGATCGTTTCAGAGGCTGCGCGCCTGCGTTACCGCTCGGCCGGCGACTTCACCGCGCCGGTTGTGATCCGCATGCCTTGCGGCGGCGGCATCTACGGCGGGCAAACGCACAGCCAAAGCCCCGAGGCACTGTTCACGCATGTCTGCGGCTTGCGCACCGTGATGCCGAGCAACCCGTACGACGCCAAGGGCCTGTTGATCGCGGCCATCGAGTGTGGCGACCCGGTCATCTTCCTCGAACCCAAGCGCCTGTACAACGGGCCGTTCGATGGCCATCACGAGCAGCCCGTCGTGCCCTGGTCGGCGCACCCCAAGAGCGAAGTGCCCGAGGGCCACTACACCGTGGCGCTCGAATCGGCTGCCGTCGTGCGCACGGGCGCAGACCTGACGGTGCTGACCTACGGCACCATGGTCTACGTGGCCGAGGCTGCGGCGCGCGAAACCGGCATCGACGCCGAAGTGATCGACCTGCGCAGCCTGTGGCCGCTCGACCTGCCCACGCTGGTCGATTCAGTGAAGAAGACCGGCCGCTGTGTCGTGCTGCACGAGGCCACGCGCACCAGCGGTTTCGGCGCGGAGCTGACGGCGCTGATCCAGGAGCACTGCTTCTATCACCTCGAAGCGCCGATCGAGCGCGTGACCGGCTACGACACGCCTTACCCGCATGCGCTGGAGTGGGCCTACTTCCCGGGCCCGAAGCGCGTGGCGCAGGCGTATCGGAAGGTGATGGGGGCATGAGCCCGCACGGCCGCCCGAAGGGCTCATTTACCGCAGTGCGCAGCACGGAGGTTGCCTGATGAGCCCGCCCGGCCGCCCGAAGGGCCGCTCCCAAGCGCTCATCCCGCAGCGCGCAGCGCGAAGGGCTGTTCAATGACGCTGCACACCATCCGCATGCCCGACCTGGGCGAAGGCATCGCCGAGGTTGAACTGGTGAAGTGGCATGTGCAGCCGGGCGACCTGGTTGCCGAGGACCAGATCCTGTGCGACGTGATGACCGACAAGGCCGCGGTTGAAATCCCGTCGTCCGTGGCCGGCCGCGTGGTCGAGCTGGGCGGCGAAATCGGGCAACTGATGGCGGTGGGCTCGGCCTTGATTTGCATCGAAGGTGAGGTGGCCGCGGCGATAGGCCAGGCGCGTGAGCCGCAGGCCAGCGCCACGGCGCCAAGCGCGCCCGTGGCATCCGCGCCGGCATCGGCATCGGCATCGGCATCGGTGGCGCCCCTGCCGCCGCGCGCGTTGCCTTCGTCAGCGCCACCAACATCGCCCTCGGCACGCGCACTCGCGTCGCCCGCCGTCAGGGCGCGTGCGGCTTCATTGGGCGTCGATCTGGCCCGAGTGCCAGGCAGTGGCCCGGGTGGCCGCGTCCTGCATGCGGATCTCGATGCGGCTCGCCCGAGCGGCGGCGTTCCCGCTGGCGCCGCCAGCGACGCCACGCGCCAAGTCAAGCTCATCGGCCTGCGGCGCAAGATCGCGCAGAAGATGCAGGAATCCAAGCGCCGCATCCCGCACTTCACCTACGTTGAAGAAGTCGACGTCACGCAAATGCTCGCGCTGCGCGACGAGCTCAATGCGCAGCACGGCGCGGCGCGCGGCGAGTTGTCGCCGCTGGCCTTCATCGTGCGCGCCGTGGTGCGCGCGGTGGCCGCGCATCCGCAGGTCAATGCCCGCTTCGACGACGAAGCCGGTGTGCTCACCGTGCACGAGGCAGTGCACCTGGGCGTGGCCACGCAAACCGATGGCGGCCTGATGGTGCCGGTGCTGCGCCAGGCCCAGACCCTCGACCTCTGGGCCTGTGCCGCGGCGATCGCGCGCCTGGCGGCCAGCGCGCGCGCCGGCAAGGCCGCGCGCGAAGAACTGTCGGGCTCGACGCTCACCGTCACCAGCCTGGGCAAGCTCGGCGGCATCGTCTCCACGCCGGTGATCAACCACCCTGAAGTGGCCATCGTCGGCGTCAACCGCATCGTCGCGCGGCCGGTGGTGCGCGACGGCGCGGTGCAGGTGCGGCAAATGATGAACCTGTCGTCATCGTTCGACCACCGGGTGGTGGATGGCGCGGTGGCGGCGGCCTACATCCAGCGGGTGCGTGCGTTGCTGGAGCAGCCGGCGAAGTTGTTCATTCACTAACTGTCGGAGTTACTGGATTCTCAACGCCGCCGCATGCGGCAACCCTGCCGCTTGCCCGCCCGCGATCTTGAGCCAGCCCTTGAGCGTACCCACGGACAGACTCAGCTCCCCAGCCACCGACTCCAGCGTGCGCGTGCCGCGCTGCCTGGCCTGGCTCAGTGCCTGATCTTTGAACCTGATCAACGCCGACCTCTTTGCATGTCTTGTCGCTCCTGCGCGGATCATCCGCATGAAAGGTCGGGCGACAACGAGTCTGACGCAGGGGATGAGCACCGGCTGCGCGGGCTCAGCCTCCCAGCGTTTGCGCATGCATCTGCGCCGGGTCGTGCGCCAGGTGGTGCACGCGCACGCCCCCTTCTTCGAGGATCGAGCGCGCGAAGTGAAAGCTCGGGCCCCACACCGGGTCAGCAAACTCGGGCGCCATGGTGTGCACGCTGTTGATGCCGGCCTGGACGATGGCACGCGCACATTCGGCGCAGGGGTGGAACGTGGCGACGAGCGTGGCGCCGGCCGTGCCCAGGCCAGCGCGGGCCGCGGCATAGATGACGTTGCGTTCGGCATGCTCGATCCAGAGCAAACGCTCGGGGCTGGCATGGCGTGCTTCCGTGTCGCGCACGCCACTGGGAAAGTCGTTGCACGCGGCCAGTGTGGTTTGGCCGTCGGCCAGCACCAGCACCGCGCCCACCTTGCGCGGCCGGCTCGGGCTGCGGCGCGCCGTGGTGATGGCCAGTTCCACCCAATGCTCGATGCTCATCGCCACTCCCAGCGTTAACGAATCAGCTTACTTGGTGCCAAATAAACGGTCGCCCGCATCGCCCAGCCCGGGCAGGATGTAGCCATGGTCGTTCAGGCAGCGGTCGATGGCCGCGGTGTAGACCGGCACGTCGGGGTGCTGGGCATGGAACGTGGCCAGGCCTTCGGGCGCGGCCAGCAACGCCACGAACCGAATCGAACGCGGCTGGGTCAGCTTCAAACGGCTCACCGCGGCCACCGCCGAATTGCCGGTGGCCAGCATGGGGTCGAGCACGATGGCGTCGCGCTCGTGCATGCCTTGCGGCAGCTTGAAGTAGTACTCCACCGCGGCCAGGGTCTTGGGGTCGCGGTACACGCCGATGTGGCCCACGCGCGCACCGGGCACCACTTCGAGCATGCCGTCGAGCAGCCCGTTGCCGGCGCGCATGACGACGACGAAGACGGTCTTCTTGCCGTCGATCACCGCTGAGCGCATGGCTTCCAGCGGCGTGTCGATGTCGATCAACTGCGTGGGCATGTCGCGCGTGATCTCATAGGCCATCAGCATCGCCACTTCATGCAACAGGCGGCGAAAACTGCTGGTGCTGCGGCCCTTCTCGCGCAGCAAGGTGAGCTTGTGCTGCACCAGCGGGTGGTTGATGAGGTGAACCTGTGGCGGCGTCATCACGGTCTGATCAAGGCAAGGTGTGGATCAAGCCAGCATACGCCGTGGCGGGCAGACCCTGGCAGGTCATCGAACATGACCGCATGACTGGCCATGCAGTCACAGTGTCGTGCTCGCTTCAAGTTCGTCAACGTGGCAGGTGCTGCGCTTCATGCCGTCGCGCAGCCCCCACAGGTCTTTGATGGCGCCGCTGCGCTCGTCGAACTGCGCCAGCATCAAGTCGAGCGCGCCGCGGCGCTCATGCTCATCAACAGGCAGCCACGGTGCACCCAGCGCGGCCCACTGCGCATCGGTGAGCAGCAGCTCGCCGGTCAGGAAGATTTGATGGCGCTGGCTGCCAGCCTCGAAAGACGCCGCCACCGCCTGCCCGTGGTCACGCGGCCGGCAAAGCCCGTGCGCCATGGTCTGGTCGAACACGACCAGGTCGCCGGGTGACAGTGCCAGCCGCACACCGGCATGCGGCAGTACAAACTCCACATCAGCCAGGTCGAGCGCAAGAATCCAGAACAGACAACGCGACCAGTGGCGGCTGACGTCGTTATGAAAGCCCGCGCCGCATGACGCGAGGTAGTCGATGCGGGCCTCTACGCTGCTGCGGTAGGCGTCATGGTCGTCCCCGAGCACGCGCGTGAACTGCAAGGCGCCGGCGATCTTGCCGGGCAGGTCGACCACGCCCGGTGCGGCCGCAGCCAAGGCGTGCAGCGTCGTCGTCGCATAGTCGATGTCCGAGAACGCCTCGATGCTCACTCGTGCATAGCCTTCGGCTGCGAGGCTCGCCAGCGCGCCGGCATCCAGGAACGCCGTGCGCACGATGTGCACAGCGCCGTAGGGCGCGCGCGCGTCAAAGGCATGTTGCGGCTCGTCGCTGCGCACCGCAAAGGCACGGAAGGGCTTGGGCACCTGCTGCACTTCGGCGGCGATGATCCGGTGGGCGGGTAGCGCAGACATCACACCATTTTGGCCAAGGCCGCGGCGCGCAAACCGCCCGCTAACGCCCCTGCCACACCGGCTTGCGCTTTTCTTGAAACGCGCGCACGCCTTCATCAGCATCTTCGCTTTGCAGCGCCGCCATCAATGCCGGCAGGCGCAGTGCTTGTGCCTGCGCCGGCGGCAGCGAGCCGGTGAGCCGCACCATTTGCTTGATGCCTTGCAGCGCCAGCGGTGCGCAGGCCAGCACCTGCGTCACCCAGCGCGCCACGGCGGCGTCAAGCTCGGCACGCGGCACCACCTCGTTGATCAGGCCGATCTCAAGCGCGCGCCGCGCCGTGATGCGCGCGCCGGTGAGCAGCATGGCCATGGCTTGACGGTAGGGAATCTGCCGCTGCAACAGCGCCATGCCGCCATCCAGCGGCATGCGGCCCACCAGCGGCTCGGGCAGGCCGAAACTGGCCTCTTCGCAGGCCACGACCAGATCACACCCCAGCACCATCTCAAACCCACCGCCCAGCGCATAGCCGTTCACGCGCGCGATGACCGGGATGTTGAGCGTCTCGCGCAGCGCGATGCCGCCAAAGCCACCGGGGCGCGGCGCGGCCCAATAGTCCACCCCCTTCAGCGGCGGTGCCTTGGAAGGGGTTTTCATGTCGGCGCCGGTGCAAAACGCGCGCTCGCCCTGGCCGGTGAGCACCACCACGCGCACATCGCGGCGCTGCTCCAGCTCGGCCCAGATGCGCTGCAACTCGGCCTCGGTGGCCGGGTCGATGGCGTTCATCACCTCGGGCCGATTGAGCGTGACCGTGGCCACGTGATCAGCCACTTCGAAGTTAACGTTCGTCATGAGCTTTTATTTCTGGCGTTGCGCACGTCACCCAGCACTTCATCGGTGTGCTCGCCCAGCCGCGGCGGCGGGCGATGCAAACCGGTGGGTGCGGCCGACATCGCAATCGGGCTGGCGATGAAGCGATAGGCCGCGTGCTCGGGCGCAGCGCCGTGCAGAATCATCTGGTTGTGCAGCGTCTGCGGGTCCACCAGCACTTCGCGCATGTCACGCACCGGCGCGCACAGCAGGTCTTGCGCTTCCAGGCGCTGCAACCAATGCTCGCGGCCCTGCGTCTTGAAGCGTGCGCGCAACTGGCCTTGCAGCTCGGCTTTGTTTGCGAACTGCGCTTCCAGGTTGGCAAAGTGCGGGTTCAATGACAGGTCAGGCAGCTCCAGCGCCGCGCAGATGTCGCGCAGCGGGTTGGCCTTGAATGCACCCACCAGCACCAGCGGCTGGTCGGCCGTCTCGAACACGCCCGACAAGGGCATGGCGGCCCAGTTCACTTCGGTGTCGCGCATCAGGATCATGGCCGCTTCCTGCATCTGCATGGCCAGCATGGAGTTGTAGAGCGAGACGCTGATCTTCTGGCCCACGCCCGTGCCCGCGCGGTGCAACAGCGCCAGCAAGATGCCCTGCACCATGTGCATGCCGGCGGCATAGTCGCCCAGCGCGATGGGGTAGGTGGCCAGCGGGTGCGAAGGGTCTGCCTTGCGCGCGATGGCGCCGCTCATGGCCTGGGCCAGCACGTCTTGCCCGCCCTTGTGGGCATAGGGGCCGGTCTCGCCGAAGCCGGTGCCCACGGCGTAGATGAGGCGCGGGTTGAGCACGCGGCAATCGTCATAACCTAGGCCCATGCGGTCCATCACGCCGGCGCGAAAGTTGTTTACCACCACATCGGCGCCGGCGATGAGCGCCTTCACGCTGGCCATTTGCGCCGCGTCGCGCAGGTCGAGCGCCACGCTGCGCTTGTTGCGGTTGAGGCTGCAAAAGACCGGGTTGTCGATGCCGCCTTGCGGCGGGAAGGTCGAGCGGCTCAGGTCGCCGGCGCCGGCGCGTTCGATCTTGATCACATCAGCGCCGTAGTCGCCGAGCATCTGCGTGCACACCGGGCCCATCATCACCTGGGTGAAATCGATGACGCGGATGCCGGCCAGCGGCAAGCTCATGTCTTGCGTTAGTTCTGTACTCATGCGGCCTCACTTTGGTTGACTCTTTGCGCCGCCACCGCGATCGCCGGCACATCGGCATTCGGCCCGCTCTGGTCGCCCGGGTCGGCGCCCTGTGCGCGCAGGGTGTCTTGCAGCCTTCGCACGTCCACGTTGCGCACAGTAACGTTCGCATGCAGCGCCAGCGCCGCGGCCACGCCCGCCGCTTCGCCCATGGCCATGCAGGGCGGAATCTCGCGCGACATCTTTTGCGCGGTGGACGTGGCTGAATAGTGCCGGCCGGCCACCAGCAGGTTCTCCACCTGCCGGGGCAGCAGGGCGCGATAGGGCGTGGTGTAGTCGCGCCCGCGGGCCACGGCATCAGGGAAACGGCGGCGTTGCATCAAATCTTCTTTGGTGATGACGACTTCACCTTCCAGCATGCGCGTTTGGCGCACGCCGGTTTGCGGCGCCACGTCAATCACCACCGCGCGCTCAAAGCCCGGCATGTGCTGGCGCGCATGCGCCACGGCCTGGTGGATGTGCGCGCGGCCCTGCACTTCAGCGCGCGTGAGGTCTTCCACCTTCAGCCCATCGAGCCCCGTCATGTGCGGGCAGTTGCACCACACCACGCCAGGCAACGGGGTCTTCAGCCACCAATGCGCCCAACTGCCGCCGATGAGTTGTTTAACTTCTTTGTCGATGCGCGCGAAGGCTTCGGGGTCTTCGTGTTCAAAGCGCTCGGCGGTGTCGGTGTCGACATTGCCCAGGCGAAACACGGTGGTCAGCATGTAGGCGCCGCCGCTGTGCGGTGCGCCGGCGGATGCGGCCACGTCGAGGTCGCCGGTGGCGTCGATCACCACTTGCCCGAGGATGGCCTGGCGCCCGCTCTTGGTGTCGCACACCACGCCGCGCATACGGCCATCTTCAACGAGTGCGTGCGAGAACCAGGAATGCAGCCGCAACTGCACGTCGTGTTCGGCCACCATTTCGAGTGCGGCGCGCTTCCAGCCATCGGGGTCGAAGGCGGCGGCGAAGACGATGGGGTGCGGCTTGTGCTGCGTGTGGAAGTCGAACGCGCCCCAGCGCGTCCAACGCCGAATGGCTGCGGCGTCCACGCCCCATTCATGCTGGCGCGGAAATTGCGCCAGGCCGCGCGCGCTCAGGCGTTCGATCAGATCCAGGCACACACCGCGCACCGAGATCTCGTTCAACTGCGCGTCCCACATGTCGTCCAGCACCAGCACCATGCCGCCGCTGGCCAGCCCGCCCAGGTGGTTGAAGCGCTCTAACAGGATGGTGCGTGCGCCGTTGCGCGCCGCCGTAATCGCCGCGCTCATGCCCGCCGGCCCACCGCCCACCACCACCACGTCGGCCTGCGCCACCACGGGCACATCGCGCGCCGGTTCTTTGATGAATGTGGGTTGTTGAGTCATGGCGGTTCCTGGCTCGCAATGATGGGCATTCAGACGTGGCCGGGCTGCCAGCGGATGATGATTCGCTCCAGCGCCACCACCGCCAGAAAGAAGCTGCCCGACAGGCAGGCGCTCATGACGATGGCCGCATACAGCAGCGGCGAGTCGAAGTTGTAGGTGGCCTGGATGATCATGGCGCCAATGCCCTGCGTGGCGCCGATCCACTCGCCCACCACCGCGCCGATGACCGACATCGATGCCGCAATGCGCAGCGCCGAAAACAGGTAGGGCAGCGCGCTGTACACGCGCAGCTTGAAGAAAATTTCACTGCGGCTGGCCGAGAGCACGCGCATCAGTTCCATGGCCTGCGGGTTCACCGCCTCCAGCCCGCGCACGCTGTTCACCAGCGTGGGGAAGAAGCACACCAGCGCGGCGATGGCAATCTTCGGCTCGACGCCATTGCCCATCAGCAGCACCAGGATCGGCGCCTTGGCCACGACCGGGATGGAGTTGAACATCACCACCACCGGGAAGAAAATTTCTTGCAAGTGGCGGTAGTGAACGAAAACGGTGGCCACGGCAATGGCTGCCAAGTTGCCGAGTAGAAAACCGCCCAAGGCTTCCAGCGCCGTGGGCACGAGGTTGGCAAACAGCACAGCGCGCTTGGCGTACAGCGTTTGCAGCACGGCCCACGGTGAAGGCGCAATGAAGGGCTTGACGTCAAACAGCACCACCAGGCCCCACCACAGCGCCAGCAAGATGCTGATGCCCAACGCCGGCATCCAGCGGCGGCGCTGCCGTTCGCGGCGTTGCGCTTCGCGGTAGCGCGCTTCTTCCTCGTCGAGCAAGGCGTCGGGCGTGGCGATGGCGGCGGCGGCGTTGGCGGTGCTGGCCAGCGGCGCGTTCACGAGCAGGCCTTCTTCGACGGGCGCCATCAGCACGTCTCCAGCAAGCGGCGCAGTTCGCCCGTGAGGGCCACAAACGCCGCACTCTCGCGCGTGGCCAGCGTGCGCTCGGCGGGCAAGGGCACGTTCACGATGGCGCGCACGCGCCCCGGGCTGGCCGCCATCATCAACACGCGCTGGCCCAGGTAAGCGGCCTCGTGGATGCTGTGGGTGACGAACAGCACGGTGATGCCGAGTTCGCGCCACACGCGGCGCAGCTCTTCATTCAGCCGGTCGCGGGTGATTTCATCCAGCGCGCCGAAGGGCTCGTCCATCAGCAGAATTTTCGGGTCGCTGGCCAGCGCACGCGCGATCGACACGCGCTGGCGCATGCCGCCTGAAAGCTCGTGCGGATAGGCCTGCTCGCTGCCGCCCAGGCCCACCATGTGCAGCAGCTCGCGTGGCGTGGCCTTGCCGCGGCGGGCATGTTTAACTGCGACTTGCAGGGGCAACTCAACGTTCTGCAGCGCCGTGCGCCAGGGCAGCAGCGCGGGGTCTTGAAACACGAAGCCGATGTCGCGGCGCAGCCTTGCCGCCTCGGGCTTCTGGCCGAACACCAACACCTCGCCGGCGTTGGGCGTGATGAGGTCGGCCACCACGCGCAGCAAGGTGCTCTTGCCGCAACCCGAGGGGCCCAGCAGCGTGAGGAACTCGCCCACCGCCACGTCCAGGCTCAGGCCTTGCAGCGCGGTGACGGCGCGGCGCTCGGTGAAGAAGCGCACGTGCAGGTTGCGGCAGCTCACGGCCGCGCCAGCCACGCTGCTGCCCGGCGTGGCCAGCGTCTCGGGCGCCAGCACCGCGCTCAGGCCTTCTGGCGGGCTGCCTGCGTCGCCTTCAGCAAGTCGAGTGTGATCACCTCGTCCACCTTCGGCGTGCGCGCGGTGAACTGGCCGAGGTCGCTGTACAGCGCGATCTGCTCCTGCCAGTTGGCCGCATCCATGCTGCCCCAACCTTGCGCGCGCGCCGTGTCGCCAAAGCTGTAGGCCAGCATCACATCGGCCGCCACGCGCTCATCGGTGCGGTCGAGGTTCGGGTACTCCTTGACCAGCAAATCCACCGCCTGGTCGCGGTTCTTGTCGGCCCAGGCCCAGCCCTTGGCGGCGGCGCGCAGAAAGCCGGCGAGCACGTCGCCTTTTTCTTGTAGCGTCTTGGTGGTGGCGTAGTAGGGCAGGGCGTAGAGCTTGACGCCGGTGTCCCACAGCGTCATGTCCACGCGCTCGGCGCCCAGCACCTTCAGCGCCGTGGTGTTGGTGAGCCAGCCGGTCACGGCATCCACCTGCCCTGTCATCAGCGGCGCCATGTCAGCGCCGATGGTGACGATGGTGACGTCTTTCTCGGCAATCTTGTTTTTGGCCAGCAGCGCGCGCAGCAAGATCACGCCGGTGGCCTGGATGCCGATCTTCTTGCCCACCATGTCTTTGGCGGTGCGGATGGGGTTCTTCTTCAACGAGAAGAAGGTGTACGGGTGCTTCTGGATGCCCACGGCAAAGCACTTGATCGGCAAGCCTTGCGAAACAGCCAGCATCAGCGATGGGCTCGACGACACCTGGCCGAGTTCGAAGCGGCCCGAGGCCACCACCGCCACGCCGTCAATGCTGGGGCCGCCGGGCTGGATTTGAAAGTCGATGTCTTCGGCCTCAAAGTAGCCCAGCTTCTTGGCCACCACCTCGCCCAACTGGTTGCCGCCGATCAGCCAGCCGAGTTGCATGTTGATCTTGTGCTTGCCCGCGGCTAGCGCCTCAATCGACAGAAAACTGCCACCGGCCGCCACGGCACCGGTGGCCATGGAAGCGGCCAGCAAGCGGCGACGTGTGGGGTTGGGTTGCTCGTTCATGCGGGCTCCAAATGTTGCACGGCGATCGGGCCATTCTGTTGGCTCGCAAGCGCCCTCGCAAGCGGTGTTTTCGGTGATGCGCGCAGCCAAACCGAGTCAACGCGCTCAGCGCCCGCGCAGCGCCGCGAGCTTGTGTTCAATGCGCGCCATCATGCGCGTCAGGTCAGCATGCTCGTCATGGGTGAGCGCGGCGCCGGGCGCACGCACGCGGGCGCTGGCGATGGCGCCGCGCCGGCGCAAGATTTCCTTGCGCCAGGCCAGTGCCACACCGGCCTGGGTTTCATAGCGCACCAGCGGCAGGTAGATCTCGAACAAGTCATCAGCCAGGTCGCGGTTGCCGGCTTGCATGGCGGCGTACACCTCGGTCAGCATTTCCGGGTAGGCCACGCCGGTCATCGGGCCATCGGCGCCGCGCGCCAGCTCCAGCGGGTAGAACAGGCCGTTGTTGCCGACCAGGATGGAGACGCGGCGTTGGGGTTGCACCGGGTCTGCTTCCAAAGCGCGGATGCGCGAAATCTTGGTCAACCCGGGGCTGTCTTCGGCCTTGAGCATCACCACCTGCGGCAGCTCGCGCACGATCTGGCTGAACACCGGCACCGACATGTGCACACCGGTCACGGCCGGGTAATCTTGCACGCACACCGGCACCTGTGGCCCGAGCGCCTTGCACGCGCCAGCGTAAAAGCTGAAGAACTGCTCGTCGTGCCGCACCGTGGGTGGCGGCGCAATCATCACCCCGGCCGCACCGGCCGCCATCGCCGCCGAGGCCAGCGCGACCATGGGGTCGAAGCCCGGCGACGACACGCCCACCACCACCGGAATGCGGCCATCCACACGCTGCAAGAAGCGGTTCATCACCGCCAACGCTTCTTCCTGCGACAGCTTCTGCGCTTCGCCCATGATGCCCAGGATGGTCAGGCCCTGAATGCCGAAGCTCAGGTAGAAATCGGTCAGGCGGTCGATGCTGAGCAGATCTACGTCGCCGTTGTCAGTGAACGGCGTGGCGGCGATGACGAAGACGCCGGCTGAGTGCAGGTGGATGGGAGCGGCCATGGGGTTTCCTGGTGAAGGGCGCAGCATACGAGCAGGCGTGCGCTTGTGCCATTCGTTCGTGCCGTTCGCACGGGTGCGCGAGCGAGAGTGAACGCTGCGACGGCAGGGATGTTGAGTATGGTCAAACCATTGACCATGTCGATCATTAACCCTAAAGTGGGTGCATGGTCACTGCCCGCCGCGCCCCCCGCACCAGCGCCACCCGCACCAGCGCCCCCCGCACCACCAGCACGGTGGCAAGCCCCGTGGCCATCAACACCGCGGCCAGCGCCCCAAGCCGCCCAGCCGCCGCGGCGGGTGAGCTGGGGCAGATCAACGTGCCCAAGTCGCGCGACGTGTTGGCGCAGCGGCTGCAAGCGCACATCCTGAGTGGCGCTTATGGCCCCGGCATGGCGTTGCCGACCGAGCGTGACCTGGTCAACACCACCGGCCTGAGCCGCGGCTCGGTGCGTGAGGCGCTGCGCATTCTTGAAGCGCAAGGCCTGGTGTGCACGCGGCCCGGGCGCTATGGCGGCTCGGTGGTGTCGCAGCCGTCTGATGCGCAGTTGGTCGGCCAGATCGAACTCTTCGCCAAGGGCCGCGCGGTGCCGCTGCATGCGCTGGTTGAAGCACGCCAGGCCCTGGAGCCAATGGTGGCCTACCTGGCCGCACGGCACCGCACGGCGCAAGACCTGGAGTTGCTGGCCGCCATATCTGCACGGCTTGATGACTCTGCGCAAGCCGATGTGGCAGGCTTCTTGGAACACAACGCGAGCTGGCACACGGCCCTGGCCGCGGCCAGCCACAACGACTTGCTGCGCGCTTTCACAGCGTCCATTTCCGGCCTGATGCTGGAGGCGTCGCGCATCGAGCACTTTGCCTCGGCCGATGTGCGCAAGCTGGTGCCCCAGGCGCACCGGCGCATCTTGCAGGCCATCGAAGCGCAAGACGCCGAAGCCGCGCGCCGCCGCGCCGAGCGCGACATCCAGGCCTATGCGCAGCACCTCGAAGCCGCGCTGCAAGCCGCCCGCGCTGCGCCGGTACGCAGGCGCAGCAAGAAGGCAGCGCCATGAACGCGGCGCAGCGCACGCCGGTGCTGGTGGGCATTGGCACGGCCATGCAGCGCGAAGACGACTTCCGCCTCGCGCTGGAGCCCATCGATCTGATGCTGCAGGCGGTGCAGGCAGCCGGCGCCAACAGCGGCAGCGCGCACGCGCTGCGCGGCGTGCAGTTCATCGCCGTGCCGCGCGGGCGCTGGTCTTATGCCAACCCGGCCGGCGAACTGGCGCGCCACATCGGCGCTCAGGCCACCACCTTGCTGGCCGATGTGGGGGTGTTGCAGCAAACCTTGATCGGCCAGGCCTGCGAGCGCATCGCCCAGGGTGAGGTGCACACCGCGCTGGTGGCGGGGGCCGACACCGGTTGGCGCTTGCTGCGCGCACACATGGCCGGGCAGCCGGCCAGCGAACGGCAGCAAGCTGACGCGCCCGACATCCACCTCTCGCCTGCCACTGAACTGCGCCATGCAGCGGAAAAGCGGGCCGGCCTGCGCATGCCGGTGGGGCTGTACGCCATCATCGAAAGCGCCTGGCGCGCGCACCAGGGCTGGTCGGTGGCGCAGCATCGTGATGAGCTGGCTGCGCTGGGCGAGCGCTTCAGCGCCGTCGCCGCGGCCAACCCGCATGCCTGGCAGCGCAGCGCCGTCTCGGCGGCCGAGGTGCGCGAGGCCGCGCCGCGCAACCCGATGCAGGCGTTTCCGTACACGCGCGCGCATTGCTCCACCTGGAACGTTGACCAGGCCGCTGCCCTGTTGTTTTGCTCGGCCGCGCGCGCCACTGAACTGGGCATTGACCCGGCGCGCTGGGTCTACCCGCTGGCCAGCACGCAGGCCAACCACATGCTGCCGGTGGTGGCGCGCGAAACCCTGCACGCCTGCCCCGGTGCGCGCATCGCCGGGCAGGCGGCATTGCATGCGCTGGGCGTGCCGGCAGATCAAATTGATTTGGTGGATTTGTACAGCTGCTTTCCCGTGGCCGTGCAGGTCTATGCCGCCGCGCTGGGCCTGCCGCTGCAACGCGATCTCACGGTGACCGGCGGCATGCCGTTTGCAGGCGGCCCGTACAACAACTACGTGCTGCAAGCCACCTGCCGCGCGGCCGAATTGATGCGCGCCGGGCGCGGCCGCACGGCGCTGGTGTCGTCGGTGTCGGGTGTGCTCACCAAGCAGGGTTTCGGTGCCTGGTCCATGACCCCGGGGCGCGGCTTTGTGTCGGCCGATGTGAGCGCCGAGGTGGCGCGCCAATCGCCAGCGCTTGATGTGCTGGCTGACTACACCGGCCCGGCGCGCATCGCCGGTTTCACCGTGCTGCACGGTCGCGAGCAAGCGCCGAAAGGGGTGGCCATCGTCACCACGCCCAATGGCCAGCGCGCCGTGGCGACCACGGCGCACGCGCCGTTGCTGGCGCGGATGCAAGAGCAAGAGTTCGTCGGGCATGACGTGCTGGTTACAAGCAGCCCGCATGGCAACGAGTTCATTGAGATGGCGGCATGACCGACACCGCACCCGCCAGCGGCAGCGTCACCACCACGCTGCACGAGCGCAGCAGCCTGACGCTGGTGCGCCGCCTGGCGGCCCTGCTCGACCGCGACCCCGCTGGCTTGTGCGAAGGCGACGCCTTGCCGCGCGGCTGGCACCCGCTGCTGTTCAACGCGCCCACGCCGCAAGCGCAATTGCGCAGCGACGGCGCGGCGCATCTTGGTGTAGGCGTGCCCGACATCGGCCTGCCGCGCCTGATGCTGGGCGGGCGCGAAACCCGGTTCAGCGGCGACATTCCCATTGGCGCGCCGTTGCGCCGCGAATCCAGGCAAGGCGAGGTGCAGTTCAAGCAAGGGCGTTCGGGCCGCTTCGCGCTGGTTCAGGTCGAGCACCAGATTTTTCTGCAAGACGCAAGCGTGCCGGTGCTGACCGAGCGGCAGGGCTACATCCTGCGGCCGGCCAGCGGCACGGTGGCCTCTGCGCCGCCGCAGGTCACGGCAGCACCTGCGCCGCCGCAAGCATCAGCAATGCACGAGGCTGCTGCCGATGAGCCCGCACCCACCCCCTTGGTCGCGCAGCGCCGCATAGTGCCCGACGAACGCCTGCTGTTCCGCTACTCGGCCATCACCGACAACCCGCACCGCATCCACTACGACGCGGCCTACGCGCTGGGTGCAGAGGGCTACCCGGCCTTGGTTGTGAACGGCAGCATTCCGGGGCTGTACTTACTGGAAATGTTCCGCGCCGCCGCGGGGCGCGAGCCGGTGGCGTTGGTGTCGCGCAATGTGGCGGCCATGTTCTGCGGCCAGCCCCTGCATTTGTGCGTGGGCCGCGACGCGCAGGGCTGGCGCCTGTGGGCGCACAACGATCAAGACCAGACCACGTTCGATGCGCGCGCCGAAGTTTGACTCACTCGTTACGTTAAGGAGACCGACCATGACCCCAAACCAAACCGGCCCCGCGCCTGTGGCACGCCGCCGCGTGTTGAGCGTGTTGGGCCTGTTCGCCGCCGCCGCCTGCGTGCTGCCCGCCAAGGCCCAGACCGCGCCGTTCCCCAGCAAGCCCATCCGCGTGATCGTTTCAGTGGGCGCCGGCGGCGCCACCGACACCATCACCCGCCGCCTGGCTGAACGCTTGCAAAAGGTGCTGGGCCAGCCGGTGGTGGTGGAGAACATGGCCGGCGCCAGTGGCGTGATCGCGGCGCAAACGGTGGCGCGCGCCGCGCCTGACGGCCACACCATCCTGATCGGCACCAACACCACCCACGCCGGCAACGCCAGCTTCGTGAAAAACCTGCCCTACGACCCGCTGGGCGACTTCGCGCCCATCACGCGCATGGCCATTGCCGCGCTGGTGCTGTGCGTGAACAACGATGTGCCGGTGGCCAACCTGAAGGAGTTCATCGCCTACGCCAAGGCCAACCCGGGCAAGCTGAACTTCGGCAGCGGCACGGGCTCGGCACGCCTGTCGTCTGAAATGCTCAAGGCCAGCGCCGGCATCGATTTGGTCAGCGTGCCCTACAAGTCGAACGCGCCGGCCCTGACCGATTTGCGCGGCGGCCAAATCCAGATGCTTTTTGGCGACATCGCGCTCATGCTGCCGCACATTCGCGCCAATGCGGTCAAGGCGCTGGGCGTGTCCAGCGCCAGGCGCTCGGCCGCCATGCCCGACATGCCCACGCTGGGCGAAGCCGGTTTGCCGGGCTATGAACTGGTGGGCTTCATCGCCGCCTTCGCGCCGGCCAGGACGCCCGAGCCCATCGTGCGCCAGCTCAACGAAGAGATGACCCGCATCCTGCGCGACAAGGAGTTTGCCGACGGCCTGGCCGTGCTGGGCATCGACGCCGCGCCCACCACGCCGGGCGAACTGCGCGAATGGGTGCAGGCGGAAACGCGCAAGTGGGGTGACCTGGCGCGCGCCGCCGGCATCCAGCCCGAATGAAACGTTAACCATGGCCACTTCAACGCCGCTGCGCGTGATCGAATGGGCCGGTGCCGGCAGCGGCCTGGCCGCGGCCTACGCCGGCTGGTTGCTGGCGCGCATGGGGGCACAGGTGTCGCGCTTCGGCCCGCCGGCGTTAACGGATGAGTCCACCGGCACGCCGCCCCATGCGCTGGCCTTGGCGCGCGAGGCGCTGGCCGCCGGCAAGGGCGATGCAGGCTCATCAATTGGCGCACCGCTTGACGCGCTGCTGGCCCAGGCCGACATCTTGCTGTGCGACGCACCGCACAGCCTGCTACCGGCCGCCGGCAGCGTGGCCGCGCTGCGCCAGCGCGCACCGCACCTGGTGCTGGGCCTGGCCACGCCCTTCGGCCTGAGCGGCCCTTACGCCGCCCACCCCGGCACGGCGCTGGACGCGCAGGCGCTCAGTGGCGTGGCCTGGGCATTGGGCGAGCCCGGCCGCGCACCGCTGAGCTTGCCGGCCGGCGTGGCTGAACACCAGGCCGGTGCCATGCTCGCGGCGGGCTGCCTGCTGGCGCTTGACGTGCGCGACCAGCACGGCAGCGGCCGCGTGGTCGACATTGCGCTCACCGAGGTGCTGGCCAGCTACGTGGCGGGCAACTGCCCGGTCTACATTCACCACGGCTTGCAGTGGCAGCGTAGCGGCCGGCGGGCATCAGGCTCGGCCGGCGCCTACCCATATGTGATGCTGCCGTGCAAGGACGGCCAGGTCTGCATTTGCGGGCGCACGCGCGAAGAGTGGCAGCGCCTGGTGCAGGCCATGGGCAACCCCGAATGGGCGGCGCAGCCGCGCTATCAATCCCTGCGCGCGATGGGCACCCAGTACCCGCAAGAAGTCGACGCGCTGCTGCTGCCCTGGCTGGCCCGGTACACCAAGGCGGAGCTGGAGGCCATTGCCCTGCGCAACAACCTGATCGTGGCGCCGGTGCATGAATTCGACCAAGTCCTGCGCACGCCTCAGTTCGCGCAGCGCCGCTTTTTGCAGCCCGGCAACGTGGCGGGCCACGCCGTGCTGGCACCCGGCCTGCCGTTTCACACGCTTGAGTCACGCATCGAGGGTGCAATCGACATCAGCGCCAGCTTGCTCAGTGCCGCGGCCACGCTGCCGCCCACGGCAGCGCCGGGCAGCATCAGCCGGCCGTTGCTAGGCATGCGCGTGCTCGACTTCGGCTGGGTCTGGTCCGCCCCCTGGGTGGGCACCATGCTGGCTGAGCTGGGGGCACAGGTCATCAAGGTCGAGCATGCCTTGCGCCCGGACAACCTGCGTCTGGCCGGTAAGGTGTGGCGCGATGGCAAGGTGGTTGCAGGGCCGAGCATGGAGATGTCGCCCATGTACCACCAGATCAACCATGGCAAGCTGGGCATCACGCTGAATGCCAAGGCGCCGCAGGCGGTGGCGCTGGCCAAGCGGCTGGCGGCGATGAGCGACGTGGTGATCGAAAACATGTCACCCGGCGCCATGGAACGCAGCGGCCTGGGCTTTGATGCGCTGCACGCCGTGAACCCGCGTTTGGTGATGCTGGCCATGTCGGCGGCGGGCCAGTTCGGCAGCATGGCGGCCATGCGCGCGTATGCGCCAACCATGTCTTCTTTCGTCGGCCTGGAGGCGATGGTCGGTTACCCCGGCGAACTGCCGATCGGCGCGCTGAACTTCGGCCTGGGCGACCCGAATGCCTCGGTGCACGGGCTGCTGGCTTTGCTGGCCGCGCTGAAGCGCGCACGCGCCACGGGGCAGGGCTGCTACATCGACCTGTCGCAGATTGAAGCGCTGCTTGGCGTGCTGCGCCCGCATCTGCTGGATGCGCAAGTGCACAAGCGCCAACCCGCGCCGAGCGGCAACGCCCACCCCGACATGGCACCGCACGGCATCTACCCTGGCGCCGGCAGCGACG
Organism: Burkholderiales bacterium; assembly: GCA_031418595.1. Classification (GTDB taxonomy): domain Bacteria; phylum Pseudomonadota; class Gammaproteobacteria; order Burkholderiales; family Burkholderiaceae_C; genus Rubrivivax. The sequence goes on from JANOXU010000185.1 coordinate 19,974, forward strand.
CCTGGTTAACGATTGCGGTGAGCAGCAACGCGCAATGGCTGGCCCTGTGCGCCCTGGCGCCTGGTGCGCCCTGGGCGGGTGATGCGCAGCACGCCAGCCTGGCCGGCCGCCAAACTCACGCCGCTGCGATCGACGCCGGCCTGGCACGCTGGACGGCCACGCAGCCGCGCGACGAACTCGTGGCGCGGCTGCGCGCAGCCGGCATTGCGTCGTCGCCTGTGCTTTCGGTGCAAGAGCAGTGGCGCGACCCGCACCTGGCGGCGCGCGGCGTCAAGACCCGCGTGGCCATTCCGTTCTACGGCGAAGAAGACATGTACCGCGCGCCGTGGGTGTTCTCAGACTTCGCGCCGCACATCGAGCGCTGCGGCCCGGCCCTGGGCGAGCACAACGACTTTGTGTTCGGCGAGTTGCTCGGCCTGCCCGCGGCCGAGATCGCAGCATTGAAGGCGGCCGGCGTCATTGCATGACAACGGCTGCTGCAACGGGACTCACGCCATGATCGAACCCGAATCGACTGCACCAGACCCCGCCACCGCGCAGGCGCCGGCCTTGTGGCCGGGCGCGCTCGAAGAAGCGCGCAGCCTGATCGGCGTGCCGCTGCGGCGCACCAACCAGACCTGGAACACCGAGGCCGCGCCCGACAGCGTGCGCCACTTCTGCTGGGGCCTGGGCGACGAGAACCCGCTGTTCTGCGACCCGGCCTACGGCGCGGCCACCCAGTGGGGCAGCGCACTGGCGCCAGGGTGTTTTCTATACACCATCGACACCACCGTGGTCGCACCCAAGCTGCGCGGCATTCAGTGGTTGTACGGCGGCACCGATTGGGAGTGGTACCGGCCCATCCGCCACCGCGACAGCTTCAGCGTGAAAGCTACCTTGATCGACGCCGTTGAAAAGCGCGGCAGCAAGGCGCGGGCCTTCATCATCCAGACCGGCGAGGTGCTCTACTCCAACCAGCACGGCGAGCTGGTGTGCCGCGCGCTGGGCCACACCGCGCGCACGCCGCGCGCCAAGGCCAGCGGCGGCCTGAAGTACGAGGCGCGCGAGACGCACCGCTATGCGCACGATGAACTCGAACAGATCGCCCAGGCTATGGAGAACGAAGAGCTGCGCGGCGCCACGCCCCGGCTGTGGGAAGACGTGGTGGTGGGCAGCGCGCTGGCGCCCTTGCTCAAGGGCCCGTTGAACATCACCGACATGATCTGCTGGTACTCGGGCGGCGGCCACAGCTACCAGGCGCACCGGCGGGCCCACATGCAGCGCAAGCGCCACCCGGCCGACGCCTACATCAACCCCGAGACCGGCGCACAAGACAGCGCCGCGCGCGGCCACACCGAAAGCAAGATGGCGCGCGAAGTCGGCATGCCCGGCGGCTATGACGTCGGCCCGCAGCGCATTTCATGGCTCGGCCAGTTGCTGACGCACTGGATGGGCGACGACGGCTTCTTGCGCCGCCTGAGCGTGAGCGTGCGTCGGCCGAATATCTTTGGCGATGTCTCGTGGTGCAAGGGCCAGGTCGTTGACAAGCGCATTGATCAAGGCGCGCATGTGGTCGACCTGGCGCTGGCGGTGGTGAACCAGTTGGGCGACACCACGGCCCAGGGCACGGCGGTGGTGGAGCTGCCATCGCGTGCTGGCGCGGTGCGGCTCGCATGACGGCTTGCCTCGCATATCGGTGCATCAAGCCCCGGGTAATGAATCCCGGTTGCGGTTCACGACGATGCACAATGAATCGCCGCCTCGGCTCGCTCCAAGGAATGCGATATGCGCAACGCCATGCAGTCAAGCATCGGTCTACGAGCTGTCAAGGCGGCCGTGTCGCGGGTGTTCAAGCAGCAAGCCAACGGCTCAACACATAGGCCATATAGGCCTGGGGCGCTGCCGGCGCTCGCACTGTTGCTGGTGCTGGCCGCCTGCGGCGGTGGCGGCCCGGCCACTCCGGTTGTAGGCAGCCACACCGTCTCGGTCACCGTATCGGGCCTGCGCGTTTCTTACGACGGCGCGATGCTGCGCAACAACGGGGGCGACGATCTGCGCGTCTATGGCGACGGCACGTACACCTTCGCCACGCCGGTCGCCGACGGCAGCGCCTACTTGGTGAGCGTCTCGGCGCAGCCGACCGGGCCGGCCCAGACCTGCACCGTCACGAACGGCGGCGGCACCATCAGCGGCAGCGCCGTCTCCAACGTCGCCGTCAGTTGCCCGTTTGCCACCGCCTACGCTGTTGGCGGCAGCGTCTCGGGCCTGGCCGGCAGCGGCCTCAAGCTCGAGTACGACGCCGACAACGTCAGCCTGCCAGGGGTCCTCAGCGTCGCCGCCAACGGCAGCTTCGTCTTCGCAGCCGCCACCACCAGCGCCGTCACGGGCACCGCCTACCGGCTCAGAATCCTCGCCCAGCCAACCAGCCCGGCGCAGAGCTGCACCCTGACCGGCGGCACCGGCACGGTCGCCAGCGCCGATGTCTCCAGCGTGCGCGTCAGTTGCGACAACCACCTCGTGCGCATCAACCTGACGGGCATGCGCGACACCGGCGTGATCCGGCTCTTGAACAACGGCGTCGACCTGATCGGTGTCGGCGCGCATACCGGGCCGTACCAGTTCACGGCGCCGGTGGCCAGCGGCAGCCCGTACAACGTGACGATCCAGTCGCAGCCGAGCACCCCGGCCCAGACCTGCGTCGTCAGCGGCGGCAGCGGCATCATGGGCAGCACCGACGTCACCGTCGGCGTCGATTGCCCGTACCCGCCGGCCTACTCGGTGGGGGGCACCATCAGCGGTCTCGCCGCCGCCACCGACAAGGTGAGCGTCCTCTACGGCGCGAACAACATCGGCTTCTTCATCGACCGCTACGTGCCGAACGGGCCGTTCGCGTTCACCGCCGCCGAGGTGAGCCCTGTTGCCGGCACCGTGTACTCGGTGACGATCGCGTCGCAGCCGGTTGGCCAGCGCTGCAGCATCGTCGGCGGCGCCGGAACGGTTGGCGCGGGCGACGTCACGAGCATCCGCATCACCTGTGTGGCCGCTCCGGTGGCCTCGACCTGCACGCCACCGGTCGGCGCCGGCACCACGCATGGCAGCGTCTCGAGCCCGGAAACCTGGACGGAGGCCGGCAGCCCTCACTTCCTGCCGTTCGACACCAGCATCTATGCCAGCGTGACCATCGAGCCCTGCGCGGTGGTGCGCATCGCCAGGAAGGCAACCGTCACCGTCAACCCGGGTGGCAGCCTGGTCGCACAGGGCCAGCTGGCCCGGCCCGTGACCTTCGAGCCGACGGTTGCCGGCCAGGCCTGGTCGTCGATCCGCAACCTCGGCGGCACGCTTTCGCTGAGCCACGCGGTGCTCAGCGGTGGCGGCGACCCACTCAACACGAATATCGCCCTCGCCGGCGCGCTGCACATGCAAAGCCCCCTGGCCACCGCCGGCATCCTGCATGTTGACGACGTCGAAATCATCGGCTCGCTCAGCCAGGGCGTCTACGTCAACGGCCCGATCGGCTTCGACGCCAGCTCGCGCAACCTGCGCGTGCACGGCTCGGCCAGCTTCCCGGTCCACGTCTACGCCCGCGTCATCGGCTCGGTGCCGACGGGTGTCTACACTGGCAACGCGCGCGACGCCATCGCCATCTCCGGAACCGGCGGCGCGGTGGTCGATGCCCAGACGATGCGTGCGCGCGGCGTGCCGTACCACGTCGGCAGCACCGGCCAGGACGGCGGCCGCATGGACGTCGACTCGCAGGTCGCCGGCCAGGTGGCGGTGCTGACCATCGAGCCCGGCGTGACGATCCAGTTTCCGCCCGGCGGGGTCTTTAACGTCGGCCCCACCAGCGGCACGGCGGCGGCCAGGGGCGCGCTGATCGCGATCGGCGGCACCGACCCGGCGGACAAGATCGTTTTCACCTCCGACCAGGGCGCGGCAGCCAAGGCCGGCGACTGGCTCGGCATGGCCTTCGGCGGCGCGGTCGACACGCGCAGCGTGATGCAAAACGTGCGCGTCGAGTTCGCGGGCCGAACGTCGACCACGGGCAGCAACTCGTGCCCCTACCCATTGACCAACGGCATCAATGACGCCGCGATCCGGGTCTTCGGTCCACCCCTGACGCAGTTCATCACCGGTACAGAAATCCGGTCGAGTCAGCACAACGGCATCGACCGCGGCTGGCGCGCTGACTTGCAACCAGACTTCCTGGCCGGCAACACCTTCACGGCAGTCGCTGGCTGCAAGCAGACCGTGCCGCGAACAGCGCCGGGCGTGTGCCCGCCGACCCCGCCTTGCCCGTAGCGCGCCTCACCCGCCAACGAAGCGCAGCGCGAGCCAGGCCGGGATGCCCAGGTACAGCGCAGCCAGCCCCAGGCGCTCCAACGTTTGCCGCGCCACGGGCACGTGAGCCGGGCGCCATAGCACCACTGCCAGCGTGATGCATTCGATCGCCGCGCGCAGCACGGCGGCCACCAGCATCACGCCGATGGCCCACGCCGCCCACCACAACGCGAAGCCCTTGGCATAGGCCGCGATGCCGAACATCTGAGCCTCGCCGAAGCTGCCGCCAAAGGCGATGTGCTGGTGCAGCCGGAAGGCGGGAATCGCCAGCAGGAACGGCAGCAGGGCGAACTTGGTGAGCGCGTGGTTGAGCAAGTGGTTGCCGCGGGGCGCCAGATCGGCCTGCGCATAGCGGGCGGCCCAGGCGGGCGATACCGGCGTCGTGGGCGCAGCGTCAGCGCCCGTGTCGGCCTGCGCGGCCAGGGCCGACTGCAAGGCCAGGGCATCGACATGTGCCAGCCCGTAGCGCCAGGTCGCGCCCGACGCAAGCAGCAGTGAAACGCCTGGCGCCGGGCTCGGCACGCGCCAGGCCCGCAGCGCCACCACCTCGCGCAGCGCCAGTTCGATGCGCAGCGTGCCGCGCGTCAGCACCAGCAGGCCGCCTTGCAGCGAGAGCGTGGCGCGGCTGGCCCACAGCAGGCCACGCGCCGCGGCTTCAGGCGCCAGCACGAGTGCGATGAAGGCGCGGATCTGTGCCAGCGTGTTGGAAGCCAGGGCGCCTTCGCCCGCCACCACCGCGGCGGCCAGCCACAGCAGGGCGCCGCAGGCGAAGGCACGCAAGGCGCCGGTGGTGAAGCGCACTGCGGGCGTGAGCAGCGCCACCTGTGCCGGCCAGGCTGCCGCAGCGCGCCCTGCGGGCACCACGGTCGCTGCGCCGGGCCGCAAAGGTGAGGCCACCCAGGCCAACCAGCCGGTCAGCACCCCCAGCGCCAGCAGGAACACCGCGCCCGCGCGGCCGACCCAATCGCCCCAGGCCACCATCAGCGTGCGCGTGGGCTCGCGCACCGGCAACTCGCCCACGACCAGCGTGCGTTCGCCAATTCGCGTGCCGGCCAGCACCTCGCCGCGCGCATCAATCACCGCGCTGTAGCCGTTGGGGGTGACGCGGAACTGCGGCAGGCCTGTCTCGATGCTGCGAAAGGCCGCCACCGCGTGGTGCAGTTGCGCGCCCTGCGGGTGTGCGGTGAACCACGAATCGTTGGACATCGTGAGGATCACCAGGGCACCCAGGCGCGCGCCGTCAATGGCCAGGCCGGGGTCCACGTCGTCCAGGCAGATCAGCGGCAGCACCGGCACCACGCGGCCATCGGCCAGGTGCAGGGGGAAGACACGCGCCCCGGTGCCTGCGCGCCAGGTGCCGGCCCACGGCAGCCAGCCTCGCACCAGCGGGCCTTCCAGCCAGGCCGGCAAGGCTTCGGTGAAGGGGAACAGCCGGGTCTTGCGATACAGGCCCAGCAGCCCCGTGCCGGGCGCCACGAAAGCGGCGGCGTTGTACTCGCCGGCCTCGTCGCGGTCGTAGGTGCCGAACACCAGCGGCACGCCGGCGGCATTGACGACGCCGAGGATCTCGCGGTCAAGCTCGCCGCCGGCTTCGCTCTTGGGCTGACCGAAGGTGGTGGGGTAGACGGTTTCGGACCAGAGCAGGGCCTGCACCTTGTGCTGCTGCACCGCGTCGTGGCTCATGGCGTAATGCGTGTCGAGCACCTCGCGCACCACCGCGCCGGCGCCGCGCTCGCGCCGCGCTCGCTCGTAGTCGACGATGTTGGACTGCACCAGCCCCATGCGCAGCAGCTGGTTCGCGGGCACGGGCGGCTGCGGCGCAGTGGCCAAACCAGCCAGGCCGTAGCCGGCCAGCAGCAGCGGCACCAGCGCGGCCAGCGCCAGCGGCCGGGCGATGGCACGTACACCGCCTGCGCGCTCGAAATCTGCCCGCCGCGCCCAGGCCGCGCGGAGCGCTTCGTTGGCCAGCAGCAGCAGCAGCGTCAGGCCCGCGGCCCCGCCGAGATCGGCCGCCTGGCGCAGCAGCGTTGATGGGTACAGGCCATGGCCCAGCGTGTCGCCCAGCAGCTTGGGCAGCGCCCACTCGGTGGCCACCCAGGCCGCGCCACCCGCCAGCGCGCCGACTGCCACGCCGTGGCGGCGCAGCGCGAAGTGGCGCAGTGCGAGGTGGCGTACCAACGCGAACACCAGCACCTGCGGCTGGAACAGCGGCGCCAGCAGCAGCAACAAGCCCAGGCCCAGGGCCTCGTCCACCTGGGCATAGCGGCCCAGCGCCAGCCCGAACCACGCGAACATCGCGCCCGTCAAGGCCACTGACATGACCCAGGCGTTGAGCAGCGTGCGCGCGGCCGTGTGGCTTGCATCCAGCGTGCGCAACCAGGGCACCAGCGCGATGAAACCAAGCACCCAGGCGGAGCCGCCACGGGCGTAGAAGAAGAGCATCAAGGCGCTGGCCAGCATGCCGGCCCAGAAAGCGATGGCGCCGGCGTGGCGGCTATGCCAGCGCGTGGGTCGAGGTTTCAGAGCCCTTACTTCCCGGTTTGGGTTGCTGCTTCGAGCGCTGGCGGCACCACGATGTGGCGGATGGGCAAGCCGGGCGGCGCCAGGGCCGGCGGCACCACGAGGTTTTGCGGCCGCGCGGCGGCCTGCCCCATGGCCGCGACCAGCGGGTGGTCGGGCGAGAACATCAGGATCGGTTCGATGCGCTGGCCATCGTCGGTGAACTGATGGTGGCGCACATAGCCCGGCGGCAACTCGAAGTCTTCACCGACCGCGATGCCGACCAGCGGTGGGCGCGTGCCCGGCGGGTTGAACGCCCCCAGCCCGCTGCGCACGCCGGCGCCGTGCAGCCGGCTGATCACTTCGGCCATGGTCGGCACCTCGCCGTTGTTGATGAAGTCGGTGATGCTGGGCGACTGGTCGCCGTTCGGGTCGCGCACGCGCGCAATCTGCGGGGCGGGCGGCTGCGCCTGGGGCAAGGGAGATGACGGCCCGGCCGGTGCAGGCTGCTGCGCGAGTTCATTGCCGCCCGGCGCCATGTCGGCCTGGGGCTGGCCGGCCACGGCGCGGGCATCAGCAACAGCCACCGCAACAGCCGCGGTTGCCGGTGGCGCCGCCGGCGCGAACCAAAGCCACAACAACGGCATGCCCGCGCCCACCGCCAGCGCCAGGGCGATGTGAACCCAAGAAAGGGTCCAAGGCCTCGATGCGTGGCGTGAATCGCTCATCGCCGTGCCGCTGGCGTGAGGCTCAAGGCGCTGCCGGATTGGACACCGACAACGCCCAGCCCATGCGTTCATGACCGAGCTGGTTCCAGATCGGGCTCTTGCCGCCGCTGAACGAGGTGGTGCGCGGCGCGCCCGAACCAGTGCTGCCGCCGAACAGACCCGCCGTTACCGTGCCACCGGTGTAGGTGGGGTGCGTGTCGTCGGACTGGATGTAGTCGTAGCTGCTGCTGGCCGAGATCAAGTGCGCGTTGGCGTCGCGAATCGTCGCGCGCAGCGTGGCCGTGATGCGCGTGACGTAGCTCGCCTCGCTCTGGCCCGCCACATAGCGCAACGCGTCGGAATCGACCTGCCCGTCGCCATTGCGGTCGTCATCGGCGCCCATGTACTGCGCGAAGCTGTCCGCGCACTGAAAGCCCTTCAGGCGCGCGTACTCGCACATCCAGTAGTTCATCTTTGCGATCCTGGGCAGCAGCGCGTCTTGCACGTTCACGGTGGCGCCGCTCGTCGCATCGCGGCAAGCGCTTTGCACGTTGTCGGCCGCGTATCCCGGGTAGTACAGGTTGGTGATGATCTTCAACTTGGTGCCAGCGTAGGCGTTGGCGTTGATGTAGTCCATCGCCAGGGCGACATAAATTTTGCAGTTGTTCAACGCCGTCTCGAGCCCGGCATAGCTGCACGTGCCGGTCTGGCTCTTGAAGGCCGAGCGCGCTTGCAGGCCGTCGTTGCCGCACATCTCGAACGTGACCACGCGCGTGGAAGCGGCCTGCATGTATGAGCGCTCGGCCACGATCTTGTTGTTGTAGATGTCCGAGGCCACCGCGCCGGACTTGGCGCGCCGCACGCTTTCGATGTCGGCGTTCCACAGTGCCGAGAGGTATTCGGCGTCCACGGTGGGTGCAGCGTATTTCGCCGCGTTGAGGGTGGAGCCCCGGTAGCCGGCGTAGATCGAATCGCCGTAGGCCACGATGCGGTATTTGGCGGCAGTGCCGGCACGGTCAATCGTCCAGGAAACGTTTTGGGTCAAGGTGTTGGCTGAGGCCTGCGCGCCCGCAAGCGCCAGCACCAGGGCCGGCAGGAGCGTGCGCAGTGCTGCCAGGAAACGTGAGGTCATGGGTGATCTCCTTTCGATGCTGACACTCAGGGTGTACCAGAAAGCGCCGCCTGCTCCAAGGCCCAAAGCCCGACAGACACCTGGACGCGCCCCACCCCGTGGAGTAGCCTGCCTCGCCTGCGGCGGCTTGACTGAACCGGCGAGCCGCGGGCGCTCGGCACATGTGTTCTCAACGTCTCACTGCCGCGCCGACGCAGCCCAAGCCGCGCCCGGTTCAACGCGCCAACAAAACCGGAGACAACCCCATGCCAAAAGTCTTCTCGCCACTGCGCCTGCTGTGCGCCACGTGCATCACCGCAGCCGCCTGCACCGCCGCCCTCGCGGCCACGCATCCGCTCGACCCGCTCGACGGCGATGAGATCGTCGGCGCTGCAAACATCCTGCTCAGTGGGCGCGCCGCGCAGCCCGGTGCCATCTTTCAGAGCGTGGAGTTGCGCGAGCCTGCCAAGCAATTGGTGCTGGGCCATCGCCCGGGCGCGCCGGTCACCAACCGGCAGGCCACGGTGTTTTGGCGCCAGAACAAACAAAGCTTCAAGAGCAACGTCAATCTGTCGACGGCCAGCTTCACGCCGCCGGAACTGATTCCCCCCAGCCAGGGCCAGCTCGGGCTGACGATCACCGAGATCAGCGACTTTGCTTTTGCCTTCAACGACCCTGCCTTCCTGGCCGCGCTGGCGCGGCGCGGCATCAGCACGCCGGCGCAGTTGCAAAAGGTGTTCATCACGCCGCTCACACCGGGCAGCTTCGGCCTGCCTGAAGAAAAGAACCGCATCGTCAAGGCGCAGATGTACTACACCGACGGCGCGGCCATCAACCTGTATGCGCGGCCAATCGAAGGCATGCAGGCGATCATGGACCTGGATGAGCGCCGTGTGTTGCGCGTGCTCGACAGCGGCGTGGTGCCGCTGCCGCGAGCCACGCACGAGTTTGACGAGGCCAGCGTCGGCGCCGTGATGGGCCTGCGCCCCGCGCTCAAACCCATACGCATCACGCAACCTGCCGGCGCCAACTTCAGCATCAACGGCAACTTCATTGAATGGCAGAAGTGGCGTTTCCATGCCCGCTTCGAGCGCCGCGCCGGGCCGGTGATTTCAATCGTTACCTACGATGGGCGCCAAGTGCTGTACCAGGGCGCGCTGGGAGAAATCTTCGTGCCGTACCAGGATCCCGGCCCCAACTGGTATTACCGCACCTACATGGACGCGGGCGAGTTTGGCCTGGGCTTGATGGCATCGCCCCTGGCGTTGGGGCTGGATGTGCCCGAGAACGTCGTGCTGCTCGACGCGCTGGTGTCGGCGGCCATCCCCGACCCGTCGGTGCCCGTGGTGCCGCTGCCCTTGTCGCGCGTGCTCGGCGTGTTTGAGCGCGTCACCGGCGCGCCCGCGTGGCGCCACTTTGAAAGCTTCAGCGGCGGGCAATACGAGGGCCGCGCCGCGGTGGAGCTGGTGGTGCGCAGCATCGCGCAGGTGGGCAACTACGACTACGCGATCGACTGGGTGTTCACGCAAAACGGCAGCATCCGGGTGGAGGTGGGGTTGACCGGCATCGACGCACCCAAGGCGGTGACGCAGGCCACGCGCGGCGAGGCCGACGATTTGTACAGCACGCCGGTGGCGCCCTTCCTCGTGGCGCCCAACCACAGCCACCACTTCAACTTCCGGCTCGATCTGGACATCGACGGCCAGGCCAACACCTTCATGCTGGGCCACCTGCGCGAGCGCCCGGCGCACGGGCCGCGGCGCAGCGTGTGGACGTACCAGCAAGAGCCCGTTACCAGCGAAGCCCACGCGCTCACACACGACGCGCATCAACTCTGGCAGGTGGTCAACCCCAACCGCCGTAACGCGATGGGCCGCCCGGTGGGCTACCAGATCGAAACGCACGACAGCGTGCAGCCCCTGTTGGCCAAAGCCGACTACGAACGCGCCGGCTTCATCGCCCGGCCTTTGTGGATCACTGCTTATGACCCTGAGCAGCGCTACTCATCGGGCGACACCCCCAACCAAAACCCCGGCGCGCCCGGCCTGCCGCAGTACGTGCGCGACAACCAGAACCTCAACAACACCGACATCGTGCTCTGGCTCACGCTGGGCCACCATCACGTGACGCAGGCCGAAGACTGGCCAGTGATGTCGATGCGCACGCTGCGCTTTGAGCTGCGGCCGATGAACTTCTTTGACCGCAACCCGGCGCTGGATTTGCGCCGGGCGCCGTTTGAAGTCAGGCCGTAGGCGAGCTTGGCGGGGCGGCTGCTACCGCCCATGGTGGCAATGAACTTGCGCGCGGCCCTGACCGGGCAGTGCTCCACGTCGTTCTCGAAGGCACGATTGGAGCGGCGACCTGGAGTAGATCACCAGGCTACCGGCCTTTGCCAATGCCGGCTTCGACCGCTGAGCGGCCGACGATCAACGACGGCGATGCGATCCATACCCGACATTGCCGGCTTGACAGACCGCTCTACGCCGCACTGCGGCCCATGACCGACGGCCCCTGGTCGGCGCTGGAGCAGACATCCGCCTGGCAACCCAGTACCGGACTTTGAGGATCCTGGCACTCATACCAGCAGTGTCACCTCATCGACCGCGCCGCCCCTCGGCCCTGCGGCGCTGCGCTTCTTGTTTGAAGGATCCTCGCATCGTCAGCACTGTCGGTCAGGGCCTGCTTGGAGCCCTGCGTGGAGCCCTGCTTGGCCGCAACGCGGCCGCTACGCCCCAAACCGCTTCTCCGGCAAACCTGGCACATCCACGTCGATGGCCAGGACGGATCCGGCAAGCGGTTCGTTGTCCAGGCTCTCGGTGCTGAGGAACTTGCGAGCCGTGGTGATGAAGAGGGTCTGGTACCTTGGTCCCCCTAGACAGACGCAAGTCGGGTTCGTCACGGGCAGCGCGATGCTGTGGTCAAGAAGCCCTTCCTTGGTGTAGCGGTCCACCCGACCACCGCCGAAGATCGCCACCCAGAGCGCTCCCTCGCTGTCCACGCAGGCGCCGTCGGGGCGCTCCCTGCTTGCGCGATGGTCCACGAAGATGCGGCGGTTCGATAGCGTGCCGGCCCCGGGATTGCGATCGAAGGCCCAGGTGATGTATCGCCGGGTGTCCGAGAAGTACAGCGTGAGCTGGTCCGGCGAGATGGCCACTGTGTTGGAGACGATCACGTCGCCAAACTGCCGCATCACCGTGCCGTCGGCGCCGGCGCGATAGAACGAGCCGATCGGCGCGGCGAGGCCGTTGTCCATCGTGCCGATCCAGAGATTGCCCTGCGCATCGCAGCGCCCGTCGTTGAGCCGGGTGTTCGCTGTCGCGGGCTCGATCTCGGCCAGCAGCGTCAGCCGGCCACTGCCAAGGTCGAACAGGTACAAGCACGCTTCCAGGGCCAGCACAACGTTTCCGGCCTCTCGCCTCAGGGCGAGCGCACCGAGCGATCGAGCAGCAAACTTGAACGTGTCGCGCCGCCCGCTGGCAAGATGCGCACGATGAAGCGTCGCACGATCGATGTCGATCCAGAGCAGGCATTCCGTCTGGTCGCACCAGAGCGGGGACTCTCCGAGAACGTCATTTGAAGGCGCGGCGCACCGAATAGCCATGACCGATTGCGGTGTCGATACAGCTGGCGTGGCGGCGTACGGCCCGCGTCACGCGGTGGGGTCGGCGGCCGCCGGCATGGCGATGCCGGTCAGGTCGGTGCCGATGGCCGCATAGCCCAGGTCGAAGAGTGCGCGCGAGGAGCCCGCCACGGCTCCCATTGCCACCAGGGCCTGTTCACTGAGTTCCCCGGCACCGAGTTCGGCCAGGGCGTCACGGTCGTAGCCGCTGGCGATGACCACCCAGTCCGCTGCACCGTCGGCCAGGCCGCGCAAGCGCTGCTCGGTGGTGGCCGCAATGGGCGGTACTTCGTGCTTCAGGAGGTGCAGCCCGGTGACGCCCGGTCGTGTAGGGGCCAACTCGGACAGGCGGCGCAGGCCGGCCCGCAGCTCAGCCTCTCGCCCGCCCACCGGCGCCAGGCGCACGGTGAGCGCGCTGCGAGCCATCATGCCACCGCGGCTTTCCAGCACATGGCATGGGCTGCGCACCATGTTGCGGTGATGCGGCATCAGCGCTGTCGACCAGGGGGTCGGTGCATTCAAGCGGGCCAGATACGCAGCTGAGTGCAGAACCGCATGGTTCGCCAGTTCATAGAGAACAAAGGTGCCGTCGTCGCCGTCGCAGCTGCGCCAGCGTGAAGCGCGCAGGAACCCGGGGATCGCCAAACGCTCGGGGAAATGTTCATGCGCATGCCAATGCTCAAAGTCGGACCGGACGTGCGGCGCGATGTCCCACCACATGGCCAGGGCCGCCATGCCCGCCAGCGCCACGGGCTCAGCTCCCCGGGGCAGCAGCGGCCGCTTCAACCGCCATCTCGGCCAACGCCCGCAGTGCCGCGGTGTACGAGCGCCAGCCCAGCCCTTGCACGGTGCCGCGAACGGCGGGCGAGATGATCGAATGCGCCCGCCAGGCTTCACGCGCGGCGATGTTGCTCATGTGCACTTCGATCACCGGGAACGGCATCGCCTTGATCGCGTCGTGCAACGGCACCCCGTGCTGGGTGAGGCCGGCCGGGTTGACGAGCGCGCCGGCCACTGTATCGATGCGCTCGTGAAGCTTGTCGATGAGCGCGCCCTCGTGGTTTGACTGAAAAATCTCCAGGCCGACCTCAAGCTCGTTGGCGAGCTCGCGCAGGCGGGCGTCGATCTCGGCCAGCGTGGTGCGCCCGTAGATGTGCGGCTCGCGCCGGCCGAACAGGTTGAGGTTTGGTCCGTGCAGGACCAGCAACTGGATCATGTGTGGGTCTCGCTGCGCCGTCGCCACGGCTTCCCGGTCGTGTGTGTGCCCGGCCCTGCCAAGCGTCGAGTCAGAACTTGGCGACGCGTTCGAGCTCGCTCTTGAAGATCGTCATCACGGCAGCGTCGTACGCAGCGGTGAACTTGTCGTAGACGGGTTTGACTGCAGTGCGCATGCGCGCAATCTCGGCCGGGGCGATGTCGTTGAAGAGCATGCCCTTGGCCTTCAGCTCGCCCAGCGCCTTGCTGGCGGCTTCTCGGCTGACGCCACGCTGGTAGTTCTGCGCCTCGGTGGCGGCGTCTTGCAGCAGCTTTTGCTCGGCGGGCGACAGCTTTTCCCAGAAGCGCTTGCTGATCTGCACCGGATTCATCGCGATGACGTGGTTCGTCGCGCTCACGTACTTGTTCACTTCGAAGAACTTGTTCGACAGGATGACCGAGTACGGATTCTCCTGGCCGTCGACGGCCTTGCTCTCCAGTGCACCGTAGAGCTCGGCAAAGGCCATCGGAACCGGGTTCGCCTTGAACGTCTTGAACGTTTCCAGGAACACGGGGTTCGGGATCACACGCAGCTTCAAGCCATCAAGGTCCTCGGCCCGGGTGATCGGCCGCTTGCTGTTGGTGACGTTGCGCGCGCCGAGGTCGAAGAACGCCAGGATGACGATGCCCTTGTCGGCCAGCTTGCTGCTCAGCAGCTTGCCCAGAGGGCCGTCGACCATCGCATCTGCCTGGTTCGAATTGCTGAAGAGGAAGGGGAAATCGAAGACGCCGAACTCCTTGACGACGCCGGCCAGCGACGTGGTCGACGCCACGAACATCTCCTGGACACCGCCCTGCATCGCCGACTGCTGCTGCAGCTCGTTGCCGAGTTGGCTGCCGGGGAACTCCTGCACCTTGATCTTGCCGCCGCTCTTGGCCGCCACGATCTCCGCGAACTTCTTGACGCCCGTGCTGGTGGGATGGTCAGCGTTGTTGAGGTGGCCGAAGCGGATTGTTCGCTCCTGGATGTCTTGCGCGGCGGCAGGAAGCGACACGCCGCATGCGACGAACAGGGCAAGGGCAAGCAGGGTACGGCGCATGGGTGGCCCTCGTGTGTGGAGAAGGGCTGGATGATCGCAAATCTGGAAAATCTTTCCAACATGGAAACCCTTACCACAGCGGCTACGATACGGCCCGCCATGACCACCCAACTCGAACGCGGTCTCGCAGTGCTCGAACATCTCGCGAGCCACCCCGAAGGCGCGCCTCTATCCGACCTTGCGGCGGCCCTGACCCTGCCCCTCAGCGCTGCGCATCGCCTGCTTGCGGAATTGGTCAAGAGCGGATACGTCCGCCAGCTGCGCAACCAGGGCGACTACGGCCTGACCATCAAGCTCGTCGCGCTCGGCCTGGGCTACCTGGGGTCATCCGGGTTGGTCGATGTGGCGCAGCCTTCGCTTGATCGGCTGGCGCTTGAGTCGGCCGAACTGGTGCGGCTGGCCATCATCGACGGCGAGGATCTGGTCTTCGTCGCCAAGGCGCAGGGCGCCACGCGCGGCCTGCGCTACGACCCCGACATGGGCCTTTCCGTGCGGCTGTCTTGCAGCGCCGCCGGGCATGCCTGGCTATCGACCCTCGACGACGAGGGCGCGGTTCAGAAAGTCGCGCGCCAGGGCCTCGGCTCACCTGGCGCATACGGCCCCAGGGCGCCAACGACCGTGAAGGCGCTGCTCGCCTTCGTGCAGGCAGCGCGCAAGCGGGGTTACGCGACCATCAGCGAAGTGTTCGCACCAGCGATGTCGGCGATGGCTGCGCCCGTCGTCGTGCACGGCACCGCCATGGGGGTGGTGACGATCGCCGGCCCCTCAGTGCGCCTTGACGAGGCACGCATGAAGCGCCTGAGCGGCGCGCTGATTGAGACGGCGCACGAGCTTGCCGCGCTCAGCACGGCGTCAATTTTCTTTCGCCGAAAGCCGGCCACAGACGTGTGACATCGCCGGTCGCGGGCCGATCCCCTACATAAGATCTTCTCGGGGACTCGATTGCGGAAAGCGCCTGACACGAAGCACCTGTCCGACCGCCTTCACCCGCGGGCTGTTGCTGCTATGGGTCGAGGGACCGAAGACCTTCGGCTTTCTCGTGGTTCGATCACCATGAAGATGTCGAGATCAGCCTACAACTTTGGCGCAGGCTCAGGCCAGTCGCAGGATCTGGTGCATGACCTAAGAGATCCGGTAGCGAGACCGCCGGGAGGCTTTTTTCAGCTCGAACTCACCGGAGCAAATAGTTCGACGCCCTATATCGGCCCACAGCGCACCCACTCCAGCCCGCGCCACCTCACCCCTTGATATCGGCCTTCTTGATCACCGGCGCCCACTTCTCCAGCTCATCGCGAATGCGGCGTTCAAACTCGGCGGCGGTGCCGCTGTGCGGCTCGACGTGGCGGCTGGTGAACAACTTGTGCACCTCGGGCCGGGCCACGGCTTTCACGATGGCCGCGTTGAGCTTGGCGGCAATCTCGTCGCTCACACCGCGTGGCGCCAGCAGGCCGAACCAGACCACGCTTGAAAAGCCCGGCAGGTCTTCGGCGATGGCGGGCAGGCCGGGCAGCACCTCGGTGCGCTGTGGCGTGGCCACGGCCAGGTAGCGGATCTTGCCGGCCTGCACCATGGCCGCGCCGTCCTGCCCGGTGACGAACGCCATGTGCACCTGGCCGCCCGCAAAGGCCGTGACCAGCGGCGCGCCGCCGGCATACGGAATGTGCTGGAACCTCGTTCCAGCCAGCTCGTTGAAGGCTTCGCTGGTGAGATGCGAACTGCTGCCGATGCCGGTGGAGCCGTAGTTGAGCTGCGTGCCCTGGGTCTTGGCCCAGTTGACGAATTCCTTCACCGTCTTGTGCGGGCTGTCGGCCGCCACGGCCAGGATCAAGGGCACGTTCACCACGGTGGAAAGTGGCCTGAAGTCTTTCAGCACGTCGTACGGCAGTTTGCGCAGCAGCGCGGCGGTGGCGCTGGGCCCGCTGTTGCCGAAGACCAGCGTGTAGCCATCGGGCGCGGCCTTGGCCACGGCGTCGGTGCCCAGGCTGCCACCGGCACCGGCCTTGTTGTCGATGATCACCGTCTGGCCCAGCAACTCCTGCAAGGGCTGTTGCAAGGCGCGGGCGAGCTGGTCAGTCGTGCCGCCGGCGGGGTAGGGCACCACGATGTGGATGGGCTTGCTGGGGTAGGCGTCCTGGGCCGAGGCCGGTGCGAGCGCGGCGCCCAACGCTAACGCGATGCTGCAGGCGACAAGGCGGTGGGTGGGCTTCAGCATGGGGTGGCTCTCATTGCAGGATGCTGCAGGATGAAATGGGCCGCGCGCTCGCCGATCATCATGGCCGGCGCGCTGGTGTTGCCACCGATCAAGGTGGGCATGATCGACGCATCGGCCACGCGCAGGCCTTGCAGGCCGTGCACGCGCAACTGCGCATCCACCACCGCGCTGGCGTCGGCCGCCGGGCCCATCTTGCAACTGCCCACCGGGTGGTAAGTGGTGGCCACGCGCTCGCGGATGTAACGTTCCAGTTCAGCCTCGCTGGCCACGCCGGGGCCGGGCAACACTTCAGCACCCGACAGCGCGGCCAGCGCCGGGCTGGCGATGATGCGGCGCGCCTCGCGCAGCGCGCGTTGCAGGGTGTCCACATCGTCACGATCTTCCAGGAAGTTCGGCCGCAACACGGGCCTGGCCGCGGGGTCGTTGCTGGCCAGCGCCACGCTGCCGCGGCTGCGCGGGCGCAGCACGGCCATGTGCAGGTAGTAGCCGTGCTGGCGCGGCAGCGTGCGCGGGTTGTCTTTCATGCCCACCATGAAGGTGTACTGCACATCGGGGCGTTGCAAACCGGGCAGGCTGCGGATGAAGCCACCGGCCTCGGCCGCATTCGATGCCAGCATGCCACTGCGGTTAACCGCGTAGCGCAGCGGCGCCAGCGCCACGCGCGGCGCGGTGCGCCAGCTCAAGGCATACGACTGCGCGCCGGGGTTGAGCATGCCGATCGACACAGTGGGGTGGTCTTGCAGGTTCTGGCCAACGCCGGGCAGGTCGTGCAGCACACCGATGTTGTGCTCGCGCAAATGCTCTGCCGCGCCGATGCCCGACAGCAGCAGCAACTGCGGTGAGTTCACCGTGCCGGCGCAGACGATCACCTCGCTGGCCGCATCAAGCTGCACGCGTTGGCCGCCGTGGCGCAAGGTGATACCCACCGCGCGCGCGCCTTGCACCCGGATGCGTTCCACCAGGGCGTCGGTCAACACCGTGAGGTTGGGCCGGTGCAGCACCGGGTGCAGGAAGGCACGCGAGCTGCTCCAGCGCACGCCGTGGCGCTGGTTCAAATCGAAGATGCCGAAGCCGTCTTGCTGCTCGGCGTTGAAATCATCATTGCGCGCAAAGCCGGCCTGCGCCGCGGCGTTGACGAAGGCATGCGCCAAGGGGTTACTGTGGGCCGGGCGCTGCACCCACAGCTCTCCTTGCGCGCCATGCCAGTGCGAGGCGCCGCGGTCGTAGCGCTCGTGGCGGGTGAAGAAGGGCAGCACGTCGGCATGGCCCCAGCCGGGGTTGCCCAACGCGGCCCAGTCGTCGTAGTCGAGCCGGTGGCCGCGCATGTAGACCGTGCCGTTCACCGAGGTGCTGCCGCCCAGCAGCTTGCCGCGCGGGCACGGGATGGCGCGGTTCAGCACCCCCGGCCCGCCGGTGAATTCATGCTGCCAGTTGGTGCTGGTATGCGGCAGCAAGAAGATGTTGCCCATGGGCAGCGTGGTCTTGACGTTCAACGGGAAGCGCTGGTCAGACGGCCCGGCTTCAATGAGCGCGACGCGGCAAGCTGAATCAGCGCTGAGCCGGTTGGCCAGCACACAACCCGCGGCGCCGGCGCCCACGATGATGAAGTCATAGCCTGTGGTGGCAGCGGTCACGGTGCGGGTCTGGTGGGCAGGTGGGTGGGCGATGTTGCAGCATGGGCCTCGAGCACTGCGCCAGGCAAGCCCAGTGCCCGCACATCAGGTGTGAACGCCGGGCAGGGCGCTGTTTGCGAAGCCGGCGTTGTGCTGGGCGACACTTCAAGCGTGCCCGCTGCCGCCGCCCTATCTGTCCGCGCAAAACCGCCTGCACCGCACATGGCTGCGGTGCTGCTGATCGTGGCGGCCGTGGCCTGCTTTGCGGCGCTCGACACCAGCACCAAGCAGGCCACCACCTTGGCCCCCGTGGTCATGGCCGTGTGGGTGCGCTACTTGGTGCAAGCCCTGGCCACCGGGGCGAGCCTGTTGCCGCAAATGCGCGGCGACTTGTTGCGCACACGCCGGCCGCTGCTGCAAGCCTTGCGCGGTGCGCTTTTGTTGTTGTGCAGCGTGATCGCCTTTTACAGCCTGAAAGCGGTGCAAGTGGGTGAGTTCACCGCGGTGGTGATGCTGTGCCCGCTGCTGCTCACCGTGCTGGCGGCGTGGGCCTTGCGTGAGCGCGTGTCGTGGCTGCGCTGGCTGTGTGTGGGCGCGGGGTTTGCGGGCTCGATGTTGGTGCTGCGCCCGGGCAGTGAACTGTTCAGTTGGGCCATGCTGCTGCCTTTGCTGCTGGTGTTGGCCAACACCGGCTTTCAACTGCTCACCAGCCACTTGTCCAAGACCGAAGACCCACGCACCACCCACCTTTACACCGGTATCGTGGGCTGGGGCCTGGCCAGCCTCGCCTTGCCCTGGGCCTGGCAGGCCCTGCCTGGTTCAACCTGGCTGGTGTTGGCCATGATGGGTGGCTTCAGCACCTTGGGGCACTACCTGCTCATCTTGGCTTTTGGGCGCGCGCCGGTGGCCGTGCTCACGCCGTTTTTGTACTTGCAGATCGCCTTTGCCACCTTGTTTGCCTGGGTACTGTTCAATCATTTGCCGGACGCTTGGTCTTTCGTCGGGTTGGCCTTGGTGGCCGCCGGCGGTGTGCTGGGCACTTGGTCCATGGCGCGTGAGACAAGGGCCAGGGCAGCCACACGCCACCAACGCTTGGTGGATGCCTGATCCCCAAACCGGTGCCTGCGGGCATCATCGCGCACCACTTTTGTCATGCATCAGGAGACTTCGATGAACCGTTCATTCATTCGCCGGGGCCTGCTTGCGGCCGGCGTTGCGCTCGCCGTGGCTTTCACGCCGGCGGCCTGGGCGCAGACCAAGGTGCTGCTGCGCATCTCCACCCCCGCCGTGCCCGACGACTGGCACGGCAAGATGTGGACGGTGTTCAAGGAAGCGCTGGACAAAAGCGCGCCGGGCGAGTTCGACGTCCAGATCAACTTGAACGCCACGCTGTTCAAGCAGGGCACCGAGCCCGCGGCGATGGCGCGCGGCAACCTCGAGCTGAGCTCGATCTCGGCTTTCGACATCGCCAAGCTGGTGCCCGAGTTCTCGATCTTCACCGCCGGCTACGTGATCCGCGATCCGCAGCACCAGCAGAAGGTGTTTGCCGGTCCCGTCGGCCAGGAGATGTTCAAGATGGCCACCGAGAAGATGGACGTCACGCTGCTGACCCCCATCTACCTCGGCACGCGCCAGGTCAACCTGCGCGAGGTGCGCAACGTCAGGACGCCGGCCGATCTCAAGGGCGTCAAGTTGCGCATGCCCGGCAGCAAGGAGTGGTTGTTCCTCGGCGAAGCGCTCGGCGCCACCGCCACGCCGCTGGCCTTCGGCGAGGTTTATCTGGGCCTGAAGACCGGCACCATCGACGGCCAGGACAACCCGCTGCCCAGCGTGCGCGCCGCCAAGTTCTACGAGGTCACCAAGCAGATCGTGATGACGAATCACCTGGTCGACGGCATCTTCATCGCCATCAGCGACAAGGCATGGAAGGCGATGAGCGCAGCGCAGCGCCAGAAGGTGCAGGCCGCGGCCGACGCTGCTGCAGCCTTCAACAACGAAAACCGCTTGAAGGAAGAAGCGCAGATCGTCGATTTCTTCAAGAAGGAAGGGCTGACGGTGACGACGCCGGATGTCGAGGCCTTCCGCAAATCGGTGCAGGCGGCCTACGCGACGAGCGACATCGCCAAGGCCTGGCCGGCCGGTCTGCTCGACCGCATCAACGCGACGAAGTAAGTCCGATGCGCGCCTGGTTGCAGCGCAGCGCCAATGCGATAGGCGCGGGGCTCTTCGCAGCCCTGTTCCTCGTCTTCATGGTCCAGATCGTCGCGCGCTTCGGCTTCAACCGGCCACTGCCCTGGACCGACGAAGCCGCTGTGATGCTCTACGTCTGGGTCATCCTGTGGGCGGCGGCCTTCATCGTGCCCGAACGCGAGCACGTCATGTTCGATCTGGTCTGGAACGCGGTGGGCACGCGTGCGCGCCAGGGGATGCGCGTGCTCGGCCACGCCATGATCGGCGGCCTCGCGGCCTGGGCGCTGCCGGCCTGCTGGGACTACGTGCTGTTCATGCGCCGCGAGGGCACCCCCGTGCTCGGCGTGCCTTTCCTGTGGGTCTTCCTGCCCTTCGTGATGTTGCTCGCCGCGCTGGTGGTGCGCAGCGCCGTCGGCATCTGGCGCGCACTGCGCGGGCTGGACCTCGAAGACGCCGGGATCCCTGCTTCATGACCGCCGGCTTGTGGGCCCTCGGCGGTGTGCTGCTGGCCGGCATGTTGATGCGCATGCCGATCGGCTTCTCGATGATCGCCTCGGGCATCGCCTACCTCGTCGTCAAGCAGCAGGACCTCGGTCTGGCGGCCGAGCAGGTCTGCAACGGCCTGTACAACAGCTACGTGCTGCTGGCGGTGCCGATGTTCGTGCTCGCGGCCAACGTGATGAATGCCGGCACCGTCAGCGAACGCCTGTTCGACTTCTGCCGCATCCTGGTCGGCCGCCTGCGCGGCGGCCTGGCCCAGGTCGATATCCTCGTCAGCGTGATCTTCTCGGGCATGAGCGGCAGCGCGATCGCCGA
>JANOXU010000186.1:0-6815 GCA_031418595.1 Burkholderiales bacterium
CGCCAGCGCCTTGCCCAGCTCTTCGCGCAGCCGCACATCGGCGCCCATGGTGTTGGTGTAGCGGATGCTGCGGATGTGGCGCACATCGAAGGTCATGTCTTCGCTGGCCTGGGCCAACACGATCCAGTCCTTGCGCCAGGCGTCGGCCAGGCCGGCCTCGTAGTACACGTTGGGGTTCTTGCCGGTGAAGTCGACGATCACCAAATCCGCCGCGGCGATGCGCTGCTTCACGTCGTCCATCACCGGGTTGCTCAGATACACCTCGTCGGCGCGCACGCAGCGAATGCCATGCTGGGTGACGACCTGGTCGATGACGCGGTGCACGAAGCTCAGCTCGGTGCTGAACGGCATGATGAGGAAGCAGCTCGGCTGCTCGGCGCGCACGCTGATGCGCTCGAAGCGCGCCCGCGTGCGCCAGGTGCGCAAGCCCACCTGCCCCACCGAATACGCCTCGTCGATGAGCACCAGCTGCTGCACATCGTTTTCAAAGAAGATGATCTTGCTGCCGTTGAACTCGACCCGCAGCCGGTAGGTTTTCTTCGCCTTCACCACGCTGCGCCGGCCCACTGCTTCGCGCAACTGGTAGTACGGCCCGGGCATCACCTTGGCGATGAAGAATTTGCTGTCGAACCCGCTGGTGCCGGCGTAATAAAAACCATCGGGCCCGCTGTAGCGGAACACCAGGTCGGCTTCGAGCGAAAGCGCTTCCGCACGCCCTTTGCCGGCTTCCAGTGGCGTGATGTCGGCTTCGATCGCGCCGTTGCGGATGCGCTGCGAAAACAACAGCATCTGCTCGGCCTGGGTGGCTGACAGGGCCGGCGAGGTGAAGCTACCGTCAGCGCCCACGTCCCAGTCGTCGCCCAGGGTGCTGAACTTCGGCACCGGGTGCGCGGGCGGCAGCGGCGGCGCGATGGCCGGGGCGATGCGGGTCTTGCGTGTGGCCATGGTGTTGCCTGCGGGTTGATGGCGAGAACCTAACGGCGCTTCAGGCCGCCGGCCGCGGCTTGAGCCAATGCACCTGCCCGGTACGCCGCTTGACTTCGTTGTACATGTGCGCCGTGCCACCGGGGCCGTCGCCGCCCTGGCCGTCCCACAGGCAGATGAAGTGCACCTTGTCCTGGCCATAGGCCAGCGCGCTGTGCAGCAACCACAGGTTGCAGCGCTCGTAGATGCTGCTGCCCTTGGGCGCGGGGCCGAGTTCATCGGCCAGCACCCGGGGTGCGTCTTTGAGCCTCTTGCGCAACGCCAAATAGCGCACGCGCCAAGCCTCGCCCTGGTCGCTGCGCAACACCGAGTCTTCAATGAATTTCGGCTCCGCCTGCGGCAGCAGCAATTGCACGCGCGCGCCGCGCGCCAGGCAGCCTTCGGCGCACAGCAAGTCGCCGCCGGCCGCGCCTTGGGTGAGCAGCAAGTCACCCGCGCCGACGCCCAGTTCATCGAGCACGCTTTCGATGTCGGCCGCGGCTTGCGGCACCCAGGCGCTGGGCAGGCGCGGTGGCGTGCGCCCCGGCGCATCCACCATGTGGCCGGAAAAGAGCAGCACCTTGTTCGGCTTCAGCGGTGCGGCCACGCGCGCGATTTCGGCTTCGACGATCTGCAAAGCGGCTGCCGTTTGCGCCGGTCGGAAGGCCACGTCGCGCAGCAAGGCGAGTGTTTGGCGGGTGGAGTCGAGCGCGAACCAATCGCGCTCGGCGGCGGCCATGGCGGCCTTGAAATCGCGCACCACGGCAGCGGTTTCGCGGCACAGCAAAGACAGCTCGGCCAGTGTGGCGCGCGGCCAATAACTGCGTGGTTCACGCGCCTGCGCAGCCAGCGCGGCCCAGCGCACGCCGCCCAGCAATTCGTCAATGCCCTCGGGCGTGGTCGGCCCGCCCAGGTGCTGGCGCAGCACGGTCAGCGTCAAGGCATTGATGCCCGAGTAGTAGTGCAGCGGGTCGGTCTTGAAGGCTCCGGCATACGGCGTGATGGCATCCGCCAGCGTGGCGTCTTCGCCCTCGGCGCTGGCGCGCATTTGCGCCGTGGTGACGATGGCGCCGCCGGGCTCGCTCACCACCCGCCAGCGCGAGATCCAGTCTTCCTTGCCCAGCCGGCCCAGCAAGGCCCAGGCATTGGGGTCTTGCGGGTGCTCGTCGGCAAAGGCCTGGGCCCAGGCGTCGGCTTCTTCCGGGCGGCCCAGGCGGCCCAGGCACACGCCCTTCTTTTCACGGCAGGCCAGGTCGTCGGGGGCGACTTCCAGCGCCGCCTCGAACTGTTCCAGCGCCAGGTCGAAGTGGCCCAGCGTGAGCAGGCTGGCCCCGGCCATGCGCTTGGCTTCGAGCCACAGCGCTTGCGTGGGCGTTTCGTCGGCCAGCACCAGCAGGTCTCCGGCGCGCTGCTTGTCGCGCGCCACGCGCATGCGCTGCGACCAGCTCTTGAACACCTGCGCATATTCATTGCCGCCGGCCAGCAGCAGGTCGCGCCATTGCGGCTCGCGCAAGTGGTCGAGCAGCGCATACACCGGGCTGACCTTGCGCGCCGTGGGCGCGGCCAATGTCTCGCGCGCCATGTC
The DNA here is from genome assembly GCA_031418595.1 of Burkholderiales bacterium. GTDB lineage: Bacteria > Pseudomonadota > Gammaproteobacteria > Burkholderiales > Burkholderiaceae_C > Rubrivivax. The sequence continues at coordinate 2,549 of JANOXU010000186.1, forward strand.
AGTGAGGCGCTGCTTGTCGGCCTCCAGGCTGGCCGGGTCGGGCGCGCCTTCTTTCAGGGCGTAGCGCAGCTTGCGGTCGGTGTAGATGTCGAACGGCTGTGTCGCGCGTGGCCCCTGCACCAGGATCACGCCGCGCTGGCGCAGGGCGTGGCGAACGCCAAGCTCATACCAAACGTTAGGGTTGTCGAGCGTCAGGTCGGCCACCACCAGATCGGCCACCAGCAGTTCTTGGAACATGTCGGCGCGGATGTCGCCGGCGCGCTGTTCCTCGTCAGCGCGAAAGACCTCGAAGCCGGCCGCTTCCAGCGCGGGTTTCATGTACTCGGCATAGACGCGGTTGAAGTCGATCAACTGGCCGTCGGCGCCGGGCTTGGCGCCGAAGGGCATGGCGATGAAGGCGTGCGGTTTCATGCCGGCGCCGCCTGTTCTTCACGCGCCAGCGCCGCCAGCGTGGCCAGGAGCATGCGCGCGGCCTTGGCCTCGGGCGGGCTGGCCTGCTGGGCATAGGGTTCGAGCACCATGCGCTCGTTGGTGGCCACCGAATCCCAAAGCCGCGGGGCGGCCACGCGCAGGGCCAGGTTGTTGAAGGCGTCCACCAGGTCGTCGGCCAGGCGGGCCAGGCGGCGGGCGGCCACCGCCCGGTACAAACGCAGCTCGATGGCGCCAACCTCGCACCAGAAGTCGGGCGCATTGGCCTGCGCAGCCTTCAGCGAGGCATCAATCGCCGCCAGCCGCGAGCGCGACCATTTCAGCGGCTTGCGCTCCAGCGCGGCCAGCCGCATCTGCACGCCCAGGCCGTTCAGCGCCGGATAGAACAGATTGCCGGCCTGGCCGGCCGCGGCCAGGCGCTCAGCGCGTTCATAGTGCTGCACGGCCTGGCGCAAGGCGGCCAGTTCGCTGCGCCGGCGGCCCTGGCGCGCATGCAGCAGCGCCTGGCGTTTGTAGGTGCTGCCCAGCAGGGCCTGGCGTTCGGGCGTGGCTTGCAGCGCGCACAGCGCATCGAGCCGCTGCACGGCTTCAGCCAGGCCGCGTTCGGCACGCGCCAGGTCAGTGTCTTTCTCGGCGCTGCGGGCAACCAGGTTGGCCAACTGCTCGGCGCAGCGGAACGAGGCGCTGCCGTCGAGCGCGGCTTCGGCGCGGCGGTACCAGCCGATGGCACGCTCGGTTTCGCCCGCTTCGGCGTAGGCCGCACCAAACGCCTCGGCCACCGTGCCTTGGCCGCCCCACAGCGGCGCGAAGCGGTCTTCCAGCGCATGCAGTTTGTCGTGCACCGCCTGGGTCTGGGCCTGGCCTGGCTCGCCATAGCGGCAGCGCACGGCCAGCGTGTCCAGCGCCAGGTTCAAAGCCAGCGCCGACGACACGCCGCCGTAATCGGCCAAGGGGTTGGGCTTGGCCTGGACGTTGGCCCGTGCGCTGTCGCGCCAGCTCCAGCCCGGGTCGCCATAGCACTGGTAGGCGGCCCAGGTGTTGCCCTGCGGGTTGGCCTCCCAGGCGGCTTCACGCGCTTGCGCCACGGCGTGGCTGAAGCGTTCGCCGCGGCGCAAGGCGGCATAGAAGGTGGTGGCGAAGAGTTCGGCCGGGCCGTCTTCCACCGCCCAACCGGCGGCCACCACGCAGCGCACGCCGGTGCGGATCAACTCGTCGGCAATGTTGGCGGCGAAGGCAGCGCGGTCGTAGGGCTCCTGCCGCGTCAGCGCAGCAGCATCACGCCCGGCCAGGTGGCAGCAGTTCAAGAACACCAGCTCGGGCACGGTGCGCATGGCGCAGACTTCTTTGGCACCCAGAAAAATGCCGTCCGACAGCACCACCCCGCCTTCAGGCCCCAGTTCGCCATGGCCGGCCACGTGCACCACGCGGTAGTGGCGGCTGTACAGCGCGTTGATGATTTGGCGCGCGTCATCGTTGCCGCTAACCAATGCGGTCACCTTGTCCGGCCCCAATTGGTCGGCCATCTGCAGCGCCACGGCTTGCGCTTCGGCGCGCGCGCCGGGCAGGGGCGGGTACACCTTGAGGTCGCACTTCGGCTCGCCAATCACCAGCACCTTGTCTTCACGGCTGGCGTCGTGCACCACTTCGCGGAAGGTGTCGGTGCGCAGCTTGCGCAGCAGCTTGGTGCGAATGGCCCAGGGCCGCGGGTCGCAGTGGGTTTGCGCGGCGTCGGTGTTGAGCAGCTCCCACGGGATGGCCGCGGTGTGCTTGTCCAATTCCAGCAGCATCTCGCTGCTGCCGGCCAGGGTGGGCTCCAGTTCGATGGGCACCAGCAGGTTGAACAGCGTGCGGCCGATCTGCATGTCGCGGTTGCCGTCGTTCGACGCGCTTTGCACCAACTGCTCCAGCAGCGGCCCTTGCGCACGCTGGGCGCGAATTTCAGAGCGCGCGCGGCGTGTGTCCACGCTGTAGGTGATGAGCGGCTGCTTGTTTTCGTCGAGCGTTCGCACGGCGCTGATCAGGTCGTGCGCGGCGCCGCGGTAGTTGCCTTCGAGCGCGCGGCGCAGGCCACCGGTGCCTTCCTTCACCGCCCGGGCCAGGTCGATGCGCCCCGGCGTGGCCTGGGCCTGGGCTTGCAAGGCCAGCCAGGCTTCACTGGCGCGGTCGAGGTACCACTCGATCAGCGTCAGCCCGGCCACGCGCGGCCAGCCGGTGTCTTGCAGTTGCTCGTCGGCCTCGCGCACGCCCTGCGCCACCAATTGCGCCGAAATGCCCGGCGAGACGCCCGGCCCGCCGCTGCCCACCAGCGTGGCCGTCAGCTCAAAGGGCGGCGGGGCCTGCGTGGCCGGAGCGTTTTGCAACACATGCTGGGCATGCGCCAGCACCGCCAGGCGAATGGTGTGCACCAGCTCGGTGGGCTTCAGTTTGCCTTCGTCGCCCAGGCCGGCCACCACCACGGCCGCGGGCTGCGGCGGCAGCAGCGGGTTGCGCAAGTTGCGTGAACGGTTAACAAACACCTGGTGCGAGCCCGGCGCGGCCGGGTACAGGCCGGTGGCCAGCGCTTCGCTCATGCGCCGGCCCAGCAATTGGTCAACCACCGCTTCGGTGCCGCTGAGTTCAAGCGCGCGGTAGTGCCCCAGCAGCAGCGCGCCTTGCACGAAGCGCAGGTCGCCGTTGACGACCTGCACGCGCAGCGCCGGGCGGTGGCTGCTGGCGCCGCTGCCGCTGGCTGAAGGGGCGCCGTCATCAGGCACGGCAAAGGCTTGCTCCAACGTGGTGGGCGGCGGTTCGGCCTGGCTGGTGCGCGCCGGGCGGCTGCGCCGCAGCGCGTCGGGCGCGGGCGGCTTGGCCAGGGTGGCGGCGACGTCGAGCACCGTCAGGTGTTTGGGTGCCTGGCCGAGCAACAGCGCTTCATAGTCGGCGAACGCTTCGGCGCAGGCGGGCAGCTTGTCATGCGCCACCGGCAGCAGCCAGGTGGCCACGCCGGGCAGCAAGGCGCTGTCCCAGGTGACGCGGCCGTCGCCACGCGCCGGCGCATCCAGGTATTCCACCCCGGCCGCACCCTCGCTCATGCCGGTGGGGGTGAAGCGCACCTGGCCCACCACCATCACCAGCTTGGCCGCGCATTCCTTCAGCGCGGCGGCCTGGCCGTCGAGCCGGCGGCGCAAGGCCACGGCCTGGTCGAGCACGGCCTGCGGCGGCACGCCCCAGCGGTAGGCTTCAAGCTGCGCCTCGCCGCTGTGCCAGGCGTTGTACTGGCGCGCCAGGAGCTGGTCGCGCTCGCTCAGGTCTTTCCAGGTGGCTTCCTTGGACAGTGCGGCGTCGTTGTCGAACAAGCCGGCCTGCAACTGCACGAAACCGGGCAGGCCGGCGATCAACTGGCGCGTGGCGTGGTTGGCGAACAGCCCACCCAGCGCGACCAGGGTGTTGCCGAAGGTGTCATCACCCGACAGCACCTGCATCGGCGTCCACGCACCGGCATTCGGCGTGCCCAGCAGCAGCAGCCGCGTGCCGGGCCGGGCCATCCAGTCGTTCCAAACGTTAAGGCATTCGAGCTGCACCGTGCGCGCCAGCAGCCCGCCCATCGAATGCGCCAACATGCGCACCGGCTGGCCGCTGGCTTGGCGCAAGGCCATCTCGCGCTCCAGCACCGCGCCCAGGCGCTGCGCTTCGGTTTCCATCGGCGCGCGCCAGTCGTAGTCGAACACGATCACCTCATGCGTGCCGCGCAGGTACTCGGCCAGGTCGCCATAGACGCGGCCGACCATGCCATCGGGCATGACACCCGGGTTGCCCAGTGGGTCCCAGCGCAGGCGGCTCAGGCGGTTGAAGAAGTTCA
>JANOXU010000187.1:0-18580 GCA_031418595.1 Burkholderiales bacterium
CGCGCCGGGTGGCCTTGCACGGCCCGCAGGTGCCGCTGCCGGCGGTGGCGCTGCTGTGGCGCGGGCCGCCGGCGCGCAGCCCGGATGCGCCGGCGCTGTCGGTGGCGGCGTCGTTGCTCGGCGAGGGCGACTCGGCGCGGCTCAACGAAGCGCTGGTGGTGGGCCGGCGCAGTGCGCAGTCAGCCGGCTTCAGCAGCGCGCTGCACGCCCAGGCTGGCATGCTGGTGGCGTTTGCCATCGCCGCGGGTGGGCAAGGCGCGGCGCAACTGGCGCCGCAACTGCTGGGCGAGATCGACCGCCTGGCGCGCAAGCCGATCGACCCGGCCGAGCTGGCCAAGGTGCGCAACCAGCTCGTGACCCAGGTGTTGTCAGCGCGGCAACGGCCCGACGGCAAATGCGAGGCCGTGGGTTGGGCGCTGGCCCTGCACGGCCAGGCCAGCCACGCTGACCGCGAACTCGATCTGCTGCAGGCCGTGAGCGCGCTCGACGTGCAGCGCGCGCTGGCCCGCCACGTTCTAGCCCGCCCGCACTTGAGCCTGCACTACAGCCAGGAGCCCAAGTCTTGATCAGCCGTCGCCATGCCCTGCGCGGTGTGGCCGCGGCGTGGGCCAGCTCGCTGGCCTGGGCGCAGCAACCCGGGGTGGAGCTGCCGCCCGAGCCCGCCCCGGCGCGCGCGCTGGCACTGCCACGCATCATCGAACAGCGCCTGGACAACGGCTTGCTGGTGGTGCTGGTGCCCCGGCACGCCGTGCCCCTGGTGCATGCCACCTTGCTGGTGCGCGCCGGGCCCGAACTCGACCCCCCCGGCCAAAGCGGCCTGGCGGCCATGACATCGACCCTGCTGACCAAGGGCGCCTGGCGCCGCGGCCAGGCCGTGGGCGCGGTGGCCTTGGCGCGGCAGGCCGAAGCACTCGGCGCCAGCCTGGCCAGCGGCTGCGGCCCGCGCGCCACCACGCTGGCCCTGACCGTGACGCCGCCCCATGCGCCGGCCGCGCTGGCCCTGCTGGCCGACATGGCGCGCACGCCGTTGCTGGCTGCCGACGAGTTGGCGCACGAGCGCAAGCGTGCCGACGACGGCTTCGCCCTGGCCCTGGGCAACCCGGGCAGCGTGGCGGCGCTGGCGGCGCGGCGCGCGTTCTGGCCCGACGAAGGCTTGGCCGCCACCCCCACGCCGGCCTCGCTGCAACGCCTGCAGCGCGACGATGTGGTGGCCTTCCACGCCGCGCAGTACCACAGCGCGCGCAGCGCCTTGGTGCTGGTGGGCGACCTCACGGCCGAGCAGGGTCTGGCCTGGGCCAACACGCACTTCGGCGGCTGGGGCAGCGCTGCCATGAGCGCCCCACAGCCGCCGCAGCGCGCGGCCACGCCGGCGCCGGCCAGCACGGTGCTGGTGGACATGCCGGGCAGTGGCCAGAGCGGGGTCGTGTTGGCGCTGCCGCTGCCGGCGCTGGGCGCTGACGAGCGGCGCATCGGCCAAGTCGCCAATGCCGTGCTGGGCTTGGGTTACTCCTCGCGCCTGAGCCAGGAGATCCGCATTCGCAAAGGGTGGAGCTACGACGTGCGCAGCGAGCTGGACTGCCAGCCCGAAGGCTGCCTGCTGTTGGCCCAGGCCCAAACCGGCCATGGCAATGCGGCCGGCGTGGTGGCGGCGCTGCGCGAACAGCTCGCGCGCTTGAGCAGCGAAACCGCCACGCCTGTCGAGCTGGCGGCGCGCCAAGCCGCCCTGGCCGGCAGCTTTGCGCGCCGGCTCGAAACCGTGCAAGGCCTGGCGGGCCTGGTGCTGGCGCGCCTGGTGCAGGGGCGGCCGCTGGACGAGCTGGCGTTGGAGCTGCCGCGCCTGCTGGCCGTGACGCCGGCGCAAGTGCGGGCCTTTGCCCAGGTGCATTTCAGCGCGGCGCAAGCGCGCGTGGTGGTGGCTGGCGACGCCACCCACATCGCGCCGCAATGGGCCGGCAGCGCCGGCGCGCTGCAGTTGCCGTTGAGCCAGCTTGACCTCGATAACCGCTGGTTGCGCCGGCCCTGAGGCGGCCAGAAGTCACATCGTTCTCATCCGTCAAGGTGGGGACGACGCAACAAAATGTTAAATTTCTTGCCGATTGCCCCCGATTTATGGGGTTTCAAACCCCCTCACACAAGCGTTGCAGACGTAGAGTCGGCTCCCGGTTAACCCTGAGTTGCAGAGGCAGGCCGGAACAGGAAAAGCTGACCCGGAACGGAACACACCAGATGCTGCTGATTCTTCACACCACCATGGCCCTGGCCTCGGCGAGCGCGCCGGGCCCGGCGCAGTGCTCGTGGGACAGCCCGGGCGTGAACCCTTTCACCGGCAACGTCGTCAACGCCATCGACCGTTACCAGGACATTCCAGCGGCCACGCGCGAAACCCTCAAGAAGCGCATGGCCGCGCGCGCCTATGACGAGATCGTGGTCATCACGCGCGACTCGATCACCGGGCGCAGCAGCTACAGCAACGACATCCGCGACATGCATTTCGGTGCCGGCCAGATCTGCGGGCGCATCAGCCGCGCCAAATGGGCCCCCAGCGCCGAGGAGCGTGGCTTGGTCTACTGCGAAGGCAGCGAATGCATCATGGTGCCCACGGTGTGCCGCAACGTCAGCCGCATCACCCGGCTGCCACAACGCCAGGCCGACACGGCCGAAGGCCCGGACACGCTGGCCCCGCCCCCGCCCACAGCGCTGAACCTGCCTGACGGCAATTTGAGTTTCGACCCCCCCGGCGCAGGCCCCCTTGGCGCCAGCGCACCGGGCACGCAAAGTTTTGCCACCAGTGCCTTGGCGCCTGACCCTGGCGCCGGCGCAGCCAGCGCCACGACCCCGGCCGAAGGCGGCGGTGGTGGCGCCGGTGGTGGTGGTGCAGCCGCAGCGCCCAGCTTGGGTGGCGCTGGGCCAGGTGGCGTGCCCGCGATCCCGTTCATCGCACTTGCCCCGGTTGTCGCCGCGGCTGGCGACGCGCCGGGCACCGGCAGCACGCCGCTGTTGCCCGACAGCCCGTTGACCGGCCCCCTGCTGCCGGTGGGCTTGGTGACGGAGCCGGTGCCCGTGGCCGCGATTCCCGAGCCCTCGACCTGGGCCCTGATGCTGGGTGGCTTGGCGCTGTTGGCACTGAAGCGGCGCCGCAGCTGAAAGGCAGCGCCGCCGGGCGGCGCCATCAGGCCGTCAGTCCAGCGTGATGGCCGTGCGCACCGCGCCGGCCCGGTCAGCCCGAGCAGTCAGCACCACATGCGCGCCGCGCGGCCCGCTGAGCACCCACTCCGCCACCGCGCGGTCAGCCGTGATGTCGCGGTTGGGCAAGAAGGCCTGCAAACTGGCCTTGGCGGCGTGGCCTTCGAGCTGCGGGCCTTCGATGCGCTCGCGCCCCTGCACCAGGCTCACGCCGGTGGGCAAGTGCACTTCAAACACCACGCCGCGTGCCACCTTGCGTTCCAGCGCGCGCTTGCTGATGTACGCCGGCAAGTAGCCCGCATTGGCCACGGCCATGCGCACGCGCCAGGTGTCTGGCCCCAAGGCGCGCACTTCGGTGCGCAGCAGCTCCAGCTTGGGCAGGCTCAGGCCCAGCGTGGTGAGCCAGCCGGGGAAGCGCGCCGCTTCGCGTTCGCGCAAATGCGGCGGCGGGTTGCGCCAGTAGTTCATGCGGTCCCAACCACCGAGTTCCACCTGGCCGAGCTGCGGGTGGCGGTAGGCGTACCAGTCAACGTGTGCGCGGCCGGCGCATTGCTCGTCGCTCCACTTCAGCAGCTTGATGTCGTCAGCGGGCGGGTGGTCGCGGTACCAATGGATCCAGTCGTAATCGGTGATGCCGGCTTCGCGGTTAGGCGCCCACAGCTCCACCGTCCAGAACAGCGCGCCCAGGTGTTCATAGACCCAGTCTTGCGTGCCGGTGATGATCTCCTTCGGGTGGTACTTGAAGTCGTGATAGATGCTCACCGCCGGGTAGCCGGTGAGCTGGGTGCCCAGGTCGCTCAGGCGCTTGTAGATCCACAGGTCCTCGGGCGTCATGTCGTCATCGCTTTGCGTGCCCATGGGCCGCAAGATAACGCCCGAATGCGTGTGAAAACTCACCGCCGCGCCGATGTTGGGGTGCTTGGTGATGAAGTCGACCATGGCCCGCACCTCGGGCTCGCTGGTGGGGTACGGGCCGGCGCCGACTTGCTCGAATTCCTGGCGCCAGTAGGCCGGGAAGTTGCGGTTCAGGTCGAGTCCTTCCAGATCGGGGTTGGCATTGATGCGCAGGCCGTCGTAGTTCTTCAGGCTGCCCTCGGGCATGACGCGGAAGTACTCGCCGCCAAACTCACCCGGCTGGCGCGGCATCAGCAGGCGCGGCGCGTCGGGGTTCTTCTTCCACGCGCCGTGCGGGTCGGGCACGCGCATGCTGAGCACGCGGCCGTCGCCATCCATGTCTTCCACCGTCAGGCCATCAACCTGCTCTTCGCCGTAGGGGTAGGGCCGGGTCGATGAGCGGATATGGCGCGGCTTGTCGGCCAGCGCCAGTTCAGCGCCATCCGGGTTCAGGCGCGGGCAGATGTAGACCACCCGGGTGTTGAGCAGTTGCGTGGTGGCGGCATCGGCGCCGTAGTGGCTGAGCAGCTGGTGCAGGAAGTACAGGCAGGCGGTGCTGGCCGTGAGTTCGGCGGCGTGGATGTTGCCGTCGACCCACAACGCGGGCTTGTCCAGGTCGCCACCCATGGCACCGCGGGTCACCGTGGCCAGCCAGATGTCGCGCCCTTCGTGGCTCTTGCCGATGCTGTCGATGCGCACCAGGTCGGGCCGCGCCAGTGCGTACTCATGCAGCAAGCGGGTCAGCTCGGGGTGGCGCAGGAATTGGTCGAACAGCGGGGTGGGCAGGGCAGGCAGGGTGGGCATGTCGGGCCTTGTGATGTGGCGCGCATTCTGCCGCCGCGATCAAAGCACAAGCTGCCCTTCGACAAACACGCGCAATTCGCCCGGCGCAAAGGCCTGCCAGGGCTCGGCCGTGGTCAGCGGCTGGGTCGCCACCAGGGCCACGCGGTCTGTGGGCGTGGTCAGGGCGGCGAAGTCCACGCTCAAGTCTTCGTCGGCCAACTGCGCCGCCGCAAACGGGTGTTGGCGCACCAGCCAATGCAGTTGCGTGCTGGCGTGCGCCCACAGCGCCTGGCCGTTTGAAAGCAGCATGTTGAAGGTGCCGTGGCGCGCCACCTGGGGCAGCAGTTCGCGCAAGGTGGCGCTGAGTTCGGCCACGCCGGGCACGCTGGCATGGGCCTTGGCCAGCTCCTGCATCAGCCAGCAAAACGCGCGCTCGCTGTCGGTGTCGCCCACCGGCTGGAAGGCGGCGTGCAGGCGCGGGTGAAAGCCCTTCAAGTCGCCGTTGTGCGCCATCACCCAATAGCGGCCCCACAGCTCGCGCTGGAACGGATGCGTGTTTTCCAGCGCCACACGCCCCTGCGTGGCCTTGCGGATGTGGGCGATGACGTGGCTGCTCTTGATGGGGAAGTTCTTCACCATCTCTGCCACCGGCGAATGGCGCGCGCTGTGCGCATCCACAAACAGCCGCACGCCGCGGTCTTCGAAGAAAGCGATGCCGAAGCCGTCTTTGTGCTCGTCGGCCCGCGTGGCCAGGCCGGTGAACGAGAACATCACGTCGGTGGGCGTGTTGGCGTTCATGCCGAGCAGTTGGCACATGGGCTGACGCTACCTTAACGGTAGAAACAACTTCATCACGCCGCGCAGCGTGACCAGGTTGCCCGGGTTGCTGGTTTCATTCAGCACGCCGCTCATGCGCCGGATCAGCCCCGGGCTGCCGCGGGCGCGCCAGATCAGCAGGTCCGCCAGCCAGGGGTGGGCGTTGACGCGGTTGGCCCGCTCATAGAGATCAAAGCGCGGCTTGAGCGCCAGCACGGCGGCTTCGTATTGCGCTTGCACGGCAGAATCACCTGAAACGTTAAACAGCGCCTGCGCCGCCAGCATGCCGGTTTCCATCGCCTTGCCGATGCCTTCGCCGGTGAAGGCATAGGTGCTGCCCGCGGCCTCGCCGGTAACCAGCAGGCCCGGCGCGCTAAAGCGCGCGCCATCGAGCGAGCAGCGCAGCGGCGCGCCCTTCAGCTCACCCACCCAGCGCCCCTGGGCCAGCAGCTCCCGCGCCGGGGCATAGACCTCGCAAAACGCACTGAACAGGTCGCGCAGGTTCACGTCTTTCATGCCCACGCCTTCTTCATGGCTGTGCGCCAGGCCGACACCGATGTTGAACACGCCGCCCGGCGCCGGGAAGATCCAGCCATAGCCGCCGCGCAGCCGCGGGTGCCACACCACTTCCAGCGCCGTGAGCTTGGCCACCATGGCGGCGCTTTCGATGTAGCCGCGCAGCGCCATGCCGGTGGGTGCGCGGCGTTGGCAAACGCCGGCGGCGATGAGCGCCGGCGCCGAGGCACCCGTGGCCAGCACGACCCAGCGCGCGCGTTGCTCGATGAGCACATCGCCGCGCTTGAGTTGCACACCCGCCACCCGCGCACCAGGCGCATCGCCTTCGCGCAGCAGCGCCATGAAGCGCGCCGGTGGCAACGCTACCGCGCCGGCGCGCAAGGCGGCGCGGTACAAGATGTCGTCGAGCATGCGGCGCGGCAACACGGCCACGTCGCCCGGCACGTCGACCCGCCCGCCGCGCGGCGCGATGCAGGCCACGTGGCTGGCGGCCTGCGCCGCGGCCATCACTTCGTCGAACACGCCGAGCTGCTTGAACGCGGCCAGAGCATCGGGGATCAGGCCATCGCCGCAGACCTTGTCGCGCGGAAAGGCATGTTGATCGACCAAGGCCACGCGCTGGCCCGCGCGCGCCAACAGTTGCGCACAGGCGCTGCCGGCGGGGCCGGCGCCGATGACCAGCACGTCGAAGGAAGTTGGCGCGGTGGAGTCAGGCATGGGCGGGCTTGGGCAAGCAAGAACGGGCAGGCGCAAGCAGGCGCGGGCAACGGATCATCGATTGTAGAAAGCGGTTAATGCAGCGCCGCGCTGCGCGCGCGCGCCGCTTGGTATTCGACCCAGGTGCGTTCAACAACATCCGCTGCGCTGGCCATGCCGCCCACGCCCGATACGGCGTGCCCCGCTGACCAAATGTCGGTCCAACGCCTGGGGCCTGCGCTGCTTGCGGCGCCGCCATACAACTGCGCGGCGTTCTCGGCGTCCATGCCTTCGGGCAGAGCTGCGGGGTCCAGGCCGCTGGCGACAATCGACGGGCGCAGCATGTTGGTCTCCAGTCCGGTGAAGGCCCTGGTTAGCATCACATCATCGAGCCGGCTGTCCACCAACATGCGCTTGTAGGCGGCGCTGGCCAGGCTCTCCTGCGTGGCGATGAACTTGGTGCCCATGTAGGCCAGGTCGCAACCCAGGGCGCGTGCCGCCCACAGCGCGTGGCCATCGGCCATGCCGCCGGCCAGCACCAGCGGCCCGCTGAAGAAGGCGCGCACGGCGCGGGCAAACGCCATGCCGTTGGCCCAGCCAGTCTGGCCGCCGGCACCGGCGCTGAGCAGGATCAGCCCATCGGCCCCCGCCTCGATGGCTTTTTCAGCATGGCGCACGCTGGCCACATCAGCCAACACCAGGCAGCCGATGTCGTGCAGCGGCTGCACCACGCCGGCCGGCGAGCCCACGCTGGTGATGACCAGCTCCACGCCATGGCGCAGCAGGCAGGCCAGCTCTTCGCGCAGCGTGGCCCGGCGCATGATGAGGTTGGGCGCGAAGGGCGCATGCGTGGGCGCAAGTTCAGCCTTGAAGCGGCGCAGCCAGGCATCCAGCTCCTCCACGCTGCGGCAGTTGGCAGTGGGAAAGGCGCCAATGACGCCGGCCTTGCAGGCCGCCAACACCAGTTCGGGGCCGCTGACGCGGAACATGGGCGCGGCAATCAGCGGCAAGCGCAGGCGGCGGGTCATTGACTCTGGCAGCGTCATGGCCGCTTATCCCACTTGCCGTTGTTGACCCGCCCAGAAACGCTGGCGCAAGGCCTTCTTGTCGACCTTGCCTACCGCGGTTTGCGGCAGTTCGTCAACAAACTCGATGTGCTTGGGCGCATGCGCCGCGCCTTTGCGCTGCCTAACGCTTGAGATGAGGCTTTCCACGTCGAGCAGCGCGCCGGGCTGGCGCACCACAAACGCCGTGACCGCCTCGCCCCATTTCGGGTCAGGCACGCCGAACACGGCCACTTGCGCCACGCCGGGCTGGGCGCTGATCACGTCTTCCACCTCGCGCGAATAGATGTTGAAGCCGCCGCTGACGATCATGTCTTTCTTGCGGTCCACGATGGTCAGGCGCCCTTCATCGTCCTGGCGCGCCACGTCGCCGGTGTGCAGCCAACCGTGCGCAAAGGTCTCGGCGGTGAGTTGTGGTTGGCCCAGGTACTGCTGCATCACCTGCGGCGCGCGGGCGCAAATCTCACCCGCTTCGCCCGCCGCCACCGGCTGGCCGGCATCGTCAAGCAAGGCCACATCGACATTGCTGCAAGGCAAGCCGCAAGAGGCCAGCAACTCGGGGCGTTGCGCGGTATGGTCGGCGCGCGAAAGGTAGGAAATGGGATAGCACTCGGTTTGGCCATAGAGCTGGGCAAACACCGGGCCGATGCGCGCCAGCCCTTCCAGCAAGCGTGCGGGCGACATGGGCGATGCGCCATAAAGCATCAGCTCAAGGGCCGACAAATCGGTGCGTGCCAGCGCCGGGTGATCCAGCAAGGTGTAGATCATGGTCGGCACCAGCAGCGTCATGTTGATGCGTTCGCGTTGCAGCGTGGCCAGCGTTTGCGCCGGGTCGAACCCGGCCAGCAAATGCACCGTGCCGCCGCGCAACAGCGTGGGCAGCACCTTGGAGCCGGCCACATGGCTGATGGGCGCCACGGCCAGAAAGCGCGGCGCGGCGGGCAATTCAAAGTCCGACAAGATGGCTTGCGTGCCGGCCAACACGTCGCAATGGCGGCGCAGCGCGCCTTTGGCGCGGCCGGTGGTGCCGCCGGTGTAGTTGAGCACGGCCACGTCATCACCCAGCGACAGGTCGTGCAGCTCGGCGCTGCCTGCTGCCTCGGCCGCAGCCAGCAGGTCGATGCCGAAATCAGCCGGGCCCAAGGTGAACACGGTGCGCGCGCCCAACGCGGCCAACTCGCCCGAGCGTTGGGCAAAGGCTTGCACATCCAACACCAGGAAGGCGGCTTCGCTGTCATCCAGATGCGCTTGGTGATCCGCCAGCGAGCCGCGCGGGTGCAGCGGCGTGATGGCCGCTGCGCAGGCCTGCGCGGCCAGGCCGGCGCACCAGGCATCGGCCCGGTTGGCGGCCAGCACCGCCACGTGCTGGCCGCGCCGCAGGCCATGGCGGTGCAGCACCGCTTGCATGCGGGCGATGAGATCGGCCGTGGCGCGGTAGCTGAGCTGCCCGCCGTCCCACTGAAACGCGATGCGTTCTGGGCTGCGCCGCAATGCACGCAGCACCTGAGTCGGGGCGGTGGGGGAAAGGTGCGGGCTGGACATGGGCGCGGGCGCAAGAGCGGCGAAGGCCACGAGCGTAGTCGCCGCCGCAAGGCGAGCGCGTGCGGTGATTCCCGCGGGTGCTGGCCGCGTTTCTATGCCGCCTTCACCTGCAAGCGCCAGGCGTGCAGCAAAGGCTCGGTGTAGCCGCTGGGCTGCTCAAGGCCCTTGAACACCAGATCGCACGCGGCCTTGTAAGCCATCGAGGTCTCGAACTTTCCGGCCATCGGCCGGTAGGCCGCATCGCCCGCGTTCTGCCCATCCACCACCGCGGCCATGCGTTCGAAGGTGGCGCGCACCTGCGCTTGGCTGACCACGCCGTGCAGCAACCAGTTGGCGATGTGCTGGCTGCTGATGCGCAGCGTGGCGCGGTCTTCCATCAGGCCCACGTTGTGGATGTCGGGCACCTTGGAGCAGCCCACGCCTTGGTCGACCCAGCGCACCACGTAGCCCAGGATGCCCTGGGCGTTGTTGTCCAGCTCCTGCTGGCGCTCGGCTTCAGACCAAGTGATCTGTTTCGTTACGGGCACAGCCAGCAAATCGTCCAGCAGCGCTTCCGCCTGCGCATCGCAGTCGCCCTTTTCCAACGACCCCTTTTCCATCTGCTTTTGCAGCCGTGCCACGTCCACCTGGTGGTAGTGCAGCGCATGCAGCGTGGCCGCCGTGGGGCTGGGCACCCAGGCGGTGTTGGCGCCGGCTTGCGGATGCACGATCTTTTGCTTGAGCATGTCGGCCATCAGGTCGGGCATGGCCCACATGCCCTTGCCGATTTGCGCCTTGCCGCGCAGGCCGCAGGCCAGGCCGATGAGCACGTTGCGCCGCTCGTAGGCGCTGATCCACTTGCTGGCTTTCATCTCGCCTTTGCGGATCATGGCGCCGGCGTGCATGGCGGTGTGCATCTCGTCGCCGGTGCGGTCGAGGAACCCCGTGTTGATGAAGGCCACGCGCGGCGCGGCGGCGGCGATGCAGGCCTTGAGGTTGACGCTGGTGCGGCGCTCTTCGTCCATGATGCCCAGCTTCACGGTGTTGGCGGGCAGCTTGAGCAACTGCTCGACGCGGCCAAACAGCTCGCTGGCAAAGGCCACCTCGGCCGGGCCATGCATCTTGGGCTTGACGATGTACACCGAGCCGGCGCGCGAATTGCCGCGGCGTTTCAGGTCATGCACGGCGATGGCGGTGGTGACCACGGCATCCAGAATGCCTTCCGGAATTTCTTGCGGCGCATGCGCCTCACCCCACAGGATGGCCGGGTTGCCCATCAGGTGGCCGACGTTGCGAATGAACATCAGCGAGCGCCCGTGCAGCTTGAAGTTAGCACCGGTGGGCGACTTGTAGGCGCGATCCGGATTCAAGCCTCGCACGAAGCTGCTGCCGCCCTTGTTAACGGTCTCGGTGAGCGTGCCTTGCACGATGCCCAGCCAGTTGCCATAGGCCTGCACTTTGTCAGCCGCATCGACCACGGCGACCGAGTCTTCCAGATCAAGAATGGTGGTCAGCGCGGCTTCGAGCACCAGGTCGCTCACGCCCGCCGCGTCGGCCGCGCCGATGGTGGTGCTGCGGTCGATGCGGATGTCCAGGTGCAAGCCGTTGTGCAGCAGCAGCACCGCAGACGGCGCGCCAGCGCGGCCTTGATAGCCGGCGAACTGCTGCGGCTTGGCCAAGCCTGTGCTGCTGCCGTTCTTCAGCGCCACGACCAGTTGGCCCCCGGCCACGCGGTAGCCGCAAGCATCGACATGCGAGCCGGCCTGCAGCGGCGCACAACGGTCGAGCACATGGCGCGCGTACTCGATCACCTTGGCACCGCGCACCGGGTTGTAGGCGCCGGCCTTACTGGCGCCATCGGTTTCGGGCAGCACGTCGGTGCCGTACAGCGCGTCGTACAGCGAGCCCCAGCGCGCATTGGCGGCGTTGAGCGCATAGCGCGCGTTGGTGATGGGCACCACCAACTGCGGGCCGGCCTGCACGGCGATTTCCTGGTCGACTTGCCGGCTGCCGGCCTTCACGACTGCGGGCACCGGCACCAGGTAGCCGATTCTGCGCAGATGAGCGCGGTAAGCGGCACGCTTCGTCACCGGCCCGGGGTGGGCGCGATGCCATTGGTCGAGTTCGGTTTGCAGCCGTTCGCGCTCGCCCAGCAGTTGCGCGTTCTTCGGCGCCAGCTCGGCCACGATGTCATTGAAGCCGCGCCAAAACGCGGCCGGCTTGATGCCGCTGCCGGGCAGCACGCGCTCGTCGATGAAACGTTGCAGTTCGGTGGCGACCTGCAGTTGGTGCAGGGTGGTGCGTTCGGTGGTGCGTTCGGTCATGGTGCGGTGTGGGTGGGAAGGATCAAAAGAAGCCGAGCACGTCGCGCAGGCTGCTGCCGGTGCGGGTGGGTGGGGTGCCCAGTGGGTCGAGCGGCAAGCCGGCGCGGTTGACCCACAAGGTGGTGTAGCCAAACCAGGTGGCGCCGATGGCGTCCCAGCCATTGCTGCTGACGAACAAAATCTCACTTGCCGGCACGCCAAAGGCTGCCGGCCCCAGCGCATACACCGCCGGTTCGGGTTTGTATTTTTGCAGTTCGTGCACGCTCAGCACATGGCCCAGCAAGCCGCTGAAGCCGGCGCTGGCAACGGCCGCACTCAGCATGTCCGGGTCGCCGTTGCTCAGCACGCCGGTGGGCACGCCGCGCCGGGCCAACTCTTCCAGCACAGCGCGGTTTTCAGCAAATGGCGTCAACTGGCGGTACTGCGCCATCAAGCGCGCTTCGGCCGCAGCGTCCAACACCAGGCCCAGGCGCTGGGCCGCAAAGCGCAGGCCGTGGCGGGTGAGCGCCCAAAACGGCTGGTAGCGCCCGGCCATCGACACCAGTCGCGTGTATTCGATCTGCTTGTCGCGCCACAGCAGGCTCAAGGCCTGGCCTTGGCCGGGGAAGAGTTCTTCGGCCAGGGCCGCCACGCTGTAGACATCGAACAGCGTGCCGTAGGCGTCGAACAACACGGCGCGCAGGGGCGGGGCGGTGAAATTCATGGCGTGAATTTATTCGATACCGAGACGATGATTAAGCCGCATTGCCCGTTTGTATTGATGCGTTTCATGCACAGGCCTGGGTATTTCCACCACGCAATGCGGTGAAATCCATTGATTATTGGTTGATCACTGACGCAGGCAGGCGTAATCTTTGCTCATGCCCAAGTTGAAGCAGATCGAGTCTTTTGTTGCCGTGGCCACCCGCGGCAGTCTGACTGCCGCCGCGCTGGCCGACGGCGTGGCCCCGGCCGTGGTGGGCCGGCGCATCGATGCCTTGGAAGAGCGCCTGGGCGTGAAGCTGTTTGTGCGCACCACCCGGCGCATCACGCTGACCCACGAAGGCAGCGCATTTCTTGAAGACTGCCAGCGCTTGCTTGCCGATTTATCCAATGCTGAAGCCAATGTCATGGCTGGCGGCCTGAAGGCCAGTGGGCATGTTCGGGTCACCGCACCGGCCGGCTTCGGGCGCCGCCATGTCGCCCCCCTGGTGCCGCGGTTTCTGGCCCAGCACCCGGAAGTGAGCCTGTCGCTGAGCTTGAGCGACCGCATGGTGGACATCGTCAACGACGGGGTGGATTGCGCCGTGCGGGTGGGCGACCTGCCTGACAGCCGCCTGGTCAGCCTGCGCCTGGCCGACAACCGCCGCCTGTGCGTGGCCGCACCGGCCTACTTGGCGCGCGCCGGCACCCCGGCCCACCCCAGCGAATTGGTGCGGCATGAATGCCTGATGCTGTCATCCGACGCTGGCCAAAGCCGCGGCTGGGCCTTCAAGGTGGAAAGTGAAGTGACCCACCTGCGCCCGGGCGGGCGGCTGGATTGCAGTGACGGCGAGGTCTTGCACGACTGGGCCGTGCAGGGGCTGGGCCTGGCCTGGCGCAGCACCTGGGAGGTGGAAGACGACATCGCCGCGGGCCGCCTGGTGGCCGTGCTTGAGGAATTTGCCGCACCACCCAACGGCATCTACGCCGTGTTTGCGCAGCGCAAACACCTGCCGTTGCGCGTGCGCTTGTGGATCGACTTCCTCAAGCTCACCTATGGCGAAGCCGGCTACTGGCACCCCACGGCGGCAAACTAGGCGGCGAACAGCGCCGGGCCATGAAAAAAGCCCGGCCGGTGCCGGGCTCTTCATGGCGCAGGGCCTCACTTGCTCAAGCATTCCTTCATGAAGGTCTTGCGCACGTCGCCCGTCTTGCCCTTGGCGTCGGCGTTGCAGGTCTTCATCTTGTCTTGCTGGGTGGCCTTCTTGGCCGACAGGCAGGTCTTCATGAACGCCTTGCGCTCGTCGCCTTTCTTCTCGCCGGCGTCTTTGTTGCACTCGCCCATCTTGCTTTGCTGTTTGGTGGGTTCGGCAGCCACGGCGCTGCCGGCGATGAGGCTCAAGCTGATGAATGCGGCTGAAATGAGGGTCTTCATGGTTTGCTCTCCGAATGGATGGTGTGGGTGGCCAAAGCCGGGCCGGATTGCAGCAGGTTGCGCGCGGCGCGGCAAGGCCTGAACGCAAGGCCAGGCGGTGGCGACTACAGGCTGCTAAAGAATGCGCCGCGGGTGCGCCAGGCTTTCATGCGCGGCGTGCAGCCGGCGCACCAGCACCTTGATGAAGGCGGCGTCGAACAGCCGCTGCGTACCCAGGCCAAGCTGCATCAGCGTGTGCGGCGTGAACGACACCGTGGCCGCAGCTTGGGCCACGATCACATCGGCCTGGTGCAGGCGCAGTTCAGCGTTCGGCGCCAGGTACGCCATCTCACCCACCGAGGTGCCGGCGCCAAGCTGGGCCACCCGCGCGCCGTCACGAAACACATCCACCTGTCCTTGGGCAATGATGTGAAAGCGGTCGCCGTTTTCGCCTTTCTTGAACAGCGCCTCACCGAAACCGAAGCGCTGCCACTGGGCGCGGTGCACCACTTCCCACAGTTCCACATCACCAAAGCCGGCAAAGAACTCCAAGCTGCGCAGCAGGCTGAAGCGCTCGGAATCGAGCACGCCTTGCAGCGGGCCACGCGGCACGTCTCCATTGGCCACCAACGTGGCCAGGGCCTGGGCGAATTCGTCCCAGTTCGCCGGCCGGTCTTCGCGTTTTTTGGCCAGGCCCTGGTTGATCAAGCCGGCCAGTCGCGGGCTCACGCCTTCACGCAGGCCTTGCAACGGCGCCGGGGCGGCGTGGTAAATCTGATGCATCAACGCCGGCTGGCGCGCGGCATCAAACGGCGCGCGCCCGGCGATCAAGTGGTACAGCACGGCCGCCAGCGCGTACATGTCGGCGCGCGCATCGAGCGCATCGCCGTTCAACTGCTCGGGCGACATATAGGCCAGCGAGCCAACGCGAAAGACCTGTGTTCGGTCGGCCTCAAGGTTGAGCACGCTGCCGAAGTCGCTGAGCTTCACATCCACCACCAGCTCGTTGCGGGTGATGGCCAGCACATTGGCCGGCTTCACATCACGGTGAATCAGCCCTTGGCGAAAGACATAGCCCAAGGCCATGGCGCACTTGAAGCCAATTTCCACCACCTGCTCCAGCGGCAACAAGGCGTCTGGCCGGCAATAGCGGCGCAGGGTCACGCCGGGCACGTACTCCATCACCAGGTAGGGCTCGGCGGGGTCGTCCACGGCGTCGAAGATCTGCACCACGTTGGGGTGGTTCAAGCGGCCCACCAGCGCCGCCTCGGCGGCGAAGAAATGGTCGCGGTAGTGGCCGTCGCTGGCGTCCAGGCTTTCCAGCCGGCGCACGCGCTTGATGGCCACGTCGCGCTGGTTGAAAGGGTCGTGGGCCAGGAACACTTCGCTGGTCGCGCCCTCGCCCAGGCGCGCTAGCACACGGTACTTGCCAATCTGGGCCGGCAGCGGCGGGCCGTCCAGCGGTGCGGGCAGGGTGGGCAGGGGGGCAGTTGGGTTTTTGGACATGGTTGGCGCCGAGTTTGGCGGCCAGGCCCACGCAGTGGTCGCGCAAACAAGGCCGGCAACCCTGCACAAACCCGTGCTGGCGGGCCAGTTGACAGGGCCCAAACGTAGAATCCCTGCATGATTCAAGCCAAGCAGGATCTGTTGCAGGCGCTGGAGTCCACCCTGGCTGCCCTGGCGCCCGGCGCGGCGCTCCAGGCGGCGTTCGAGTTGCCCCGCCAGGCCAGCCACGGCGACCTGGCCATCACCGCGGCCATGCCGCTGGCCAAGGCGTTGAAGAAGAACCCGCGCGAGCTGGCGCAAAGCCTGGTGGCGGCGTTTGAGAAAACCCCCGCTGCGCTGCGCTGGCTGCAGGGCATCGAAATCGCCGGCCCGGGTTTCATCAATCTGCGCCTGGCCCCGGCGGCCAAGCAAGCCGTGGTGCGTGAGGTGCTGGCCGCGGGCGCCGCTTTTGGCCGGCAGGCCCCGCATGGCGGCAAGCTGATGGTGGAGTTTGTCTCGGCCAACCCCACCGGCCCGCTGCACGTGGGCCACGGCCGCCAGGCGGCGCTGGGCGACAGCCTGTGCAACCTGTTCGACGCCCAGGGCTGGCAGGTGCAGCGCGAGTTCTATTACAACGACGCCGGGGTGCAGATCGCCAACCTGGCCGCTTCAGTGCAAGCCCGCATCAAGGGTTTGAAACCGGACGATGAGCAATGGCCGCAAGCGGCCTACAACGGCGAGTACATCGCCGACATCGCCCAGGCCTTCATGCAGCGCCACACCGTGCGCGCCGACGACCGCAGCTTCAGCGCTTCAGGCGATGCGGACGATGTCGATGGCATGCGCCAATTCGCCGTGGCCTGGTTGCGCCACGAGCAAGACCTGGATCTGCAGGCGTTCGGGGTGCGCTTCGACCACTACTTCCTGGAGTCCAGCCTGTACAGCAGCGGGCGGGTTGACGACACCGTCAAGCGCCTCATTGCGGCGGGCAAGACTTTCGAGGAAGGCGGCGCACTGTGGTTGCGCAGCACCGAGTACGGCGACGACAAAGACCGGGTGATGAGGAAGTCGGCGCCTGCCGGCAGTGACGGGCGCAAGTCGGCGCCCGATGCCATCGGCACCGCCGAAGCCCAGTACACCTACTTCGTGCCCGACGTGGCCTACCACCTGAACAAGTTCGAGCGCGGCTTCACCAAGGTGGTGAACGTGCAGGGCAGCGACCACCACGGCACTATCGCCCGCGTGCGCGCCGGCTTGCAGGCCGCCAACCTGGGCGTGCCGCCGGGCTACCCCGACTACCTGCTGCACAAGATGGTCACCGTGATGCGCGGCGGGCAGGAGGTGAAGATCTCCAAGCGCGACGGCCGCTACGTCACCCTGCGCGACCTGATCGACTGGACCAGCCGCGACGCGGTGCGCTTCTTCATGGCCAGCCGCAAGGCCGACACCGAGTTCATCTTCGACATCGACTTGGCGCTGAAGGCCAGCGACGACAACCCGGTGTTCTACGTGCAGTACGCGCATGCGCGCATCTGCTCGGTGCTGGCGCAGTACGCGCCCGGTGAGGCGGCGCTGGGCCAGGGCGACCTGGCATTGCTGGTGGCCCCCACTGAGCTGGCGCTGATGCTGCGCCTGGCCGAGTACCCCGAGATGCTGGCCCGCGCCGCGGCAGAGCTGGCCCCGCACGATGTGGCTTTTTACCTGCGCGACCTGTCCGCTGCATTCCACAGTTATTACGCTGCCGAACGCTTTTTGGTGGCAGATGAGGGCCTGGCTGCGGCGCGCATGGCCTTGCTCGCGGCCACCCGCCAGGTGCTGCGCAACGGCCTGGCCTTGTTGGGCGTGAGCGCACCCAACGCCATGCAGCGCGAAGCCGCGCCGGCGCAGGAACAAGTGACATGAAAAACCAGCAACGCGGCGGCTTCATCCTGGGCATCGTGGTGGGCGTGCTGGTCGGCCTGGTGGCCGCGCTGGGCGTGGCGCTGTACATCGCCAAGGTGCCGGTGCCCTTCGTCAACAAGGTGCCCCAGCGCACGGCCGAGCAAGACCAGGCCGAAACCGAACGCAACCGCAACTGGGATCCGAATGCGCCGCTGGCGGGCAAAGCCGGTGCGCGGCCCCCCGCCATGGCGCCGGCCACCGCCCCGAGCGCCGCGGCTGGCGTGGCGCTGGTGCCGCCCACGCCCGTGCCTGCGCGCGCGCCGCGCGACCCGGGCGCCATCCTGGCCGGCCAGAGCGTGCCAGGTGGCGCGGCCGAAGCGGCGGTGCCGATGGCCAAGTCCACGGCCGCGGCGTCGAATGCGTTGTCCTACTTCGTGCAGGCCGGCGCCTATGTGCGCGAAGAAGATGCTGAAGCCCAACGCGCGCGCCTGGCCCTGATGGATGTGCGCGCCAAGGTCACCGAGCGTGAACAGTCCGGCCGCACGATGTTCCGTGTGCGCATCGGCCCCTTCGAAAACAAAGAAGGTGCCGAGGCGCTGCGCGACAAACTCGTGGCCGGCGGTGTGGACGCCGCGCTGGTGCATGTTCAACGTTGAGGGCAAGAATGACCATGAAGCGACGCGACTTTTCATTGGGCCTGGCCACTGCCGGCTGCACGCTGGTGTTAGGCCAGCCAGCCCAGGCCCAGGGCGGCCCGGTTGAAGGCAAGCACTACACCCGGCTGCAGCAACCCGCGGCGGTGCAGGCCGCAGACGGCAAGGTGGAGGTGGTGGAATTTTTCTGGTACGGCTGCCCGCACTGCCATGCGCTGGAGCCCACGCTGGAAGCCTGGGCCAAACAGTTGCCGCCCGATGTGGTGCTGCGCCGCTCGCCGGTGGCGTTTGGCGCCATCCACGAAACCCATGGCCGCATCTACTTTGCCCTTGAAACGCTGGGCTTGGTGGGCACCGTGCACCGCAAGGTGTTCAACGCCTTGCACGGCCAGAAGCTGCGCCTGGACAAAGAAGCCGACATCGTGGCCTTCATGGCCGCCAATGGGGTTGACGGGGCGAAGTTCGCCGACGCCTTCAAGTCCTTCACCGTGCAAACGCGCTCGCGCCAATCGAAGCAACTGGCCGAGGCCTACCGCATCGACAGCGTGCCCACGCTGGGCGTGCACGGCCGCTTCGTCACCTCGGCCAGCCTGGCCGGCAGCAACGAAGGCGCCTTGCAGGTGGTGGACTTTCTGGTGCAGCAAGTGCGCAAGCGGGCGTGAAGTCAAC
>JANOXU010000188.1:0-10964 GCA_031418595.1 Burkholderiales bacterium
GATGTCCTTGTCGTGCAGGCCGCTCACGCTGCGCAGCGTGCCGGTGAGAAAGGCGCGCGCCACCGGGCTGAACGCCACGAAAGCGGCGCCGATTTCCTTGCAGGCTTGGAGCACCGCAATTTCGGGGTTGCGCGTCCACAGTGAGTACTCCGTTTGCACCGCGCTGATGGGGTGAACGGCGTGCGCGCGGTGCAGCGTGGCGGCACTCACTTCGCTCAAACCCAAGGCACGCACCTTGCCTTGCTCAAGCAGCCGGCTCATTTCGCCCACGCTGTCTTCAATCGGCACGGCCTTGTGCCAGCGGTGCAGGTAGTACAGGTCGATGACATCGGTTTGCAGCCGGCGCAGGCTGTCTTCGCAGTGGCGCCGAATGGCCTGGGGCGTGCCGTCGATCACGCGCTTCATGCCGTCGTCAAACTGCACGCCGGCCATGCCACCCTTGCTGCACAGCGTGATGCGCCGGCGCTCGCTCTTGAGCACCCGGCCGAGCAGGGTTTCGTTGGCGCCGAAGCCATACAACGCCGCGGTGTCGAACAGCGTCACGCCGGCATCCAGCGCGGCCTTCAGCACCTGTTCGCCTTGCTCGGCCGTGGGCGGTTTGCCATAGGCATGGCTCAGGTTCATGCAGCCCAGGCCGATGGGCGAGACGCTGAAGGGGCCGATGCGGCGCCGCATAGCGCCCAGTTCAGGAAAGCTCAAGGCGCTTTTCGATGCGCGAGATGCGCTCAACCAACTTGTCCAGGCTGACTTGCTGGCGTGCGTCGGTCTCGTCACCCGACGCGAGATCCCGCTTCACGGCCACCATGCCAGACTCAAGCCCGGACAGGCGGTGCTTTAGATCGGGCATGTCATCGGCGATCTGATCGACGCGGCCGCGAATGTGCCGCAGGTGTTCGAGGATGAGGTTGTCGGTCTGCGTGGCCATGCTGCACTCCTTGACGCCATGCTAGCGGTTCAGCCGTTGAGCTGCGTTTCCAACTGATGCAGGATTTCATAGCAAGGCAGCACCTGCGCCACGCTGGCATTGGGTTCGCGCTGATCCTTGATGGCGGCGAAGAACTCGCGGTCTTGCAGCTCGATGCCGTTCATCGAGACGGCTACTTTCGAGACATCGATCTTCTCTTCCTTGCCGTTGAACAAATCGTCATAGCGGGCGAGGTAGGTGCCCGTGTCGCCGATGTAGCGGAAGTAGGTGCCCAGCGGCCCGTCGTTGTTGAAGCTCAAGCTCAGCGTGCAGATCGCGCCGTTCGCCGCCTTGAGCTGGATGCTCATGTCCATGGCTATGCCAAGGGCCGGATGGATCGGCCCCTGGATGGCGTTGGCACGAGCGATGGGGCTGCGCGCCTGGTAGGCGAACAAATCAACCGTGTGCGCGGCGTGGTGCCACAGCAAATGGTCGGTCCAACTGCGCGCCTGGCCCAGGGCGTTCATGTTGCTGCGGCGGAAGAAGTAGGTCTGCACATCCAACTGCTGGATGTTGAACTCGCCGGCCACGATTCGGTTGTGAACGAACTGGTGGCTGGGGTTGAAGCGCCGCGTGTGGCCGCACATGGCCACGAGACCCGTGTTCTCCTGCATCTGCACCACGCGGTAAGCGTCGCGCAGGCTGTCGGCCAGGGGGATTTCCACCTGCACATGCTTGCCCGCCTTCATGCAGGCCACGGCCTGAGCGGCGTGCATTTGCGTGGGCGTGCACAGGATCACGGCGTCCACTTCCTTGATGGCCAGGCTGTCAGCCAGCTCGGTGCTCACATGCTTGATGCCGTACTTCTCTGCGACTTGCTGCGTTTTGGTCAAGTCGCGGCTAACGAGTGAGATGACTTCCACCTCGTCGATCAGTTTAATGGCGTCGAGGTGCTTGATGCCGAAGGCGCCGGCGCCGGCGAGGGCAACTTTGATCGTCATGCTTGGTTCTCCAGGATGAGGTGCCCCACGGCCGTGTTCGATGCCGGCACGTGATAGAAACGGTGCGCCACTCTGGGCGGCGTGCTGCCCACGGCACCACGGGCGCAATCAGACATCGCGCCGCGCGCGATGAGCCACATCACCAGTTCGATGCCTTCGCTGCCCGCTTCGCGCACGTAGTCGATGTGCGGCACTTGCGCCAGTGCTGCGGGCTCGCTGATCAGCCGGTCAAGAAAGCGGCTGTCCCACTCGCGGTTGATCAACCCGGCGCGCGGGCCCTGCAACTGGTGGCTCATGCCACCGGTGCCCCAGATGTGCACGTTCAGCGGCTCGTCGTAACTCGCAATGGCGCGGCCGATGGCCTGGCCAAGCTGGAAGCAACGCTTGCCCGAAGGCACCGGGTACTGCACCACGTTCACCGCAAACGGGATCACGGGGCAGGGCCACTGCGCGGGTGAGCCGCACAGCAGGTTTAACGGAACGGTCAAGCCATGATCGACATCCATCTTGTTCACGATGGTCAGGTCGAAGTCGTCTTGAATCACACTTTGCGCGATGTGCGAGGCCAGGTCCGGGTGCCCTTGAACCACCGGCACCGGCCGCGGCCCCCAGCCTTCGTCGGCCGGCTGGTATTGCGCCGCGGTGCCGATGGCGAAGGTGGGAATCATCTCCAGGCTGAAGGCCGTGGCATGGTCGTTGAAGACCAGGAAGATGACGTCGGGCTGGTTGGCCTTCATCCACTCCTTGGAAAATTCGTAGCCCTTGAACAGCGGCTGCCAATAGGGTTCGTGGGTCTTGCCCAGGTCGATGGCCGCGCCGATGGCGGGCACGTGGCTGGTGTAGACGGATGCGCTGATGCGGGCCATTTCAGTGGCTCACTTTCTGCCCCGCCGCGCCTTGCGGTTGGCGGTGCGCTTGGGCCGTGCCGTCTTCGCCCACGTAGCGGTTGCCTTCAACCGAACGGCCGCCGGCGATCATCATGTTGCGGTATTCCTCTTCGGTCATGCCGGTCATGCTGCCGGCCATTTGTTGGAAGCTCTTGCCATCGGTGGCGCCGATCTTGGCCAGGAAGTAGATGTTGCCGCCCAGGCGGATGCACCAGTTCAGGTCGCGCGCCAACACGGCCTGTTTCTGCTCTTCGGTCATGGGCCATTCATTCAGGTATTCTCTTTCGTTAGTCTTGAAGCGGGCGCGGTTATCGGCCTTCATCAGGCTCATGCAGAACTGGTTCAGGTGGTAGCCCAGGCGGCTTTGCTCGGCATCGAAGATCGTGGTGCCGGGCACATCGAGATAGGGTTTGTTCAGGGCCATGTTGAACTTCGGTTCAAGGTGCGCAGGCAAAGCTGGCGGCGGTGTTCACATCGCCATTGCGGTAGCGCGGCACAAGCGGCCATTCGCAAAGCGGGCGCGCGCGGTTCACGGTGAAAGGGGCTTGCGCGGTCTGTTCCACCACGGTCAAACCCACGGGCGCTTTGCCCCGTTCCACCCAATCGGCCAAGGCGCCCAGCATGTTCACGTTGGCCGGCGCGCCGCTGCCCACATGGTCCACACCGGGCACGGTGTACAGCCGCAGGAACTGGGCGGTGGTGGGCTTGCCCATGCGCGCCTGCACCGACTCAACGTATTGAATGCCGGCATAAGGGCTCTGGGCGTAGTCGGCCATGTATTCCATGACGATCAGCTTGCCGCCGCGGGCATGGAATGCGCTCAAGTCTGGGTTGGTGGCATCCATCAGCGCAGAGACCTCGCGCACGCGGGCGGCATGGTCTTCAGGCTTGTACTTTGTCACGTCGAAGTTGGTGTCGCGCGCGAAGATGTGACGCAGCGCACCGCTGCCGTAGAGCCAACTGATGGCGTTGTCGGGCTTGGCCGGTTGGGTCGGCGCCGAGGCCCCCATGGTCCAGGCACGCCAGCCGCCCGTGGAGCCCGATGGCGGCGTGTTCTCGCCCGAAATGCCCCAGCCCGGATAAGTGTTGACGCCGTTGGCCAGATCGAACGGGAAGCGGTAGGCCGAATGAATCGTTAACACGGCGCGAATCTGCGCCTCGTTCAAGCAGGCATCGGGCGGTGCGCTGGGCGTGCAGCGCAGGCTGGCCACTTCAAACTGCCGCTTGCAGCCCACAGGGTCGGAAACGATGCCGTCTTGCACACCGTCGCGCGCGTCGCAGACGGCCAGCACGGCGTCGTGCATCAGCTTCACCTGGGCCGGGCCCAGCCAGGCGTCGCCCATGGTCACCAGGCCGGCGCGGTTGCTCACATGCATCAGGCCGGTCCAGTTGACCACCGGCACGCGGCTGAAGATGCCGTCAAACGCTTCGGGGTAGCGCTGCGCCATGGTCAGGCCCTCGCGCCCGCCTTCGCTGCTGCCCATGAAGTACAGCTTCTCGGGCGCGCGGCCGTAAGCCTGCTTCATGATGGCCACCGAGAGTTCGCGCACCTTTTTGTACGAAGCGTGGGCAAAGTTGACGAAGGCTTCTTCGTTCGCGGCAAAGGCCTGCGGCGCCTCGCCGGGCTTGAGCTGGTGGCCGGAATCGGTGCCCACGGTGGCGTAGCCGCTGGCCAGCGGACCGGGCTCGTCAAAGCGCGCAGCCGGCGGCAGGGCCTGGCCGGTGACGAGCACGCCGTTGAAGCCGCCGCCGCCGAATTGCAGGCTGCGGCCGTTCCACTGCGCTGGCAGGTTAACCTGGAAGTTGATGGGCGGCGCGCCAGCGCTGAACGGCGCAATGTGCCCCTGCACCTTGCAAAACGCGGGCGCTGCCGGTGTGATGCGGGCGGCCGGTGTGTTGGCGCGCTCAGCCACCGCCACGGCGCTGGCGGCCTGCCAAGTGGCTGAATGAATGCTTGCAGCACCGCTGGGCAGCAGCATGGTGGCAGCGCTGAACGTGGCGCCTTGCATACCGGTGCAGGTGGCTTGCGCATCGGCGCCGGCCAAGGGCATCAGCGGGCCGGGTGCGGTGCAGGCTGCCAGCAGGCTGGTCAGGGTCAAGAGTGAAAGCTTGTTCATCAAGTGTTTCCAGTTCAGGCTTCTTCAGGCCAATACAGCTTCATCGGGTTGGCCACCAACAGCTTGTGTTGCAGCACGGGCGTGGTGGCGATGTGGGGAATGAAGTCGACCAGCAAGCCGTCGTCGGGCATGTGGTTCTTCAAGTTGGGGTGAGGCCAATCGGTGCCCCAGAGCACGCGGTCAGGGAAGGTATCGACGATGCGTTTGGCGAATGGCACCACGTCGCGGTAGGCCGCGCGTTCGCCGTTCAGCGCGTTCGGGCCGGCAACGCTCAAACGTTCGGGGCAACTGACCTTGCTCCAGATGTTGTGGTGCTCGCTCATGAGTTTGACGAAGAGCTGGAACTGCGGCCCATCAACCGGCAAGCTCACATCGGGCCGGCCCATGTGGTCGACCACCACGGTGGTGGGCAAGGTGGCGAAAAAGTCCCACAGCTCGGGCAGGTCCACTGCCTCGAAGTAGATCACCACATGCCAACCTAAGGGCTTGATGCGTGCGGCAATCTCCATCAGCTCGTCTTTGGGCGTGAAGTCGACCAGGCGCTTGACGAAATTGAAGCGCACGCCGCGCACACCGGCCGCATGCATGTCTTGCAGCTCGCGGTCTGTCACGCTGCGCCGCACCGTGGCCACGCCGCGCGCCTTGCCGTTGGATGAGGCACAGGCATCCACCATGGCCCTGTTGTCAGCGCCGTGGCAGGTAGCCTGAACCACCACGTTGCGGGCAAAGCCGAGATGGTCGCGCAGGGCATAAAGCTGCTGCTTGCTGGCATCGCAGGGCGTGTACTTGCGCTCGGGCGCGAAGGGGAATTCATGGCCTGGGCCGAAGACATGGCAGTGCGCATCGACGCTGCCGGGCGGCACCTTGAATTGGGGTTTGGTGGGGCCGGCGTACCAATCGAGCCAGCCGGGAGTTTTCTCAAACGTCATGTCTTGCTTTCTTCAAATGGGCCAGGATGCGGTCAGCTTCCACGCGCCAATCGCTGCTGCGCGCAAAGCCGGCGTCGCCCTTGGCGCCAAACCAGCCGGCATCGGCCCAATCGGCCACTTCGGCCTGGCGCTGTGCGGTGCCGCTTGAGCTGAAGGCTTGCAGGCCGGCGTCGCGCACCGTTTGCGCCACCTCAAACACTTCTTCACTGCGCCGGCGGCCATGTTCAATGACCCGCTGAAAGAAGTACGCGCCCTGCTTTTCCCAATCAATACTGGGAAAGGTTTCTTGCAACGAAGCCAGAACCGCGTCTTCCACTCCATAGGCACGCGCCGCCGTGAAGCTTTCAATGACCATGGCCTCCAGCCCTTTGATCATCACGCTGCGACACATCTTGGTGGCCGAGGCCACGCCGAGCTTTTCGCTCGCCACCTTGGCTTTGAAACCCAGTGCCTCAAGCCTGGGCAACAGCGCTGCCGCATCGGGCCCGCC
This sequence comes from Burkholderiales bacterium, assembly GCA_031418595.1. GTDB lineage: Bacteria > Pseudomonadota > Gammaproteobacteria > Burkholderiales > Burkholderiaceae_C > Rubrivivax. The sequence goes on from JANOXU010000188.1 coordinate 6,329, forward strand.
CAGCAGCAATGGCACCTTGATGCGGTAGGGCGGCAGCGAGGTCATCACCGCGCCTTCCACGTAGCGCGCGCCGCTGGCGTTCACCAGCGCGGCCGCGGCGATCTTGGCGCCGGGCGAGGCGGAGTTGAAGTCGAGAAAGTAGCTGCCCGCGCGCAAGCCTGGCGCGCAGGCCTGGGCCACGGCAACGGTCTGGCTCGCCGTCACACATGAAATCACCAGCTCAGCCTGCTGCACCGCTGCCACATGCGAACGCGCCAGCACCACGGCGTGCTGCGCCGCGTTGGCGCGCATGGCAATGCCCGCTTCAGTGTGCTGTTTGATGTCGTGGGCGCACACCACCACGCCCTGAGCGCGCAGGTCTTCGGCCAGCGTGCGGCCGACCTCGCCATAACCGATGAATGCAACGGACATGGTCAGTCGATGTACTTGAGGCCAGCTTTCTCAAGCCCGGGCCGCATGTTGTACATGTCCAAGCCCAAGATGCCGGTGGCCAGCTTGGCGCGCTTGGCGCCTTCGTTGGCCTCGCGCTCGGTGGCTGCAGCCAGGGTCTTGGCGGCCTGGGCGCGCGGCACCACCACCACGCCGTCATCATCGGCCACCACCACGTCGCCGGGTGTGACCAGCATGCCGGCACAGACTACCGGGATGTTCACCGAGCCGAGTGTGGACTTCACCGTGCCCTTGCTGCTGATGGCCTTGCTCCACACGGGGAAGGCCATCTCGGTGAGTGTCTTCACGTCGCGGCAGCCGGCGTCGATGATGAGCGCGCGCGCGCCGCGCGCCTTGAAGCTGGTGGCCAGCAGGTCACCGAAAAAACCGTCGGTGTTGGGGGCGGTGCAGGCCACCACCACCACATCGCCCGGGCGGATCTGCTCGGCCGCAACATGCAGCATCCAGTTGTCGCCCGGGTGCACCAGCACGGTGACGGCCGTGCCCGAGACCTGCGCGCCGGTGTAGATGGGCCGCATGCACGTGTGCATCAGGCCCACGCGGCCCATGGCTTCATGCACGGTGGCGCTGCCCAGTGGCGCCAAAGCATCGGCCACAGCGGCGTCGGCGCGGGTGATGTTGCGGTAGACGACTCCGAGTTCAAACATGGCTACAGCCCCTTAGCTTTGAGTTGTGCATCCAAGCGCGGGAACACGCGCCGCGCATTGCCTTCGTAGATGGCCTGGCGCTCAGCGGCCGTGAGCGCGGCGGCCTCGATGTAGCGCTTGGTGTCGTCGTACTGAAAGCCGGTGTCGGGGTCGATGTCGCGTACCGCGCCGATCATCTCGCTGGCGAACATCACGTTCTTGACCGGGATCACCTTGGTCAGCAAATCAATGCCCGGCTGGTGATAGACGCAGGTGTCGAAGTACACGTTGTGCAGCAGGTGCTCGTTGATGTGGGGCTTCTTCAGCATTTGCGCCAGGCCCTTGTAGCGGCCCCAGTGGTAAGGCGCGGCGCCGCCGCCATGCGGGATGATGAAGCGCAGTGTGGGGAAGTCCTTGAACAAGTCGCCTTCCAGCATCTGCATGAAGGCGGTGGTGTCGGCGTTGATGTAGTGCGCACCCGTGGTGTGGAAGCAGGCGTTGCAACTGGTGCTGACGTGCACCATGGCCGGGATGTCGTACTCCACCATCTTTTCGTAGATGGGGTACCAATGCTTGTCAGTCAGTGAGGGCGAGGTCCAGTGCCCGCCGGAAGGGTCGGGGTTGAGGTTGATGCCCACGTTGCCGAACTGCTGCACGCACTTCACCAGCTCGGGGATGCAACTCGCCGGGTCCACCCCCGGGCTTTGCGGCAGCATGGCCACGGGCGCGAAGTGCGCCGGGAAGAGTTGCGCCACGCGGTAGCACAGCTCGTTGCAGATGGCCGCCCAGGTGCTGCTCACCTCAAAGTCGCCAATGTGGTGGGCCATGAAGCTGGCGCGCGGGCTGAACAGCGTGAGGTCGCTGCCGCGTTCCTTCATCAGCTTGAGCTGGTTTGATTCGATGGTTTCGCGCAGCTCGTCGTCGCTGATTTTCAAGTCGGCCACGCGCGGCTTGAGTGCCGGGTCTTTGATGCCGGCGACTTGCGCGTTGCGCCAGGTTTCCAGCGCTTTGGGTGCGGTGGTGTAGTGGCCGTGGCAGTCGATGATCACAGGCGCCTCCTTGTAGTTTGGTGAGCTGGTTCGGTGGGCGGATGATTTTGCTGGCGCACGCGGCAGGCCGGCGAGGCGAGGCGAGGCGGGATTCTTGAATAAGATCAAGCATTCATCAATGGCATGGCTCATCTAGCAGCTATTCGCTTACGGCATGGACCTCAAGCAGCTTGAATACTTCGTGCAGGTGGCTGAACTGGGCGGCTTCACCCGCGCCGCGGCCGTGCTGCACGTGGCGCAGCCGGCACTGAGCCGGCAGGTACGCTTGCTCGAAGTGGAGCTGCGCCAACCCTTGCTGCTGCGCAACGGCCGCGGCGCCACGCTCACACCGGCCGGGCAGCACTTGCTGGAGCATGCGCGCGGCCTCTTGCTGCAAGTGCAGCGCGCGCGGCTCGATCTGGAAGCGCAGCGCGGCGCCGCCACCGGCCGCATCACGCTGGCGCTGCCGCCCACCGTGGGGCGCCGGCTCACCACGCCGCTGGTGGCGGCGTTTCGCCAGCGTTTCCCGGGCGCGCAGTTGAGCGTGGTGGAAACCTTGAGCGCCTATGCGCTGGAATGGCTGGCCAGCGGGCGGGTCGATTGCGCGGTGGTCTACAACGTCACGCCCTCGCCCTTGATCGACTTGCAGCCGGTGCTGGACGAACCGCTGTACCTGGTGTCGCGCCGCAAGGCGGGTGCTCGGCGTTTGCTCGGCTCGGCCGTCTCACTTGAACAGTTAGCAAAGTGTGAGTTGGTCATTCCCAGCCGGCCGCATTCGATACGCATGCTGCTGGAGGCGGCCTTGGCCGGCGTGGGCGCCCGCGCCCGCGTGGCGCTGGAGATCGAAAGCGTGGCCGCCATGTTGGAGCTGGCGGCGCAGGGGCCCATGCACGCGGTGCTGAGCCTGAACGCGCTGCGCGGCAGCGAACATGAGGCGCGGTTGCAGGCCCGGCCGATTGGCGATGCGAGGGGGCGCCCCGGGTTGAGCAGCAAGTTGTGGCTGGCCACCTCGGCGCAGCGCGCGCGCGGGCCGCTGCTGGAGCAAAACCTGGTGTTGCTGTCGGAGTTGTTGCACCAGCACTTCGGGTGAGTGCCGCGTGTTTCTCATATGAATTGGGGAGGGTCATTCCTGGACGGGCGCCTATGCTGGCCTTCCAACATCGCCAATCCGAAGAAGGCTAACCATGAAGCACCTGCTGCCCACCTTGCCGCTGCTGGCCACGATGGGGGCCTTGCTCGCTGCCGCCCCGTGCGCCGTGGCGCAGCCAATTTCGCTGGTGCCCAACACCATCAACATCTTCCGCGACACGCGCGGTGCCAATGATGTGAGCTTGACGCCCGGTGACCGGGTGCAACTGGGGGCCGACATTGCCGGCGGCTCGGCAGGCGTGTCGATGGGCTTCTCGTACGCGCCCACGGGTTTCAGTGTCGCCCCGTTCCTGTGCAGCCCGCTCACCGTCAACGCCGGCTTTTGCGCCGGAGCGCCGGCGTTTTCAGCCAGTCGGCTCGGGGCGTGGACGCTCAACTTCGCGCGCGGCGCCGACACCCTTTCGGTGGCCACGCCCACCTTGTTCGGCGCCGAGCAGAAGGTGCCGTTTCCGGTGTCGGTCACCGTCAGCGGCAGTGGCAGCACGCCCACGATATCGTGGGTCGTTCCGGCTGGCTTCACGCCGGATGCCATTCGGGTCAATGTGTTCGACAAAAGCAAGGTCAATGCGGCGACAGGGCAGGTCGATGTGATTCACAGCGTGGCCGTCAACCCCACGGCAGGCTCGTACGCGCTGCCTGCTACATTGAGCAGCGGTCTGGCCCTGGCCACGGGCGGCAACTACACCATCAATTTCCAGTTGATCGACACTCGTGGCGACGCGCCGTTTACCAACAATAACGCGCAGATCCTGCGCCGCTCGAACTCGTTCTTTTCATTCACGCCGCTGGCCGCCGGCGCGCCGCTGTCGGTGCATTTGCCCACCGTCGATGCCGGCGTCTACAACTTCGCAGTTGAAAGCGTCGGCCCGTCGAGCACCACCTTCATCGACCCGCTGGTGGCCATCGGCTACCAATACGCCATCGGTGCGGGTGACCCGAATTTCCGTTCCGTGCTGCTGCCCGACATTGGCGACGGCCAGTACACACTGAGCTTCAACACCCTGGCCGGCGCCCAATCCGTTGGCCTCAACCAGGGCGTGCAGTTCTTCTTCCCCGAAGGCGGCGTGGGCGCGTTCACCGTGACCGGCATTGAAACCTCCGCCATGCTCGACCCGGCCAACGCCACGGCCTTCATCACGGGGCTGACCTTTTCTGCCGCAGGTTCATTCACCGGCACGATGACACCAATGACCGTTGAGGTGGCGGTGGCCGTGCCTGAGCCTGAAACCTATGCTTTGATGGCCCTAGTGTTGCGATCCAGAAGTTTCGATACATGAAACCGCGTCTTCGTCCGCCATGCGTCGTTGCAAATCCGCGCCATAGCAAAGGCTATGGCTGTGGTTTGCGCCTAGCCTGACGAACGAATCCATCGCTTTCATTTGT
>JANOXU010000189.1:0-8576 GCA_031418595.1 Burkholderiales bacterium
CGAGAGCTTGCTGGCGATGGACAAGTCGGCCACCCACTGACCTGGGCCCCGCAGCGTTTGCGTGGTCAAGGGGGCGCAATACAAGGTCAGGCGCCCTGTGGCTCCAGCGGCTCGCCGAGCTAGGGCCTGTCATCAATTGAATCACCCCTGCGTGGCACCCCAGAACGGGTGCAATCTAGGCGCGAAGCACAGCCGGGGTGACCCCCGGCGAGCATTTGCAACGACGAGTGCACCCGCTCTGGGGTGCCACCCGAAGGGCCGGGGTTGCAAGGGGCACCGCGCGTCGTTGCAGACCTTGGTCGGGGGAAGCACCCCGACCGGCGGTCTGCGCCTAGCGCTGCACCCCTTGCAACCCCGGCGCAGGGGCGATTCATATGATGACAGGCCCTAACATGAGCGCTACCGCCGTCAAGGACTTCCTCTCCAGCTTCCTGTTATTGGAACTGTTCAAGGGCATGCGCATCACGGGCAAGTACTTCTTCGCCCGCAAGATCACCGTGCAGTTCCCAGAGGAAAAAACACCGCTCAGCCCGCGTTTTCGCGGCCTGCATGCATTGCGCCGTTATGAGAACGGTGAAGAGCGCTGCATCGCCTGCAAGCTGTGCGAGGCGGTCTGCCCAGCGATGGCGATCACCATCGAAAGCGAAAAGCGCGAAGACGGCTCGCGCCGCACCACGCGCTACGACATTGACCTCACCAAGTGCATCTTCTGCGGCTTTTGTGAAGAAAGCTGCCCGGTCGATTCCATCGTCGAAACCCACATCTTCGAATACCACGGCGAAAAGCGCGGCGACCTGTACTTCACCAAAGACATGCTGCTGGCCGTGGGCGACCGCTACGAAGGCGAGATCGCGCAACGCCGGGCAGCCGACGCGAAATACCGTTGAGGCCGGCCGCGATGCAACAACCCACACGTCGCTTTGCTCAGCGCTTTCGGGCGGCCGGGTAGCACAGACATGAACCCCACCACCGCCCTGTTCTACGTTTTCTCCGCCGTGCTGCTGTTCGCGGCCTTCAAGGTCATCACCGCGCGCAGCACCGTGCATTCGGCGCTGTACCTGGTGCTGGCCTTCGGCAACGCTGCCGCGGTGTGGCTGCTGCTGCGCGCCGAATTCCTGGCCATCGCGCTGGTGCTGGTGTACGTGGGCGCGGTGATGGTGTTGTTCCTGTTCGTGGTGATGATGCTCGATGTGGACACCGACGCGATGCGCGCCGGTTTCTGGCAGCACTTCCCTCAAGCCGCCCTGGTGGGTGTGCTGATCGCGCTTGAAATGGCCGTGGTGCTGATGCCGGGCTTTAGGCTCACCGACGCGCCGGTCGCAGACGCCGCCGCGCTGCAAATGGGCAACACCAAATTGCTTGGCATCGCCCTGTACACGCAGTACCTCTACCCCTTGCAGGTGGCTGCGGTGCTGCTGCTGGTGGCCATCATCGCGGCCATTGCGCTCACCCTGCGCGAGCGCAAAGACAGCAAGCACCTCGACGCCGGCGAGCAGGTGAAAGCCAAGAAGAGCAACCGGCTGCGCATCGTGAAGATGGCAGCGGTCATCGACGCGCCTTCGTTGCCCAAGGTGGAGGGCAAGCCATGAGCGCGCATGGCCGTTCCAAAGCGCTCATCCCGAAGCGCGAAGCGCGCAGGGTAGTCCAATGACGCTCGGCCCCTTGACCCTTGGTCACTTTCTCGCCTTGGGCGGCATGTTGTTCGCCCTGTCGGTGGTGGGCATCTTCCTGAATCGGCGCAACCTGATCGTGCTGCTCATGGCCATCGAACTGATGCTGCTGGCCGTGAACCTGAACTTCGTGGCCTTCTCGCACTACCTGGGCGACATGGCCGGCCAGGTCTTCGTCTTCTTCATCCTCACCGTGGCCGCGGCCGAGTCGGCCATTGGCCTGGCCATCCTGGTGGTGCTGTTCCGCAACCGCTCAACCGTCAACGTCGAAGAGCTCAACAGCCTCAAGGGGTAAAGAAGTTGTGAACGAACCCCGCACGCCCGCTCGACACACCATGCGCCACCCGCACGTGGTTGCGAGTCGTCGCCATATCACGCGATATGGCTCCTCATCGCGCCTAGTTCGGGCGGCTCCTGGCGCGCCGCCCGGCCGCGCGGGATTCATTCACAACTTCTAAGCGGACCATGCCCGCACAACTTTCACAAAACCTGCTGCTCACCATCGCCCTGGCACCCTTGGCGGGCTCGCTGGTGGCGGGCCTGGCCGGCAAGGCCGTGGGCCGCCGGGGTGCGCACATCGTCACCATCCTGGGCGTGCTGATTTCAACCATTGGCTCGTTCATGGTGCTCAACGATGTGGTGGCCGGCGCGCGCTTCAACGCCACCATTTACGAATGGATGACCATCGGCAAGCTGAAGATGGAAGTCGGCTTCCTGATCGATAGTCTCTCGGCCATGATGATGTGCGTGGTGACCTTCGTGTCGCTCATGGTGCACCTCTACACCATCGGCTACATGGCCGAAGACCCGGGCTACCAGCGCTTCTTCAGCTACATCTCGCTGTTCACCTTCAGCATGCTGATGCTGGTGATGAGCAACAACTTCCTGCAGCTGTTCTTCGGCTGGGAAGCGGTGGGCCTGGTGTCCTATTTGCTCATCGGTTTTTGGTACACCCGGCCCACGGCGATCTTCGCCAACATGAAGGCCTTCCTGGTTAACCGTGTCGGTGACTTTGGTTTCATATTGGGCATTGGCCTGATCGTGGCTTACGCCGGCACGCTCGACTACGTGCAAGCCTTTGCCAAAGGCCCTGAACTGGCCAAGATGATGTTCCCCGGGCAAGACTGGATGCTGATCACCGTGATCTGCATCTGCCTGTTCATCGGCGCCATGGGCAAGAGCGCGCAGTTCCCGCTGCATGTGTGGCTGCCCGATTCGATGGAAGGCCCCACACCCATTTCGGCGCTGATCCACGCGGCCACCATGGTCACCGCGGGCATCTTCATGGTCGCGCGCATGTCGCCGTTGTTCGAGTTGAGCGACACGGCGCTGAACTTCGTGCTTGTCATCGGCGCCATCACGGCGTTGTTCATGGGCTTCCTGGGCATCATTCAAAACGACATCAAGCGCGTGGTGGCGTACTCCACGCTTTCGCAGCTGGGCTACATGACGGTGGCCCTGGGCGTATCGGCCTACTCGGTGGCCGTGTTCCACCTCATGACCCACGCCTTCTTCAAGGCGCTGCTGTTCCTGGGCGCGGGCTCGGTGATCATGGGCATGCACCATGACCAGGACATTCGCAACATGGGCGGGCTGCGCAAGTACATGCCCATCACCTGGATCACGTCTTTGCTGGGTTCGCTGGCGCTGATCGGCACGCCGTTCTTCGCCGGCTTCTATTCAAAAGATTCCATCATCGAAGCCGTGCACGCCAGCCACTTGCCGGCCGCACAGATCGCTTACTACGCCGTGGTGGCCGGTGTGTTCATCACCGCGTTCTATTCGTTCCGCATGTATTTCCTGGTCTTCCACGGCGAAGAGCGTTTCCGCCATAAACCGTTCCCGCCGGAAGACGATCACGGCCACGATGAACACGGCCATGTGCACGAGCCGCATGAATCGCCCTGGGTGGTGTGGGTGCCGCTGGTGCTGCTGGCCATTCCTTCGGTCGTGATCGGCTACATGACCATTGCGCCGATGCTGCATGGCGGCTTCTTCGATGGCGCCATCGTGGTTGATGCTGCGCGCCACCCGGCCATGGCCGAACTGGCGCGCGAGTTCCACGGTGCCTGGGCGATGACGCTGCATGCCTTGAGCACCTTGCCGTTCTGGCTGGCCGTGGCCGGCGTCGCAATGGCCTATGTGTTCTACATGGTCAGGCCCGAAATCCCCGCCGCCATCAAGCGGCGTTTCAGTGGCGTGCACCGCTTGCTGGAGCAGAAGTACTACATGGACTGGTTCAACGAGAACGTGCTGGCACCGGCCGCGCGCGGCCTGGGCACCGGGCTGTGGAAGGGCGGCGACGTGGGCGTGATCGACGGCCTGATCAACGGTTCGGCCAACTCGGTCGGCGGCGTTGCCGGCCTGGTGCGCCGCATTCAGAGCGGCTACCTGTACTGGTACGCGCTGGTCATGGCGCTGGGCCTGTTTGGCCTGTTGACCTGGCAGTTATGGCCCAGCCTGCGGCACGCGCTTGGCGTGGCGGCGGCGTAATCAGCTCCTGCGGAGAACAAGAACATGGGTCCAACATGGGTTTATTGAGCGTTGCCATCTGGCTGCCCATCGCGCTGGGCGCACTGTTGCTGGCCGTGGGCAGTGACCGCCAGGCGGGCGTGGTGCGCTGGGTGGCGCTGTTCGGCGCCATCGCGTCGTTTCTGGTCACGCTGCCTTTGATCAGCGGCTTTGACCACGCCACTGCCGCCTTGCAGTTCCAGGAAAACCTGCCCTGGATCGCGCGCTTCAATGTGCGCTACCACCTGGGCGTCGATGGCATCTCGGTGTGGTTCGTCTGGCTCACTGCGCTGATGACGGTGGTGGTGGTGATCGCCGGCTGGGAAGTCATCACCGACCGTGTCAATCAGTACATGGGCGCGTTCCTTATCTTGTCGGGCTTGATGGTGGGAGTATTCGCTGCGGCCGATGGGTTGCTGTTCTACGTCTTCTTCGAAGCCACGCTGATCCCGATGTACATCATCATCGGCGTGTGGGGCGGGCCGAATCGCGTCTATGCGGCGTTCAAGTTCTTCCTCTACACCCTGCTGGGTTCGCTGCTGATGCTTGTGGCCCTGACCTACCTGTACTTCAAATCGGGCGGCAGCTTCGACATCGCTACCTGGCACAAGCTGCCCTTGCCGCTGAATGCGCAAGTGCTGCTGTTCTTCGCCTTCCTGGCGGCGTTTTCGGTCAAGGTGCCGATGTGGCCGGTGCACACCTGGCTGCCCGACGCGCACGTGGAAGCGCCCACCGGCGGCTCGGTGGTGTTGGCGGCGATCATGCTCAAGCTGGGTGCCTACGGCTTCCTGCGTTTCTCACTGCCCATTGCGCCCGATGCCAGCCGCGAATGGGCCGGCTTCATCATTGCGCTGAGCCTGGTGGCGGTGGTCTACATCGGCCTGGTGGCGCTGGTGCAGCGCGACATGAAAAAGCTGGTGGCCTATTCATCGGTGGCGCACATGGGTTTCGTCACCCTGGGCTTCTTCATCTTCAATGAATTGGGCGTGGCCGGTGGCATCGTGCAGATGATCTCGCATGGCTTCATCTCCGGCGCCATGTTCCTGTGCATTGGCGTGTTATACGACCGTGTCCACTCGCGCGAAATCTCCGCTTATGGCGGCGTGGTCAACACCATGCCGGTGTTCACCAGCTTTGCGGTGTTCTTCGCCATGGCCAATTGCGGGCTGCCGGGCACGGCGGGTTTCGTGGGCGAATGGATGGTCATTCTGGGCGCCGTGCAGGCCAACTTCTGGCTCGGCTTCCTGGCTGCCACGGCGTTGGTCTTCGGCGCGGCGTACACGCTGTGGATGGTCAAGCGCGTTTACTTCGGCGCGGTGGCGAACAAGCATGTGGCCGAATTGGCAGACATCAACGCGCGCGAATTCCTCATGCTCGCCATCCTGGCTGTGGCCACGCTGTACATGGGCCTGTACCCCAAGCCGTTCACCGATGTGATGCAGGTTTCGGTGACCGAGTTGCTGCGCCACGTGGCCTTGTCCAAGTTGAACTGAGACCGCCATGAGTAACTTGGACTTTTCAATGATCCGCCCGGAGATGGTGCTCCTGGTCATGGCCTGCGTGGTCACGCTGGTTGATTTGTTCGTGCACGACGAGCAGCGCCGGCCCACCTTTTGGCTCACCCAGGCCACGCTGGCGGTGGTGGGCTGGATGCACTTCAGTGCCTTTCAGGCCGGGGCCACGGTCTACGGCATGAACGACCTGGTGGTGGCCGACCCAATGGGCCACTTGCTGGCCGCCTTTGCCGCGCTGGCCACGCTGGTGAGCGTGGCTTATGCCCAGCCCTACCTGGCCAGTCGCGACATGCTCAAGGGCGAGTTCTTCACCCTCACGCTGTTCGCCACGCTGGGCATCCTGGTGATGTGCTCGGCCAACAACTTTCTCATCGTCTACCTCGGCCTCGAACTGATGAGCTTGTCGCTGTACGCGCTCACCGCGCTGCGCCGCGACCACGGCGTGGCCACCGAAGCGGCGATGAAGTACTTCGTGCTCGGTGCGCTGGCCAGCGGCTTCTTGCTCTATGGCTTGTCGATGATGTATGGCGCCACCGGCACGCTGGAAATTCCTGACGTGTTCAAGGCCATCGCCAAGGGCAACATCAACCGCGACGTGCTCACTTTCGGCGCAGTGTTCGTGGTCGCCGGCCTGGCCTTCAAACTCGGCGCCGTGCCGTTCCACATGTGGGTGCCCGATGTCTACCAGGGCGCGCCCACGGCCGTCACCCTGCTCATCGGTGGCGCGCCCAAGCTGGCGGCGTTCGCCATCACCATCCGCTTGCTGGTGGAAGGCATGCTTGACCTGGCCTTCGACTGGCAGCAGATGCTCCTGGTGCTGGCCATGTGCTCGCTGGCAGTGGGCAACCTGGCAGCCATTGCGCAGAGCAACCTGAAACGCATGCTGGCCTATTCCACCATCTCGCAAATGGGTTTCATGCTGCTCGGCCTGGGCGTGGGCGTGATCGACGGCAAGGCGGCCGGCGCCGGCAACGCCTACAGCTCGGCGCTGTTCTACCTGGTCACCTACGTGCTCACCACCTTGGGCACGTTCGGCTTGATCCTGTTCCTGTCGCGCCGCGGCTTCGAAAGCGAAGAGGTCACCGACCTGGCCGGCCTGGCCCGCCGCGCGCCCTGGCTGGCCGGTGTGATGACGCTGTTCATGTTCTCGCTGGCCGGCGTGCCGCCGCTGGTGGGCTTCTATGCCAAGCTGGCCATCCTGCAGGCCATGATCGCCACCAACCATGTGGGCTACATCTGGCTGGCCGTGGCGGCGGTGATGCTGTCGCTGGTGGCCGCCTACTACTACCTGCGGGTGGTGAAGGTCATGTACTTCGACGCGCCAACGAGTGAGGCGCCCATCACGCGCAGCAACGGCGTGAGCACGCTGCTGGCGGTGAACGGCATCGCCGTGCTGGCGTTGGGCGTGCTGCCCGGCGCGCTGATGGACATGTGCCGCGACGCCATCGTCAAGACGTTGGCCAGTTGAGTGGTTGAGCCCATAGCTGACGAGCATCTCACCGAGCATGGCCTCGGTGGTGTGGTGCTCACCGAGGGCAACTTCCTCACAGTGCGGCGCGACGATGTGCGCCTGCCCAGCGGCAAAACGGCCACGCGCGAATTCGTGCTGCACCCCGGCGCGGTGGTGGTGGTGCCGCTGTTGGCTGATGGGCGGCTGTTGCTGATACGCCAGTTCCGCTACCCCATCGGGCGCGTCTTGCTCGAATTCCCGGCCGGCAAGATCGACCCGGGCGAAGACACGCTGCGTTGCGGCCAACGTGAGCTGCTGGAAGAAACCGGCGCCAGCGGCGGCGAATGGGCGCACGCCGGCACGCTGCACAACGCCTGCGCCTACAGCACCGAGCACATTGAAATCTGGTTTGCGCGCGGCCTCAAGGCCGGGCCGCAGCAGCTTGACGACGGCGAGTTCATCGAATTGGTCTCAATGAATGAGGCTGAGCTGGACGCCGCTGCCGGCCGCGGTGAAGTCACCGATGCCAAGACGCTGATCGGCCTGCTGTGGCTGCAACGCTGGCGCGCTGGCGCTTGGCCACTGCGATGGACAATGCCTGAGATCCTCTGAATGAAAGTGCTCAACCTGCGCTGCCACAACGGCCACGGCTTTGAAGGCTGGTTCGCGTCTGAAGACGACTTTCTGCAGCAAAACGGCAGCGGCATGATCGAATGCCCGCTGTGCGCTGACCGCATCATCAGCCGCCTGCCCAGCGCGCCGCGGCTCAACCTTTCAGGCGCGCGCGAACCCGTTGCCACGCCGCCGGCGCCACCCAAGCCTGAAGGCGGCGAGCTGCAAGCGCAGTGGCTGCAAGCCGTGCGCCATGTGCTGGAGAACACGGTTGATGTGGGCGAACGGTTCGCCGAAGAAGCGCGCCGCATTCACTACGGCGAGGCCGATGCCCGCGGCATTCGCGGCCAGGCCACGTTTGAGCAGCGCCAGGCCTTGCAAGACGAAGGCATCAGCGTGATGTCGCTGCCGCTGCCCAAGGGGCTGGACGGGCCGGTGCAGTAAGAAGGTGTGAATAAACCTACTGCGCGACCCGATCTTGCGACTGTGACCCGGGCCAGCGGCCCGGCTCTTCGCCAGGCACAAACAGTCCTCAGGACTGTTTGTGTCCGGGCTCAGTGCATCGCCGTACCTCCAGTACGGCTGCGCTTCTCGTCGCAACCTCAGGCCGCTCGCTACGGTTTCTTTCACACCTTCTGAGCGCCCCCAGGGCCGGGCTGCGCCCAGCCCGCCCCCCGCGGGGCATAAGCGCTAACGTAAGTATCATGAGAAATCAGCCTCACACTGGTACGGACGAAGGCGCGGCGCCTCGCGCAATCGCGCCGCGATGCCTTGCCATCGTTGCATGCACTCGCGCAGCGACAGGGCGGGATTGCAGGC
>JANOXU010000190.1:0-3841 GCA_031418595.1 Burkholderiales bacterium
CTGCTGTTCGACCTGGCCGCCGAGGTGCTGCTGAGCATCGCTGGTGACCCCCAGGGGCCTGGCACGCTGCAGGCCCAGGTGAGGGTCGACTGAGGGGCAGGTTCGACGCAGCGGTTCATGCTGTCCGTTCGTTGTCACGCCGCGTGGGGCAACATGCCTTTTTGAGCGGCCGTCACAGGCAACCCCGCCTCGAACGCCGCAAAGACCTCGTTCGCGCGTTCTTGCGGCACAAACAAGTAGTCACACACGGCAGGACTGGTTCGAAAGTTGAACACATCGTCCGGGAAGCTCGTCATCACCTCAAGGCCTGCGGTCGCTGTTTGTCCACTGTTCTTACGTATGCGAAAGGCTTTGTACGTTGATCGGTCGAGCAACGCCATCAGACTCAAGTTGCGCTCGCGCATCAAACCCAACTGCGCGGCACTGTGTGCATGCAGCACTTCGCAGGTGACCAGCGGCCGGCACCGGCGCAAGAACTCGTTCATGCCGAGCAGCACCTCCAGCTCGGCACCTTCGACATCGATCTTCACCACACTGATGCCGTTCACATCGAGTTGGCTGGCGATCTCGTCAAACACCAGCGTGGGGATGAACTGCTTGCGCACTGGCTTCTTGCCGGTGCGCAAGTCGCTGACCATGGATGCGGCGCTGTCGGCGTCGCTCTCGGCCATGAAATCAACCAGCCCGGGTTTGTCGGACAGCGCCACGGGCAGCAGTTGGCAACGTTCGAAGTGATTCAGTTCGATCAGTTCGTTGACGAACTGGATGCAAAAGGGGTTGGGCTCGAAGCCCACATAGCGGCAGCCGGTGTCGATGCTTTTCGCCTTCAGCAAGGTCTGCCCGATGTTGACGCCGACGTCGATCAGCCCGGCCTGGCCCGACAGCTTGAACAGCCGCTGCAAGGCGTCGACCATCCATGCTTCAGAGCCCTGGCGGTGGCTTGCGCCCACACCGCGCATCAGCGGCACCTTGAACTTGCTGCCGTAGGCAGCGACCGGCATGACCAGGTTGAACGGCCGCAACAGCCGCTTGAGGGTCTGTTTCAATGGCATGCTGTTGCTCCGCTGTAGTGTGGTGTTATGAACCGCCGCGCCAATCAATGCCGCCGTCATGGCCAGCGGTGCCGTGATGCCGCTGCAAGAACACTTGCGCCAAACCAAAATGCCCACAGCCGATGAAGGGCCGCGCACCGCGCCGCGCCGCCAGGGGCGAGGGGTGGTTGCATTGCAGCAGCAGGTGGCCGCTGCCATGCTGCACCAGCGGCGCCTTGGTTTGCGCGTGTGCGCCCCACAGCATGAAGACCTTGGGCGCAGGGTCGGCCACGGCGGCGCTGATGATCCCGTCGGTCAGGGCATGCCAACCGATTTCGGCGTGGCTGCCAGGCTGGCTGGCTTGAACCGTTAATGCGGTGTTGAGCAGCAGCACGCCCTGGCGCGCCCAGGCTTCCAGGTTGCCGTTGCCCGGCGGCGCCAACGCCAGGTCGCGCGCCTGCTCTTGCAAGATGTTGCGCAGGCTGGGCGGAACCTTCTGCCCCGCGGGCACCGAGAACGCCAGCCCGTCGGCCTGGCCCGGGCCGTGGTACGGGTCTTGGCCGAGGATGACGACCTTGGTGCGCGCCAAGGGCGTGGCGGCCAGGGCACGGAAGACATCGCTTGGGTAGACCTGGGCGCCGGCCTGCACAGCGCCGTCCACCGTGGCCATCACAGCGCGGCCCGTGGCACTGGCTTGCCACGCGGCCAGGCACGGCTGCCAGTCGCTGCGGTGCTCGGCCATCAGGTGCGCCAGGGGCCGCTGCAAGCCCTGATGGGGCGCGAACAGCGCGGCCTGCGTCACGCCGCGAACAGCTCAGCCAACGCCACACCCGGCTCGGGCCGGCGCATGAAGGCTTCGCCCACCAGGAAGGCGTTCACGCCCGCCGCGCGCAGGCGCTGCACATCGGCGCGCGTGGCAATGCCGCTTTCAGTGACCAGCAGCCGTTCATTTGGAACGTTAGGCAGCAAGTCGAGCGTGGTTTGCAGGCTCACTTCAAAGCTGCGCAGGTTGCGGTTGTTCACGCCGATGAGCGGCGTTGTCAGCTTCAACGCGCGGGCCAGCTCGGCGGCGTCATGCACCTCCACCAGCACCGCCATGCCCAGGGCGTGGGCCTGGCCTTCGAAGGCGGCCATGTCCTCATCATTCAAGCAAGCCGCGATGAGCAGAATCGCATCAGCGCCCATCGCTCGGGCTTCGTCAATTTGATAGGCATCAATGATGAAATCCTTGCGCAGCGCGGGCAGCGTGCAGGCCGCGCGGGCGGCTTGCAGAAATTCGGGGCTGCCCTGGAAGAAGCTGCGGTCGGTGAGCACGCTCAGACACGCGGCGCCGTGCGCGGCGTAGCTGGCGGCAATGGCGGCGGGCTCGAATTGTTCGCGCAACACGCCTTTGCTCGGGCTGGCCTTCTTCACCTCGGCAATCACCGCGGGCAGGCCGGCGCTGAGCTTGGCGCGCAGCGCGGCGGTGAAGCCGCGCGCCGGCGGCGCGGCCCGGGCCAGGGCGGCCATGGCGGCGTCGGGTGTTGTGGCCCGCGCCGCCGCCACTTCCTGTTTTTTAACCTCAACGATCCGGTTAAGAATGTCGCTCATGGGTTGCTCTTCAGGCCTGCGGTGCCAGTTCCTTGGCCCGCGCGATGAACTGGTGCATCTTGGCCAGCGCCTTGCCGTTGGCCAGCGCGGCGCGGGCCATAGCCACGCCTTCGGCCATGCTCGGCGCCACGTTGGCGGCGTACAGCGCCACGCCGGCGTTGAGCATGACGATGTCGCGCGCCGGGCCGGGTTCGTTTTCAAGCACGGCGCGCAGCAAGGCCATCGACTCCTGCGGTGTTTCCACGCGCAGCGTGCGGTTGCTGGCCATGGTCAGGCCAAAGTCTTCGGGGTGAATTTCGTATTCATGGATGCCGCCATCTTTGTATTCGCCCACCAGCGTGGCCGCGCCGAGCGAGACTTCGTCCATGCCGTCGCGGCCGTACACCACCACAGCATGCTCGGCGCCCAGGCGCTGCAAGGCGCGCACTTGAATGCCCACCAGGTCTTGGTGGAACACGCCCATCAGAATGTTCGGCGCGTCGGCGGGGTTGGTCAGTGGACCCAGGATATTGAAGATCGTGCGCACGCCCAATTCACGCCGCACCGGGCCCACGTTCTTCATGGCCGGGTGGTGGTTGGGCGCGAACATGAAGCCGATGCCGGTGTCTGCGATGCAGCGGCTGATGGCGGCCGGCGCCAGCGTCATCGGCAGGCCCAGCGCTTCCAGCACATCGGCGCTGCCGCTCTTGCTGCTGACGCTGCGGTTGCCATGCTTGCTCACGCGCGCGCCGCAGGCCGCGGCCACGAACATGCTGCAGGTGCTGATGTTGAAGGTGTGCGAGCCGTCGCCGCCGGTGCCGACAATGTCGACCAGGTGCTTTCGATCGGTAACATCAACCTTGGTGGCGAATTCGCGCATCACCTGCGCCGCGGCGGTGATTTCGCCGATGGTTTCTTTCTTCACGCGCAGGCCGATCAGCAGCGCGGCCATCATCACCGGGCTCATCTCGCCGCTCATGATGCGGCGCATCAGCGCCAGCATCTCGTCGTGAAAGATCTCGCGGTGCTCGATGGTGCGCGTCAGCGCTTCGAGGTTGCTGATGGTCATGTCAGTGTTCTTTGAAGAAGGCGCGGGTGGCAGCAATGGCGCGGTCAACGCCTTGCGCGTTCACATCGAGGTGGGTCACGAAACGCAGGCCGATCAAGCCCGTGGCCAGCACGCCTTGGGCTTCAAGGTGTTCGAGCAAGGCGCCGCCCTGCCCGCCAGCCACGTTCACGAA
>JANOXU010000191.1:0-9598 GCA_031418595.1 Burkholderiales bacterium
AAAGACAAACCCGGCGCGCGCAAGACCATCGAAGAACTGCTCAAGACCTACCCCAGCACCGAAGCCGCGCAGGTGGCAAGGACCGCCTGGCGGCATTGAAATGAAACACCCCCTACGCGCTTCGCGCGCCTTCCCGCTGGCAGGCGGGAAGGCCTTCGCAGGCGAGGGTCAGTCCGCAGGGACTGACCCTCGTCCGGGCTCAGCCCCCTCAAGGGGGCCGAGGCCCGCGGCTCCAAGCCGACCTGCGTCGGCTTGGACGGGCCGAGGAATGGCCGCGTCTCGCGGCCATGCCGCCTGCAAGGCACGCCAGCGGCCCGGCGAAGCCGGTTCCGCGGCGTTCGCTTGGTTGTCGGACGCATGCTGCGTGGTTAGCGCATAGCGCGCGGGCTATTGAAATGAGACAGGAACGGTCATGACCGAAGCGGCCCTGCCCGGCCTGTACAGCCAGGTGTTATGGGCCGGCTTCGCCTTGGCCGTGGTTTTCGGTGCCATCGCGCAGCGCACGCATTTCTGCACCATGGGCGCGGTGTCGGACATCGTGAACATGAGCGACTGGACGCGCATGCGCATGTGGGCGCTGGCCATGGCGGTGGCCATCATCGGCTTCAACGCCATGGTCGCCCTGGGCTGGGTGCAGGCCGGCAAGAGCGTGTACGCGGTGCCGCGCGTGGTGTGGTTGTCCAACCTGCTGGGCGGCGTGCTGTTCGGCTTTGGCATGGTGTTGGCTTCGGGCTGCGGCAGCAAGACATTGGTGCGCCTGGGCGGCGGCAGCTTGAAGGGCCTGGTGGTGCTGGGGGTGCTGGGCGTGAGTGCCTTCGCTACGCTGAAGGGCATCACCGCCGTGGCGCGGGTGGCCACGGTGGATGCGGTGGGATTCACCTTGGCAGGTGGGCAAGACCTGCCCAGCTTGATCGCGCCGCTGTTCGGCGGCAGCACGCCAAATGCGGCGCTGGCCGCGGGCGTGGCGGTGGGCGGCGCGCTGCTGGCCTGGGTGTTGAGCCGGCCCGAAGGGCGCAGCGGCGAGGTGCTGTTTGCGGGCATCGGGCTGGGCGGCGTGGTGGTGGCGGCGTGGTGGGTTTCAGGCGTGCTGGGCCACCTGGCCGAGCACCCGCAAACCTTGGACGAAACTTTCCTGGCCACCAACAGTGCCCGCATGGAAAGCCTGAGCTTCGTGGCCCCGGTGGGCTACACGCTGGACTGGTTGCTGCTGTTCAGCGACAAGTCCAAGTTGCTCACGCTGGGCATCGTCAACGTGTTGGGTGTTGTCGTGGGTGCGGCCAGCGTGGCCTTGGCCACGCGCGCGTTTCGCTTCGAGGGCTTTGCCGGCACCGAAGACACGGCCAAGCATGTGGTGGGCGCGGCCATGATGGGCGTGGGCGGCGTCAGCGCCATGGGCTGCACCATCGGCCAGGGCTTGAGCGGCGTGTCCACGCTGGCGCTGGGTAGCTTCATCGCCCTGGCCGGCATCATCGGCGGGGCGGTGCTGGGGCTGCGCTACCAGATCTGGCGCGTCGAGCGCGAAGCGTGAACGCCGCTGTGCCCGAGCTGGGCGCCGACCTGGAGCGCCGCTTCGGCGGCCTGCGCCGGCTGTATGGTGATGCTGCTTATGAGCGCCTGCGGCAACTGCGCGTGGCCGTGGTGGGCCTGGGCGGTGTGGGCTCGTGGGCGGCCGAGGCGCTGGCGCGCTGTGGCGTGGCGGGGCTGGTGCTGATCGACCTGGATCACGTTGCCGAATCAAACATTAACCGCCAGGTGCAAGCCACCAGCGCCAGCCTCGGCCAGGCCAAGGTGCAGGCGCTGCATGAACGCATCCTGGCCATCCACCCCGGCTGCCAGGTGCATGCGGTAGAAGCCTTTGTCGAGCCCACCAACTGGCCCGGCTTGCTGCCCGTGGCGGTGGATGGGTTGATCGACGCCTGCGACCAGGTGCGGGCCAAGCTGGCCCTGGCGGCGTGGGCGCGGCATGAACAGAAAGCCTATGTGTGCGTGGGTGCGGCGGGCGGCAAGCGCTCGCCTGTGGGCCTGGCGGTTAACGATCTGAGCGAGGTCACGCACGACCCGTTGCTGGCCAGCCTGCGCCAGCGCCTGAGGCGCGAGCACGGCGCGCCGCGCCAGGGCCACATGGGGGTGCGTTGCGTGTGGTCGCGCGAGAGCGTGGCCCGGCCCGTGGATGATGGGCGCGCGAGCGATGGCAGCCTGAATTGCCACGGCTACGGCTCCAGCGTGATGGTCACGGCCAGCTTCGGCATGGCCGCGGCGGCAGCGCTGGTTGAGCAGTACCTGGCTGCACGCCAGAGCAGTGCGAGCGCTGAGCTATAATTTTTTGCTCTGCCTGCGGGACGTTAGCTCAGTTGGTAGAGCAGCGGACTTTTAATCCGTTGGTCGCAGGTTCGAATCCTGCACGTCCTACCACTCGAGCACATCGAGCGGGTCCTTAGCTCAGTTGGTAGAGCAGCGGACTCTTAATCCGTTGGTCGAAGGTTCGAATCCTTCAGGGCCCACCAATACACCTTCAGGAATCAACGACTCAGCCCACAACGCTGGGCGGGCGGTTGGATTCATGAAGGCGCAGGCCGATGTCGGCCTGCGGCGGCATTCACGCAGGCCGCCGGAACACGCCGCGGCAAGTCGATGAGCGTGGCACCACACTGAGCCCAGAAACGGCCGTCGGACGCGCCCGAGTGGGCTGCGATGCGGCGCGTTGGCAAGGGTGGAGCAGGGAATTCGGGCAGCATGCTGCCCGCCTGCGATCCGGCCTGCGCATGCAAGCGCAGGAAACCCGTTCAGCGCAAGGTCGCCAGGTACGCCGCCATCTCGTCGGCGTGCGCTGGAGTGACCGACAAGTTGGGCATCGCTGTGCGGGCATCGATGTGCTGCGGGTGGCGAATCCACGCCACCAAGTTGTGATGCGTGTTGGCCAGGCGCCCGGCGATCAGTTGCCCACTGGCGAAGCCGGCCAGTGGCGGGCCGACCTGCGGCTGCGAGCCAGTGATGCCAGGGATCGAGTGGCAACCGTGGCAACCGTGCAGGCGCAGCGCGAGTTGGCCACGCTGTGCCTTGTCGGTCCCGGTGGCTGGTGCTGTCGGGGCATCCGGTGCCTCCGGCGCATCCGGCGCTTCGGCAGAGCGGCATTGACCCGCTTGCTCCATCAAAGCGGCGTAAGAGGCGGGCGAGAGCGCGGGCAGTTGTTGCAAGAAGGCCACCACGGCCCACAACTCAGCTTCGCTCAGGTGGTGTTGCCAGGCCGGCATGCCGCTCATCTTGATGCCGTTGCGCGTGATCCAGTAAAGCTCGCGGGCGTGCCAGGCTCGCGCCGCAGCGATGAGCGAGCCGGGCAACGGCTGCATCGCCATGCCGATGGCATCGCTGGGCACACCCGGCCCGCCGTGGCATTGCGCGCAACGGTGGCGGTAGCACGCGGCGCCGCGCAGCACATGCAGCGGGGAGTCGAAAGACGATGGCACCACAACTTCGCGCGCACGCCGCTGCACCGACGTCTTCATCGCTGTCTGCAGCATCGAGTACACGGGTTGGATGTGCTGCGCGGTTGCCGCAACGTTGTACAGGCCGGCGTAGGCCACACACGCGCCGGCCAGCGCGCCCAGCGCACTGAGCACGACAAACGTCCAGAGCGCGGTCTTCCATGTCTGCACGGTGAGCCCATGGCAATCCGCAAGCCTGCTGCGGCCAATGACCAGGCACGCCGTTTGCCTGATGGGTCAACACTGTTGGGGGCCGGACGACGATGCGGATGACCTTTTGCGCCTGTCTGGCCGGCCTTTGCGCAGCGCTCGTGGCCAGCTGCGGCGTGGCCCACCGCAGCGTTGATCGCGGCCAACACCTGCTGGCGCAGTACCAGTGCACAAGCTGCCACATCATTCCCGGCGTGCCGGGCGCACGCGGGCGGCTCGGCCCGCCGTTGACCCAGTTTGGCCTGCGCAGCTTCATTGCGGGCGAGATCCCGAATCGGCCAGACACCCTGGCACGCTGGATCGAGGAACCCGCAGCGCTGGTGCCCGGCACCCTGATGCCCGACATGGGTGCCTCAGCAGCCGATGCGCGCGACATGGCGGCCTACCTCTCGGCGCTGCAATGAAGTGAGACGATGAACAGCTCGATGCTCTGGCCGGCCGGCGCGGCCGCGCAGTCGATCGCCGTCATCGGCTGGGTGCTGTTCATTGGTGCTGGTTTGATCTTTGGCGGCGTGATGTGGCTGCTTGCGTGCTCGCTGCAAACGCGCGCTGCACCGCGCCGCATTCGGCCCACGCTGTGGTTGATCGGCGGCGGCGTGGTGTTCCCGGCCGTTGTGCTCAGCGGCCTGCTGGGCTGGAGCCTCGCGCTGTCAGCCCACCTGGCGCAGCCGGCGCCGCCCGGCAGCATGGTGGTCAACATCACCGGCCACATGTGGTGGTGGGAAGTGCGCATGCGCGACCCGGCCAGCGGCATCGACGTGATGCTGGCCAACGAGTTGCGCCTGCCGGTCGGGCGCCAGGTTGTGGTGGGTCTGAACAGCGCCGACGTGATCCACAGCTTCTGGGTGCCGGCGCTGGCGGGCAAGGTCGACGCGATGCCGGGTCGGGTCAATCAGATCGTCATCAACGCCACCGAGGCCGGGGTGTTTCGCGGCCCTTGCGCCGAGTACTGCGGCCAGCAGCACGCACGCATGGCGCTGCACGTGGTGGCGCAGCCGCAGGCTGATTTCGATCGTTGGCTCGCCGCGCAGGCGCTGCCCGCCGCCGAGCCGGTGACGGCGCTGCAACGCCAAGGCCAGCAGGCGTTCATCGCGCAGCGCTGCGGGGTCTGCCACACGGTGCGTGGGCTCAGCCAGGCCGCCGGCCCGCACGGCCCCGATCTCACGCATGTCGGCGCCCGCCTGTACCTGGGTGCCGGCACGCTGGGCAACAACCCCGGCGCGCTGGTTGCCTGGATCGCTGGGGTGCAGCACCTCAAGCCCGGCGCGCGCATGCCCTCGTTCGACACGCTCGATGCGCCGACGCTGCAGGCGCTGGGTGCCTACCTGGGCAGTCTGCAATGACAGCGCCGGCCCAGGCGCCGCTGCCGCTGCCCAACCTGCTGCCCCGGCCGCGCGACGAGTTGGGCCGTTTGTGCGCCGCCTGGCAACCGCGCAGCGGCTGGCGCATCGTCTCTTCGGTGCAGAACAACCAGATCAGCCTGTTCTACGTTTTCACCGCGCTGTTGTTCCTGGTGCTGGCCGGCTTGCTCGCGCTGCTGATGCGCGCGCAACTCGCGCTGCCCGGAAACACGCTGCTCAGCGAGAGCACCTACAACCAGATGTTCACGATGCATGGCACGGTGATGATGTTTCTGTTTGCCGTGCCGGTGGTCGAGGCGGTGGCGGTCTACATGCTGCCCGGCATGATCGGCGCACGCGACCTGCCCTTCCCGCGTCTCGGGGCCTATGCGTTCTGGGCCTATGCGGTGGGCGGGCTGGTCTTTTTCGGCACCCTCTTCTTTGGCGTCTCGCCCGACGGCGGCTGGTTCATGTACCCGCCGCTGACCGGCAAGGCGTACTCGCCAGGCCCCGGCGCCGACTGGTGGTTGCTGGGCATCGGTTTCATCGAGATCTCGGCCATCGCCGGGGCCATCGAGATCGTGATCGGCGTGCTGTTCACGCGCGCGCCGGGCATGTCACTGGGCAAGATGCCGGTCTATGCCTGGGCCATGCTGGTCACGGCATTGATGATCCTGTTCGCCTTTCCGGCCATCATCGCCGGCAGCACGCTGCTGGAGCTGGAACGTGCGCTGGACTGGCCGTTCTTCATCCCCGCGCGCGGGGGCGACCCGCTGCTGTGGCAGCACCTGTTCTGGTTCTTCGGCCACCCCGAGGTCTACATCATCTTTCTGCCCGCAGCGGGCATGGTGTCGATGATGGTGCCGGTGGTGGCGCGCACGCCGCTGGTGGGCTACCGCGCGGTGGTGGTCGCGCTGATTGGCGTGGGTTGCTTCAGCTTTGCGCTGTGGGCTCACCACATGTTCACGGCCGGCCTGGGGCTGCTGTCGATGGCCTTCATCTCGGCGGCCAGCATGGCGGTGGCGATTCCAAGCGGCATTCAGGTCTTCGCCTGGATCGCCACTTTGTGGCAAGGCAAGGTGCAGATCAACAGCGTGTCACTGTTCCTGTTCGGCTTCCTGTTCATCTTCGTGCTCGGCGGCCTCACCGGGGTGATGCTCGCCGTGCCGCCCTTCAACACCCAGGTGCACGACACCTACTTCATCGTGGCGCATCTGCACTATGTGTTGATCGGCGGCATGGTGTTCCCTGTCTTCGCCGGGCTGTACCACTGGGGCCCGCTGGTCAATGGCCACCGCTTCAACGAGCGCCTGGCGAAATGGACCTTCGGGCTGATGTTCGGCGGCGTCAACCTGGCCTTCTTTCCGATGCACCTCAGCGGTCTGCTGGGCATGCCGCGCCGTGTTGCCACCTATGCCAGTGACCCGGCACTGAACCTGCTGAACATGCTGTCGACGATCGGCGCTTTCGTGTTCGCGGCCGGCATCGCGCTGTTCCTGTTCGACGCGGCGCGCACCTGGACGCGGCCGCAGCAGCCGCACGGCGACCCGTGGCGCGCGCCCACGCTCGAATGGTTGCCCACCGAAGGCTTCGGCACGCGCAGCATCCCGCAGGTGGATGCGCACGACCCGTTGTGGCAGCGGCCCGCGTTGCGCGAAGAAGTGTCCGCCGGCCAACACTGGTTGCCCGGCACCAGTTCGGGCGGGCGCGAGGCGCTCGTCACCAGCCCGCTGCGCGCCCAACCCAGCCATCTGCTGCTGCTGCCCACTGACAGTTGGCGGCCGTTCATCGCTGCGCTCGGCACGGCGGGGTTCTTCCTGCTGCTCACCGCCGAAGTGTTCTGGCTGGCCGCGCTGTGTGGCGTCATCGCCGTCGTCGCCATCATCATGTGGCTGTGGCAGACCGACCCGCTGCCGCATGCCCCCACGGTGGCCATTGGCGAGGGTGTGCGCGTGCCCGTCGGCGCGCAAGGCACCGCCTCGCATGCCTGGTGGGCGATGGTGCTGCTGCTCGGCGTGGACGCCACGGTGTTCGCGTCGATGCTGTTCGCGCACGTCCATGTCTCGCTGTTGGCCGACGTCTGCCCGCCGCCCGGCGCCGCACTGCCGGCGCTGCGCTGGACGCTGCTGGCCGGCGCGCTGTGGGCCGCCGCATCGCTGGCCATGGGTTGGGTACGGCGCACCTTGCCTGGGCCGGTGGGCTTGTCAGCGCTGGTGCTGGTGGCGTTGGGCGCCAGCAGCGCTGCCTTTGCCGCCATGCTCGCTGGCCACGCGGCGTTGCAGCCAAAGGCCGACGCCTGGAGCGCCACCATCGCAGCCCTGCTCGCCTACCAGGGGCTGCACGCGGCGTTGCTGCTGCTGATGGGCGGCTACTTGATCGCGCGCTCGTGCAGCGGCCGGTTGCGGCCCGCTGCCCGCGGCACGCTCGACTGCATTGCGCTGATGTGGCACTACGCCGGCGCGCAGGCACTGGTCTTCATGGCCGTGACCCATCTGCTGCCAAGCTGGCTCAGGCCATGACAGCGCAGCGCGAGCACTTCTTTCGCCACCTGCTGCAAGGTGGCGGGCCGTTGCTGATCTGGGCTGTGCACTTCTTCGGCGCCTATGTGTTGGTGGCGGCCGCTTGTTGCACGGCCTTTGCCCAGACGCAGTGGTTCGGCGTTTCGGCGCTGCGTGCTTTGTTGTGGCTGCTCAGTGCACTGGCGGCCAGCGCCATCGGCATGCTCATGGCACGCAGCCTGCGCTTGCCGCACAGCCTGCTGCGCAGCGCCAGCGCGGGCGGTGGCGTGCTGGCCTTGCTCGGTGTGGCCTGGACCACGTTGCCCATGCTCTGGGCGCTGCCGCTGTGCCGTTGCCCGCCTTGAGGCCAACGCGACGGCCGCCGCCTGACGGTCGGGAATGCCGATTGCCGCGCGCCTGCACCGTTACTCCCTACCCGGAGCTTTGCATGTTGCTGCGTCCTATTCCGATCACGGCGGCTATGGCTGCCGCGTTGCTGCTCACCGCTTGCGGCGACACGGCCAAACTGCCGGTTGAAGCCGGCACCGGCCCCGTCCCCCAACTGCCGCTGCCCGAGCGCGCGCTGCTTCCCACCGTCAACGTCGCTCAAGCCAAGCCGTGGCCCGGCAACACGCAACCGACACCGGCACAGGGCATCGCGGTCAAAGCCTTCGCCACCGGCCTGGACCACCCGCGCTGGCTGTACGTGCTGCCCAACGGTGACGTGCTGGTGGCCGAAACCAATGCACCGCAGCGTCCGCTGCGCGACGAACTGCTCGGCCTGAAAGGCAAGGTCATGGGTTTGTTCATGAAGCGCGCAGGCGCTGCCACGCCCAGCGCGGACCGCATCACCTTGCTGCGCGACGCCGATGGCGACGGTGCGGCTGAAGTGCGCTCGGTGTTCTTGGCCAACCTCACGTCGCCCTTCGGCATGGTGCTGGTGGGCAACGAGCTTTTCATCGCCAACACCGACGCCATCGTCAAAGTGGCTTACCAGACCGGCGATGTGAAGGTCAGCGGCGCGGTGACAAAGGTGGCCGATCTGCCGGGCGGCCCGCTCAATCACCACTGGACCAAGAACGTCGTTGCCAGCCGCGACGGCAGCAAGCTGTATGTCGCTGTGGGCTCCAACAGCAATGTCGCCGAGCACGGCATGCAGCATGAGGAAGGGCGCGCCGCGATCTGGGAGTTCGACCGCGCCAGCGGCCAAGGCCGCGTCTTTGCCAGCGGGCTGCGCAACCCGGTGGGCCTGGCCTGGCAGGGCGAGCAGCTTTGGGCAGCGGTCAACGAGCGCGACGAACTCGGCAGTGACCTGGTGCCTGACTACATGACCGCGGTGAAAGAGGGCGGCTTCTACGGCTGGCCGTACAGCTACTACGGCCAGCATGTGGACAAGCGCGTTGAGCCGCCGAAGCCCGATCTCGTGGCCAAGGCGATCGTGCCCGACTACGCGCTGGGGCCGCACACCGCATCGCTCGGCCTCGCGTCGGCCGAAGGCAACACGCTCGGCGGGCCGTTCGCTGCCACGGGCATGTTCGTCGGCCAGCACGGCTCGTGGAACCGCAAGCCGGCCAGCGGCTACAAGGTGATCTACGTGCCGTTTGCCGGCAGCAAGCCCAGTGGCGCGCCGCTGGATGTGCTGAGCGGCTTCATCGGCCCCGACGGCAAGGCCTTCGGGCGGCCGGTCGGTGTGGGCGTTGACAAGCAGGGCGCGCTGCTGGTGGTTGACGATGTCGGCAACCGCATCTGGCGCGTCAGCGCTGCCGCCACGTCGGGCGCGGCTGGCGCAACGACCGCCACGCCGTCGAATGCGGCGTCCACCGCGGCGGCGGCATCGCAATCGAAGTGAGGGCGGTGAACCGCGAGCGCGCGCACGGGCCAGCGCGCCCTTGTGCTCCATCAACATGCGTTGCATGGCGGCAGACTTACCGACGAGTGGGCGGCGCGATGCCAAAGACATGTCTTGGTGGCTGACCCTAGGAGCCTGCCGGGCTTTGGGGCGGGCCCGACCCCAAGCCCCACAGGCTCCGACGCAGACGCCCTGCTCCGCGGCAGCCGCGGGCGGTGC
>JANOXU010000192.1:0-2697 GCA_031418595.1 Burkholderiales bacterium
CACCCTCGAAACCGACAAGACCGCGCGCGAGATCGAGGCCCCGGCTTCGGGAACCTTGATCCAGGAGGTTGCCGATGGCGAAACCTACCCGGTCGGCACGGAAATCGGCGAAATCGTCTGATTGCCTGAACCGGCATCAGACTGAAATCCCGCCGCCAGTGCCAACCGGCGCTGGCGGGCACACGGTCATTCGCGGCTTTTGACTACGCCTTCATCGGGAAGTGACAGCCACACTTGTCGGCTGCTCGCCCAATATTGCACGGTCGGTTGCAGGTCGGTCACAGCGTCGAGCGTGCCCGCCCTTATGGCGATGATGCCGCGTTCGGCCATCGCATCGCTGTCGGAGTAGATCGGCGAACCGCATTGCCCGCAGAAATGACGCAGCACCGGTGCGGCGTGCTGCGGCAGCAATAGTGTCGGTCATTGGCCGGTCTCCTTCAGCGTTTCGCAGGTCTCCCAGGCGAGGTGGAGATGCTCCATGCCGATAACCGCCCCGGCATGGGAACGCGGCGGCGGGGCCAATGGATCGATTCGCACGACCGGCATGCGGCGCGACCATTCCTCAAGCATCACCCGCAATTCCATCCGCGCGAGGTGCTGGCCAACGCATTTGTGCGGGCCATTGCCCATGCTGTTGTGGTGGACCGGGCCACGGTCGAAATCGACCTTGAACGGATCATCGTAGAGCCGGTCATCGATGCCCGAGAGGCTGTTCATGACCATGATCATGTCGCCTGCCCGCATGGCGGCACCCTTGCGGGTGACATCCTGACGCAGCATGCGGCATGAATTGGAAAGACCGTGACGGCGGATCAATTCCTCGACTGCGGCGGGAATCACGGCGGGATCATGCTTGAGGCGGGTTTGCAGCTCGGGCCGCTCTGCCAGCCGCAGCATCGAAAATCCCATCAGCGCGGCAACCGTGTCAAGCCCGCCGAGAAAAACCAGCTGCGCCATGCCGATCAGCTCTTCGCGGCTCCGGAACCGCGCATTCGTGCGCCACTGCGAAATTCCGGTGAAGACATCCTCGCCCGGATCGGCAAACCGTTCGTCGAGCAACTGCCCCAGGTATTCGACCAGCTCGGCGTTCGCCTTTACGCGCGCCGCCATATCATGGCGGTTCATGAAGTCTTTGCCCCAGCGCAGGAAGTCGTCGCGCCGCTCGTAAGGCAGGTCGACGAAGTCCCAGAAAATCTTGAGCGGCGCAATTCTGGCGAATTCGCCGACGAACTCGCATTTGCCCCCTGGCTTCACCTCGTCGATCAGCGCGCCGATAACCGCGCGGGCCTTTGTTTCATAGTTAGTCTCGATGTGCCGCCGCGCGAAATAGGGGTTGAGCACCGCCCGGTAGCGGGTGTGGTCCGGCGGGTTTTCCGTAATCGGCGGCATCGAGGGAAAGCTGCCCTTTGGCAGGTTCTTCTCGGCATTCGAAAACAGCTCGTGGCGTTCCTGAATCCACTGGATGTCCTCGCCGCGGGTGGCAGTCCAGTGCCCGCCATAATGCGGTGACCAGCAGATGTCCGGTGCGTTGTGCAGACGGCCGTATGCGGCAAACACATCCCCGCCTTCCATGCCCACCGGCTTGAGGTAATCGAAATCGACGACCAGTGCCGGGTCGACATGCGGTGGGATGGCAAGGGTCTGTTCGTCAGCCTGGTTCATTGTTGCACTTCCCGTCGATCATCTGGCAGGTGGTTGAAACGGCCCACAATCGATCCCGCAATTGTCGCAGTCGGCTATGACGATCCTGTGCGCGCCGCCCGGGGATGGCTTGCGCTGTCCAACCTTGCATGCACTCCGCAACGGCGCCGGTGCCTGGGGCACCTTGAAGTTCGCCAATGCGGCCGTGGTCTAGGTCACCGACCCATAAACAGGGTTCCCAAGAGGAGTAAGTTCTGATTCAGTACCCCGTGAAGGGAGACTGATTATGGCACGCTTTGATTTGTCGGATTTCGAATGGTCGGTGATCGAGCCTTTGTTGCCGACGAAGGTTCGCGGGGTTCCCCGTGTTGATGATCGCCGCGTGTTGAACGGGATATTCTGGCGGCTGCGCACGGGAGCGCCCTGGGCTGATATTCCCTCGCGCTACGGGCCGCACACGACCTGCGTGAACCGGTTCAACCGCTGGCGCAAGGCGGGCCATTGGGCGAGGATATTGCAGGCCGTATCAGCGGCTTACCAGGGCGATATCCAGATGATCGATTCCTCTTCGATCCGCGTCCACCAGCACGCCGCCAACGCCAAAAAAAAGATGGCCGATCCCATTGCATGGGTCGCTCGCGCGGCGGCCTGACGACCAAGATCCACGCACTGGTCGATGCGCTCGGCCTGCCGATCGGGCTCAAACTCACCGAAGGACAGGCGCATGACGGACGCAGCGCTGACGACATGCTGGGTGGTCTTGGCGAAGGCTGCATCCTGCTCGGCGACCGCGCCTACGACAGCGACGCCTTGCGCGCGACCCTCGCCAATCGCGGTGCCTGGGCCTGCGTCAAACCGATGCCGGGCCGCAAACGCATCCCGGCCTTCAGCCCGTTCCTCTATCGCTATCGCAATCTCGTCGAACGCTTCTTCAGCAAACTCAAGCATTTCCGCGCCATCGCCACGCGCTACGACAAACGCGACGACAACTTTCTCGCCTCAGTCCAGCTCGCTTCCATCAGGATCTGGTTGCGCCATAATGAGTCGGTGACCTAG
>JANOXU010000193.1:0-18910 GCA_031418595.1 Burkholderiales bacterium
GGCTTCGCGCTGGTTGCCGTCGGGGTGCTGGGTGCTCACATACAGCGTGAGCTGGCCGTCTTCGCGCGGCACGGCGTAGGTGATCTGGCCTTCCATGTAGAACTGTTCCTGCTGGCCGCAGGTGGTGCTGCCTTGCAGGCGATGCGGCGCACTGGCAATGGCCGCGGCCGCGTCGCCTTGTGCCAGGGTCTTGGTGGGGATGACGAAGCTCTGCGCGGCCAGCGCTTGTTCGATGGTGATCAGGGCCGGCAACTCCTTGACCAGCACCTTGGCGTGCTTGGCCGCTTCGCGCGCATAGAGCATTTCGCGCGCCACCACCACGGCCACCGCCTGGCCCACAAACTCCACCTTTCCGGCGGCCAGGAAGGGGTCGTCGTGGATGATGGGGCCGCAGTTGTTTTCACCAGGAATGTCGCGCGCGGTGAACACCGCCACCACGCCATGCTCGGCCAACAATGCGGCGCGGTCGATGCCTTCGCCGATGAGTTCACCGTGGGCGACGGGAGACGTCACCAGCGCGGCATACAACGTTCCACGCAACTCTGGAATGTCGTCGGTGTAGCAGGCTTCGCCGGTGACGTGCAGGTGGGCCGACTCATGCGGCAGTTCGGCACCTTGCGCGCCTTGCAGCGCCACGGCGGTGAGCTCGGCCAGGGTGGTGGGAGCGTTCATGGTCAGGCCTCCTCGGTTTGCGTTTGCGGCAACACGAACTTCAGGATCAGGTTGCGCGCCACCAAGGCGCGGTAGGCCCAGGTGGCACGCAGGCCGTCGCGGGCGGTGAAGCTGGCGGCTATTGCCGCGTCGAGCGCTGCCGGGTCGATCTCATCGGGCCGCTTGCCTTCAAGCAGCGCTTCAAGCTTGGGCGCCCGCGCCGGCGAAGGCGTGAGGCCGTTGTAGGCCAGGCGCACGCCACGCAGCTTGCCGGCGTCTTCCTGCCAACTCATGGCCGCGCAGGTGGCCGAGATGTCCTGGTCAAAGCGCTTGCTGATCTTGTGCGCGGCAAAACGGCGCCCTTGCAGGCGCGGCACGGTGATGGTCTCGATGAACTCGCCGGGCTGCAAGACGCTCTTCTTTTGCCCGGTGTAGAACGCCTCCAACGCCACGCTGCGGGTGGCGTCATGGCCCTTGGCGCCGCGGCGGCGCAGTTGCAGCGTGGCGCCCAGGGCCAACAGGCAGGGCATGGAGTCGCCAATGGGCGAGCCGTTGGCGATGTTGCCGCCCAGCGTGGCCGTGGCGCGAATGGGCGGCGAGCCGAAGCGGCGCAGCACCTCGGCGAAATCGGGCAGCTCGGGCTTGAGCAGATCCATCACCACGTCGAGCGTCACCGCGGCGCCGATCTGCCAGTGCGCGGCGCTGGTGTTCACGCGCGTGAGTTCGGCCACGCCGCCGATGTAGGCAATGAACGGCGGGCGCTCGAAGCGCTTGTTCACGGCCAGGCCGAATTCGGTGCTGCCGGCCAGCAAGTAGGCATCGGGGTGATCGGCCAGATAACTTGATAGTTCAGCGGCCGTGGCCGGTGAAACGAATTCGCTGCCCTTGCGCGTGCGCACCACGGGCGCCACGATCACCTCGCCTTCGAGGTTGTGGCTGCTCAGCTTGGGCCGTGCGATTTCCTTCAGCAACGCCAGCTCGTTCGCATCCTGCAAGCTGCGTTGCGCCAGCGGCGCGGCGCAGGCTTGCAGCGTGGCGTCGACGATGGGCTTGTAGCCGGTGCAGCGGCACAGGTTGCCCGCCAGCGCATCGTTGACCTGCGCGCGCGTGGGCTGCGCGGCATGCTCGGCAAACGCCGCCATGCTCATCACAAAACCCGGCGTGCAAAAACCGCACTGCGAGCCGTGGCAGGCGACCATGGCTTGTTGCACCGGGTGCAGGCTGCCGTCGGCACGCTTCAGGCTTTCAACGGTCTTGATGGCCTTGCCATCGAGCGCAGGCAGCATCTGCATGCAGCTGTTCACCGGCTTCCACGCGATGGCCTGGCCCTTGGCATCGGGCTCGCCCACCAGCACCACGCAGGCACCGCAATCGCCCTCGGCGCAGCCTTCTTTGGTGCCGGTTCGGTGCATCTTCTCGCGCACATAGTCCAGCACCGTGGTGGTGCGGCGCTCGCCTTGCGCCTGGTGAATGACGCCATCGAGAACGAAGCGCACGGCGTAGATGTCACTGCTCATGGTGCGCGTACCGCAGGGTGTTGATGAGGGGGAGATTGTAGAAGTGGCCCCTTGCGGGCTGAGAAAAGCCTGCGCGGGTGAACCCGGTGGGGGGCGCCGCGCCGCAAGGCCCAAAATTTGCGTCCTTCGCTGTGCCGGCCTGCCGCCGGCAACGGTCAACCCCTTACTTCGATCCGAACGACCTGGAGCCTGCCCCTATGTTCAACTTTGCCCCAACCCGGCGCGCGCTGTTTGCCGCCCTGACTGCGCTGTGTGCCCTGCCGCTGGCGGCCACAGCACAGACCACGCCCATCAAGTTCCAGCTCGACTGGCGCTTCGAAGGCCCGGCCGCTTTGTTCCTGGCCTCGGCCGCCAAGGGCTACTACAAAGACGCCAAGCTCGACGTGACCATCGACGCCGGCAACGGCTCGGGCGGCACGGTCACGCGCGTGGCCTCGGGCTCGTACGACATCGGCTTTGCCGACCTGGCCGCGCTGATGGAATTCCACGCCAACAACCCCGACGCGCCAAACAAGCCGGTGGCGGTGATGATGGTCTACAACAACACGCCGGCCGCCGTGCTGGCGCTGAAGAAGAGCGGCATCACCACGCCGGCCGATCTGGCTGGCAAGAAGCTGGGCGCGCCGGGCTTCGATGCCGGGCGCCGCGCCTTCCCGATCTTTGCGCGGGCCAACAACGTGGGCGCGGTGAACTGGGTGAGCATGGATCCGCCGCTGCGCGAAACGATGCTCGTGCGCGGTGACGTGGACGCCATCACCGGCTTTTCATTCACCTCGCTGCTCAACCTGGAAGCACGCGGCGTGAAGACCGAAGACATCGTGGTCATGCCCTACGGCAGCTTCGGCGTGAAGCTGTACGGCAACGTGATCATCGCGTCGCCCAAGATGATCAAAGACAACCCCGAGGCCGTGCGCGCCTTCCTGAAGGCCTTCACCAAGGGCGCCAAGGAAGTGATGGCCAACCCCGACGCCGCCATCGAATACGTGAAGCAGCGCGACGGCATCATCAATGTGGACCTCGAAAAGCGCCGCCTGCGCATGGCGGTGGATTCGGTGGTGGCCAGCCCCGATGCGCGCGCCGAAGGCTTCGGCCAGGCCAGGCTGCCGCGTCTGGCGCTGATGGCGTCGCAGGTGAGCGACGCCTTCAACACCAAGACCCGCATCGACCCGAATGCGGTGTGGAATGCGTCGTTCTTGCCCACCGCGGCCGAGCTCAACGTCTTGCCGCCAGCGAAGAAGTAAGCCGCACGCGATGGCTGCGTTCGTCGACTTCAACAAGGTCTGGCTCGCCTACAACGAGGAGCTGCTGGCGCAGAACCACTTCGCGGTGGAAGACATTTCGCTGCAAGTGGAGCAGGGCGGCTTCATTGCCATCGTCGGGCCATCGGGCTGCGGCAAGAGCACCTTCATGAAGCTCGCCACGGGGTTGAAGATGCCCAGCCGCGGCAGCATCCGCATTGGCGGCGCGCCGGTGACGGGGCCGCTGAAGATCAGCGGCATGGCGTTCCAGGCGCCGAGCTTGCTGCCCTGGCGCACCACGGTGGGCAATGTGCTGCTGCCGCTGGAAATCGTCGAGCCCTATCGCTCCAGCTTCAAGGCCAAGCGCGCGGAATATGAAGCCAAGGCACGTGCGCTGCTCAAGAGCGTGGGCCTGGGCGGCTATGAAGACAAGTTCCCGTGGCAGCTTTCGGGCGGCATGCAGCAACGCGCCAGCATATGCCGCGCGCTGGTGCATGAGCCCAAACTGCTGCTGCTCGATGAACCTTTTGGTGCGCTCGATGCCTTCACGCGCGAAGAACTGTGGTGCGCGCTGCGCGACCTGCATGCGCAGCAGAAGTTCAACGTCATCCTGGTCACGCACGATTTGCGCGAGAGCGTGTTCCTGGCCGACACGGTATATGTGATGAGCAAGAGCCCGGGGCGCATCGTGGCCCGGCGGGAAATTGACCTGCCACGCCCGCGTGACCTGGAACTGACCTACTCGCCGCAGTTCACCGACATCGTGCATGAGCTGCGTGGGCACATCGGTGCGTCGCGCGCAGCAGCCGCCAAGGCGGTGTCGCCATGAACAAGACCCTGGAGCGCGCCGCACCCTTCATCGCCTTGAGCATCGCCTTGCTGCTGTGGCAGGGCGTCTGCTCGCTGTTCAGCATTCCCGACTTCATCTTCCCCAGCCCGTGGACGATCGGCCAGTCGATGATCGAGTTCGCCGGCCCCTTGCTCGAAGCCGCCTGGAAGACCTTCTGGGTCACCATGCTGGGCTTTGGCATTTCGATCGTGGTGGGCGTGATGCTGGGCTTCTTGGTGGGCTCCTCGCGCCTGGCCTACGCCGCCATCTACCCGCTGCTGGTGGCGTTCAACGCGGTGCCCAAGGCAGCCGTGGTACCGATCCTGATCGTCTGGTTCGGCATCGGTGTGGGGCCGGGCGTGATCACCGCGTTCCTGATCTCGTTCTTCCCCATCACGGTGAACATTGCCACCGGCCTGGCCACGCTGGAGCCCGAACTGGAAGACGTGCTGCGCGTGCTGGGCGCCAAGCGCTGGGACGTGCTGGTGAAGGTGGGCCTGCCACGCTCGATGCCGTACTTTTATGCCTCGCTGAAAGTGGCCATCACGCTGGCCTTCGTGGGCACGGTGCTGGCCGAAATGACGGCGGGGGATTCCGGCATCGGCAACCTGATGCAAACCGCGGGCAGCCAGCAGCGGCTGCCGCTGGCCTTTGCGGGGCTGGTGGTGATCGGCGTGATGGCCATGGCGATGTACGAGTTCTTTTCGCTGGTTGAAAGGCGCACCACGGGCTGGGCACACCGCGGTTCGCAAAACGGCTGAAAACGCCAAATCCTGCCTATACCGGGTGCCACGCCATGCACCACAGATTGGCCCCGCTTGCCGGGGCTTTTTCTTTGGCTACAGTCGCCCCACCCACCCCGTGGGCCAACAAAGGAGTGAGCGATGGGAATCATGAGTTTCATCAAGAGCGCCGGCGAAAAGCTGTTCGGCATGGGCGAGGCCAAGGCCGCTGAGCCGCAAACCACGTCCGAAGATGTGGCACGCATGAATGGCGCCGCGGCCGACGCGATTGCGGCTTACATCAACAAGATGAACCTGGCCATTGAGGGCATGACGGTGGAGGTGGACGCGGCGCAAGGCGCGGTCACCATTGCCGGCGTGGCGGCCGACCAGGCAACCAAGGAGAAGGCCGTGCTGTGTTGCGGCAACGTGCACGGCGTTTCGAGCGTGAACGACATGCTGACCGTGGCCGAGCCGGCTGACGAGTCGCAGTGGCACACGGTGGTCAGCGGCGACACGCTGTCGAAGATCTCGAAAGCCTTCTACGACTCGCCCAACAAATACATGCAGATCTTCGAGGCCAACAAGCCGATGTTGAGCCACCCCGACAAGATCTACCCCGGGCAGATGCTGCGCATACCGCCCGATGCCGCTTGATGCCGGTTGATGCCCGTTAACGAATGACAACAGCCGAACGCAGCGCCGCCACGGCGCCGGCGCCCACCGCGGCGCCGAAGCGTTTGGCCAGGCGTTCGGCGACATTTTCTTTGGGCGTGTAGTCGATCACCGCCTCGGCTTTCACCACGTCGCGGGCCACGTGGTCGAGGTTGCCGAACTTGTCGGCCAGACCATTTTTCACCGCCTCTTCGCCGTTCCAGAACAGGCCCGAAAAGGTTTCGGGCGTTTCCTTCAGGCGCTTGCCGCGGCCTTCACGAACGACCTGGATGAACTGCTGGTGGATCTGGTCGATCATGGCCTTGGCAAAGGCGCGCTGCTTGGCGTCTTGCGGTGAGAACGGGTCGAGCATGCCTTTGTTTTCGCCCGCCGTGAGCAAACGCCGTTCGATGCCGAGCTTGTCCATCAGGCCGGTGAAACCAAAGCCATCCATCAACACGCCGATCGAGCCCACCAGGCTGGCCTTGTCAACGTAGATTTCGTCGGCGGCCACGGCGATGTAGTACGCCCCCGAGGCGCACAGCTCCTCGACCACGGCATAGACCTTCTTGTTGTGCTTGAGCTTCAGGCGTTTGATTTCGTCATACAGGATGCCGGCCTGCACCGGGCTGCCGCCGGGTGAATTGATGCGCAGCACCACGGCCTGCGCATTGCTCTCTTCAAACGCGCTCTTCAGCGCACTGATCAAGTGTTCAGCGCTGGCCTCGGTGTCGGCTGCAATTTCGCCGCGCACTTCAACCAGCGCCGTGTGCGGCCCGCCGGGCGCGCTGCCCTGACCACGCTGCAAAAACAAGGCCATGAAAACGAACAGCGCCAGGCCCAGCCAGGCCAGGCGGAAGAAGATGCGCCAGCGGCGTTCGCGTCGGCGCTCACGCAGCAGCTCGCGGGCCACGCGCTCAAGGCTGGTTTCCAAGGCGCTGGGCAGCGGCGCGGCGGCGGCCGGCATGGTCCAGGGCGGCTGGCCGGTAGGCGGGGTGAAGGGGTCGAGGTCGGTCAAGCGGGGCTCCCTGGGGGTGACTGGTCTGCATGGCTTGGCACGGCAGCGCTGGGTTTGAGTTGCGAGTCAGGATACCAATACACGCTGCCGTCGCGTTCCTGCACCGCCACCGGCTTCAGGCGGCCACGGCCACAAGGCCCGCCGACACAGCGGCCGTCAGCCGGCTCGTAGGTGGCGCCGTGGATGGAACAGATGATGAAGCGCTGCTCGGCATCCAGAAACTCACCCGGCTGCCAATCCATCTGCACCGGCACGTGCGCACAACGGTTGAGATAAGCCACAACCCGGCCTTCGACGCGCAGGGCAAAGGCGGTGACGGGTCGGTTGTATTCGCGCAGCTCGAACAGCAGCGCGCGGCCTTTTTCTTGCAATTCGCTGCCCAGGCACAGCAACTGGCCATCGGCCGCGGCGGCAGCGGCAGCGGCAGCGTCAGCCATGGGCCAGCAACCAGGCGTGCAGCTCGGCCGGGGTGTGCGCCACGTGCAGGGGGGCGAACTGCGCAAAGCCGTCGGCGTCGTGCGCGCCGTAGCTCACGGCCACGCAGGGCACGCCGGCGTTCACTGCCAATTGCAGGTCGTGCGTGGTGTCGCCGATCATCAACGTGCGCTGCGGCTTGACCTGCAACTCATCCATCAGCTCGTGCAGCATGCGCGGGTGCGGCTTGGAGGCGGTTTCATCGGCGGTGCGGGTGGCGTCGAACAGGCCGTGTAGCTGCGCACTGCCCAGGGCTTCATCGAGCCCGCGGCGGCTCTTGCCGGTGGCCACCGCCAGCCGGTGCGCCCGCGCCTTGAGCGCATGCAGCATGGGCAAGGTGCCATCGAACAACACCAACTCGTGCTGGCTGGCCAGGTAGTGGTGGCGATAGCGTTGCGCCAGCTCGGGGTAGCGCTCGCGCGCCAGTTCGGGCGCGGCGTGGGCCAGGGCATCGTGCAAGCCCAGGCCGATGACCCAGGCCGCGCGCTGCTTGCTGGGCACGGCGGCACCCACATCGCGGCAGGCCGACTGGATGCATTGCACGATCAGGCCAGTGGAATCAAACAGGGTGCCGTCCCAGTCGAAGGCGATGAGGTCGAAATTCAGTGGGTTCATGAGCGCCCCCAAACCTGTCGCTCCGCGCCAGACCCCCCGAGGGGAATGAGTAAAGTAGCCAAGCGACATTTACTCATGAAGCAGCCAGGAATTGCGCAAAGTCCGCTGGCAGGGGCGCTTCCAACACCAACCGCTCGCCGCTGGCCGGGTGCGCAAAGCCCAGGCGGCGGGCATGCAGCAACAGGCGCTGCACCTGCCCGCCCTTGGCCAGGGCCTTGTTCAAGGCGAAGTCGCCGTACTTGTCGTCGCCCACGATGGGCCGCCCCAAGTGCGCCAGGTGCACGCGAATCTGGTGCGTGCGGCCGGTCTTGATCGTCACGTCAAGCAAGCTGTAGCCGCCCACGCTGCGCACCAGCCGGGCCAGGGTGATGGAGCGCTTGGCCTGGGCATCGGCGGCGTGGCTGGTGCGCACGCGGCGTTCTCCTTCAGCGGTGAGGTACTTGTGCAAGGGCACGTCGATCACGGTTTGCCCGGGTGCAAAGTGGCCACTCACGATGGCGGCATAGGTCTTTTCGGTGCTGCGATCGCGGAACTGGTCTTGCAACTGGGTGAGCGCACTGCGCTTCTTGGCCAGCAGCAGCACGCCCGAGGTGGAACGGTCGAGCCGGTGCACCAGTTCCAGAAATCGCGCTTGCGGCCGTGCCGCGCGCAGTTGTTCGATCACGCCGAAGCTCACGCCGCTGCCGCCGTGCACGGCCACGCCGGCGGGTTTGTCGATGGCCAACAGGTGCTCGTCTTCGAACAGCAGCGTGAATTCGCGCGCCGGGGCTGGCGCCACGGCCTGCACCGCGGGCAGACGCACCGGTGGAATGCGCACCACGTCGCCGCTGGCCACGCGGGTGTCGGCATGGGCGCGGCCCTTGTTGATGCGCACCTCGCCGCTGCGGATGACGCGGTAGACATGGGTCTTGGGCACGCCCTTGAGCACATGCAGCAAGAAGTTATCGAGCCGCTGCCCAGCGCTGTGTTCATCCACTTCCAGCAGCCTGGCCGCAGGCGGTGCGGCCGCACAGATGACGGGTGAAGAGGCCCCAGTTCCCGTGGGCGCGGGCGGTTTGGCCCCTATACTCCGTTGCTCCACGACTGTGCTGTAAGTGCTTGATTTACCGGAGTCTACCCGGGCGGCACCAGGCTGGTTGTGGGCGAGGGCCTCATGGTGAGGTGCCTCGAAAAGGTGATGCAACGTCTGTAGGCGGCGGTGCGGGCCACGGTCCCCAAGTGACGCGGCAGCCCGGCGCACAGGCGCACGAGAGACGCAAGAACAACCCGCCCGTTCCAACGGGCACCCGAAAATTCATGATGCCAGGCGGCCTGCCACACAAGTCAGCCTGGCGTCTATCGCGTTCAGCAAGCTCGCTGCAACAGCACATGCCCGCCCTGCTTCCACCCCATGCCTCACGCGCACGCCCCCGGTCCTGCACCGGCACGGCTGCTGCGCGTTGGGCTGCGCCACCCGCGCAGCAGCCATGGCCTGGAGCATGCCGGGCCACCGCTGCGCCCAGCCGCGCTGACACGCACGCGCCAACGCTGCACACCTGATGGCCGGCACCCTTGCCAGCCTGATGTGCGCAGTCCAGGGCGATTCGAGCCAAGGGTTCTGACGGCGCCTCTTTCGCATCGTTGAGCCGTGCGGCGCGCAAGCCGCACGGCATGACCGAATGTGCCGCGGCTTGAAAACGCGGCGCGGCGAGAGGAGTTCGAATGAAGCGCATGTTGATCAATGCCACGCAGCCCGAAGAGCGGCGCCTGGCGATCGTTGAAGGCCAGAAGCTGGTCGATTTCGAAACCGAAATCGAAGGCCGCGAACAGCGCAAGGGCAACATCTACAAGGCCGTGGTGACGCGCGTCGAGCCCTCGCTGGAAGCCTGCTTTGTGGATTACGGCGAAGACCGCCACGGCTTCCTGCCGTTCAAGGAAATCTCGCGCAACTATTTCCGTGACGGCGTGGATGTGCGTACCGCTCGCATTCAAGACGCCATCCGCGACGGCGACCAATTGCTGGTGCAGGTTGAAAAGGAAGAGCGCGGCAACAAGGGCGCCGCACTCACCACCTTCGTCAGCCTGGCCGGGCGCTACCTGGTGCTGATGCCGAACAACCCGCGCGGCGGCGGCGTGAGCCGGCGCATCGAGGGCGAAGACCGTGAAGAGCTGAAGGAAAACCTCGACCAGCTCGACTACCCCAAGGGCATGAGCCTGATCGCCCGCACCGCCGGCATCGGCCGCAGCGCGCCCGAGCTGCAGTGGGACCTGAACTACATGCTCAAGCTGTGGACGGCGATCGACGATGCCGCCAAGGGCGGCAAGGGCGCCTACCTGATCTACCAGGAAAGCTCGCTCGTCATTCGCGCCATCCGCGACTACTTCACCGCCGACATCGGCGAGATCCTGATCGACACCGACGACATCTTCGACCAGGCCAAGCAGTTCATGAACCACGTGATGCCGGAAACGGCGAATCGTGTCAAACGTTATCGCGACGACGCGCCGCTGTTCAGCCGCTTCCAAATCGAGCATCAGATCGAAACGGCCTTCAGCCGCACCGTGAACCTGCCCTCAGGCGGCGCCATCGTGATCGACCACACCGAGGCCCTGGTTTCGGTGGACGTGAACTCGGCGCGCGCCACGCGCGGCAGCGACATCGAAGAAACCGCCACCCGCACCAACCTGGAAGCGGCCGACGAGATTGCGCGCCAGATGCGGCTGCGCGACCTGGGCGGGTTGATCGTGGTCGACTTCATCGACATGGAAGAGAGCAAGAACCGGCGCGAGGTGGAAGGCCGCTTGCGCGACGCCTTGCGCAGCGACCGCGCCCGCGTGCAGGTCAGCGCGATCAGCAAGTTCGGCCTGCTTGAACTCAGCCGGCAGCGCCTGCGCCCGGCGCTGAGCGAAGGCAGCCACATCACCTGCCCGCGCTGCAATGGCACCGGCCACATCCGCGACACCGAATCTTCCGCCCTGCAAATCTTGCGCATGGTGCAGGAAGAGGCGATGAAGGAAAACACTGCCGCGGTGCATGTGCAGGTGCCGGTGGAAGTGACCAGCTTCCTGCTCAACGAGAAGCGCACTGAAATCACCAAGATCGAACTCAAGCAGCGCCTCACGGTGCTGCTGGTGCCGAACAAGCACCTCGAGACGCCTAACTACAAGCTTGAGCGGCTGCGCCACGACGACCCGCGGCTGGAGAACATCCGCGCCAGCTACACGATGATCGAGGAGCCCGAAGACGAGGTCTCGATCAGCCGGCGT
The DNA here is from genome assembly GCA_031418595.1 of Burkholderiales bacterium. Taxonomy (GTDB): domain Bacteria; phylum Pseudomonadota; class Gammaproteobacteria; order Burkholderiales; family Burkholderiaceae_C; genus Rubrivivax. The sequence continues at coordinate 10,965 of JANOXU010000193.1, forward strand.
GAAAAGTCCGTCAAGCCACGCCAGGAACCGGTGATCAAGGGCGTGCTGCCCGACGAGCCGGCACCACCTCCCGTGCCCGCGCCGCCGCCGCCGGCACCCGTGGTGGCCGCCCCGGCACCGGCCCCGGCAGCGCCGGTGCTGGCTCCCGCGGCAACAGGTGGCTTCTTCGGCTGGCTGAAGAAGGTGTTTGGTGGTGGCGACGAGCCCACCACCGTGGCCGCCCCGGCGCAGGCCTTGGCCAGCGCGCCCACTGCAACCGAGCCGGCACGCAAGGAGCGTGAAGGTCAGCGCGATGCGCGGCGGGGTGAGAAGACTGAACGTGGTGAGCGTGGTGAGCGCGGTGGCCGTGGTGGCCGCGGCGGCCGGGGCGAAGGCCGCGGGCGCGATGGCCAACGTGACGGCTCACGTGACGGTTCACGTGATGGTCAGCGCGAAGCTCAGCGTGAGGCCCCGCGCGACGGATCAACTGACGGCGCGCGCGACGCCAGCCGCAACGAGCCGCGCAACGAAGCGCGCCAGCAACCACGCAACGAGCCGCGCAACGAACCGCGGGCCGAAATCGCGCCAGAGAATGGCGAGCCGGCACGCACGCCGCGCCCACCGCGCGCGGACAACCGCCGCCCTGCCCGCAGTGAAGGCGAGGCTGAGGCCGCCCCGGGCGTGACCGAGCAGGTTGCGGACTTTGCGGAAACGCAGCCCAGCCTCGACCAAGCCAAGGGTGAAGGTGGCCGGCGCCGCCGCCGTGGCCGCGGTGGTCGCGACCGCGACGAGACTCGTGCCGATGCGCCCACGACGGGCAGCGACGCTGCTGCTGCCGACGCCGCCGCGAGCGCCGTGCCTGAAGGCGATGCACCACGCGGCGACGGCCCCGATGCCGCACCGGCCGAGGGCGAGCGCGAAGGTGGGCGCCGTGGCCGTGGCCGCGGCCGAGGTCGACGTGATCAGCAACAGGGCAATGCCCAGGCCGAGTTGGCAGACATCAACCAAGGTGGCTTCGACAACACCGCCAGCGACACCGCGGCCCAGCCTGGCGCAGTGGCCGCAGGCGCAGTGACGGCCGGTGTTGCGCTGGGTGCCGCAGCCGCTGTGGCCAGTGTGGCAACCAGGGCTGAAGCCGCCCAGGCATCAACCAGCGGCCCCACGGTGGCGCAGGCACAGGCTGATTGGAAGCCGGCTTCCTTGCCGCCCGCCCCAGGTGCTGCCGATGACCAGGCCGAGTCGCCGGCGGCAGCCGAACAGCGTGCAGAGCAACATGCCGAACAGCGCGCCGATGTGGCAGCCACCAACGCGGTGGCCGCCACCGTGGCACAGGCCGAGCGCAACGCCCAGGCGGCCGCACCCGCAGCTTACGAGTTGCCGCTCGACAGCCTGCAGACCCTGGCCCAAGGCGTGGGGCTGGAGTGGGTGAACTCTGACGCACAGCGCGTACAAGCGGCCGCTCAGGCCCTGGCCGCCATGCCCCAGCCGGTGCATGTGCCGCGCGAACCCAAGGCCATGCTCAGCGTGGACGAAGGCCCGCTGGTGCTGGTGGAGACGCGCAAAGACCTGTCGCAGATGAAGCTGCCATTCGAGACCGGCGCGCCCGCCGCCTGAGCGCGCCCACGGGCCGACGAAATACGCTGTCAGGCCTCGCACGGGGCCTGCGACGCCGTCAGGCGCCGCAGGCCCGGTTTCACGCCAACAAGGCCATCGCGCGCAGGTAGGGCGCGTGGCGCATCAGCTCTTCCCAGGGCAAGGGCGCGGTTTGCGGCAGCAGGGCGCGGCGGCGTTCATCGCTGGCCGCGTTGGCCCGCCACAGGCCTTGCGCGGCGGCTTGCTGCAAGCCCTGCAGCAACTCGTCCACCGCCTGCCCACCATCGACCGACTGGTTGCACAGCAGCACCAGGTCGCAGCCCGCGTTCAGCGCGGCAATGGCCGCTTCGGCATAGCTCACTTCGCGCCCATCGAGCTGGCGCGCGCCGGCCATGCTCAGGTCGTCGCTGAACACCGCGCCGGTGAAACCCAGCTTGCCGCGCAAGATGTCTTGCAGCCAGCGGGTTGAAAAGCCGGCCGCTCTGGTATCGACCTTCGGGTACACCACATGCGCCGGCATCACCGCAGCTAGGCTGGCGCTGAGCCACTCATAGGGCTTCACGTCGTCGGCCAGCAAGGCCTTGAGTGAACGCTTGTCGATGGGCGTGTCAACGTGGCTGTCGGCCTTCACATGGCCGTGGCCGGGGTAGTGCTTGCCGCAGTGCGCCATGCCGGCTTGCAGCAGGCCGTGCATCAGGCTCTTGGCCAGCAGCGTGGCCACGCGCGGATCGCGGTGAAAGGCGCGGTCGCCAATGACGTTGCTGCTGCCATGGTCCAGGTCGAGCACCGGGGTGAAGCTGAAGTCCACCCCACAGGCGCGCAGTTCGGCGCCCAGCACATAACCGGTGGCTGAAGCGGCGTCGGTGGCGGCCAGGGCATCCTTCAGCCACAACTCGCCCAAGGCGCGCATGCTGCTCAGGTGCGTGAAGCCGTCGGTCTTGAAGCGCTGCACGCGGCCGCCTTCATGGTCCACACAGATCAACACATCGGGCCGCAACGACTTGACTTCAGCGCACAACTCGGTGAGCTGCTGGCGGCTTTCCCAGTTGCGCGCAAACAGGATCAGCCCGCCGGTGAGCGGGTGCTTGAGGCGGCGCCGGTCATCGGCATTCAACACGGTGCCGGCCACATCGAGCACCACGGCGCACGGGTACGGCAAGGGGTCAGTTCTCAAATTTGGCCTCACTGGTTTGCACCACCACAAAGGCGGTGGCGTAGTCGGTCTCGTCGCTCATGCTCACCTGGGCGTGCAGGCCGCGCGCCGCGCACCACTGCGCCAGCGCGCCATGCAACCGGATGCCAGGCTGCCCACTGGGGGCGTTGATGACTTCGCAATCGCGCCAGCGCATGGGCTGGTGCAGCCCCAGGCCGATGGCCTTGGAGAACGCCTCTTTAGCCGAAAAGCGCGTGGCCACGTAGCGCACGCCGCGCGCCGGTGAACGCGCCGTGCGGGCACGCCAAACACCCAGCTCCACAGGCCCGAGCACACGCATCGCAAAGCGCTCACCGTGGCGCGCCAGCGCGGCCGCGATGCGGCGGATGTCGATGATGTCGGTGCCGATGCCGTAGATCATGCGTGGCCCGGCTCGAACGCGGCGCGGATGCACGCCTGGTAGCGCCGCACGGTGTCTTGCAGGCCGAACTCCATGGCGTCTGCAAACAAGGCATGGCCAATGGAGACTTCCTGCACCGCAGGCAGCGCGCGCAGAAAGTCGCCCAGGTTGGCCCGGTTCAGGTCGTGCCCGGCGTTGAGTTCCAGGCCACAGGCTTGCGCGGCCTGGGCCGCATCCACATAACGTTTCAATTCACTGGCCTGCGCCGGCGTGCCATGGGCGCGCGCATAGGCCTCGGTGTACAGCTCCACGCGCTGGGCGCCCAGCTCGCGCACCGCGGCCATGGCGCTGGGCTGCGGGTCCATGAACAGGCTGACGCGGATGCCCAGCGCGTGCGCCTGTTCAATCAGCGGGCGCAGGCGGGCGCCGTCAGCGGCCAGGTTCCAGCCGTGGTCTGAGGTGTGCTGGCCGGCGGCGTCGGGCACAAAGGTGGCCTGTGGCGGGCGGTACTGGCGCAGCAGCGGCATCAGGTTGTGAAACGGGTTGCCCTCGATGTTGAATTCCACCTGCGGCCAGGCTTGCAGCAAGTGGTGCAGCGTGCCGACATCGGCCGCGCGAATGTGGCGCTCATCGGGCCGCGGGTGCACGGTGATGCCGTCAGCCCCGCCTTGCAGCGCCAGGGTGGCCATGTGCGCCAGGTTAGGCAGATCCAGCAGGCGTGAATTGCGCAGCAAGGCCGCGCGGTTCAAGTTGACCGACAGCGCTGTGCGAGCGCGCCGCGTGCCGGACTCAAAGGCCACCAGTGGGTTCATGTTGATTGCATTCAGACGTGATCGAGCAGGCGCTGCACGTCGGCCAGGGCCTGGCGGCTGCGCAGCGAGCGTGTGCCCAAATGATAGTGAAGCAACTCCCGCAGCACGCCGCGCAAGGGTTGGCGCGCCTGCGCACAGGCGGTGTGCAAAGCCTGTGGGATGCCAGACTCCAGGGCCGCCTGCAAAGCCAGCCACTGCGCGCCACTGAGCGCGGCGTCATCGCCCACGGCCGCGCGCAGCCCGGTGTCGCCGTGCAAGGCGTAGCGCGCAGCCGGCTCCAGCGGCTGCTGGGTCTGCGTTTGGCGGTGCAGTTCGGGCAGCACGCCGGTGTGGCGCAGCAGGGAAAGTTCGAAGGCACGCAGCGCGGCCTGCACCGCAGCATCGTCGTTGCTGGCCAGGTGCGGCAACGCCTGGTCATAGGCGTCGAACAGGTGCGGGTGCGGGTCTTGCCGGGCCAGCAGCTTCATCAACAACTCGTTGAGGTAATAGCCCGAAAACAAGGCCGCGCCGCGCAACCAGGCGCTGCCACCCACCCACTCGGCGCTGCGCAGGGTTTGCACCTCATAGGCCTCAGCCTTGGTGCTGGCCGAAAAGGTGACACGCAAAGGGTGAAAGGGCAGCAACAGCGAGCGCCACTGCGAGTGCGGCTTCTTCGCCCCCTTGGCGGCCACCGCAATGCGGCCGCGTTCGCGGGTGAACAGATCCAAAATCAGGCTGGACTCGCTCCAGTCGTAGTGGTGCAGCACGTATGCACTGGTGATCTGGCCCCCCCGCCCCCGGAGTACCGCGGACGGGCTCACATTCGCCCCAGGCTTCATTCGTAGCCGAAGCTGCGCAGATGCGTCTCGTCGTCAGCCCAGCCCGAGCGCACCTTGACCCAGATCTGCAAGTACACCTTGCCTTGCAGCAGGTGTTCGAGTTCATGCCGCGATTCGGTGCCGATGCGCTTGAGGCGCTCGCCGCCGCCGCCGATGATCATGCCCTTGTGCGCCTCGCGCTCGACCACGATGGCCGCGTCGATGCGGCGCAACGTGCCCTCTTCTTCGTAGCGCTCAATGACCACGGTGCTGGTGTAGGGCAGCTCGTCACCGGTGAGGCGGAAGAGCTTTTCGCGGATGATTTCGCTGGCCAGGAAACGGTCGCTGCGGTCGGTGAGCGCGTCTTCTTCGTGCAACCAGCCTTGTTGCGGCAAATAGGGTTCGAGCACGCCGAACAGGCGCTGCACGTCGGCCGCGCGCTGGGCCGACATGGGCACGAATTCAGCGAACGGGTGCCGCCCTTGCATGTTCTTCAGCCAGGGCAGCACGTCGTTGCGACGGTGAATCGCGTCGAGCTTGTTGGCCACCAGCACCACCGGCTTGCCGGCAGGCAGCAAGCTGAGCACCTTTTCGTCTTGCGGGCCGAAGCGGCCGGCCTCGACCACGAACAGCACCACGTCGACATCAGACAGCGACGAGACCACGGTGCGGTTGAGCGTGCGGTTAAGCGCCGCCACGTGCTTGAGCTGGAAGCCCGGTGTGTCGACGAACACGAATTGCGACGCGCCCAGGGTGCGGATGCCTGTGATGCGGTGGCGCGTGGTCTGCGCTTTGTCGGACGTGATGCTGATCTTCTGGCCCACCAAGGCATTGAGCAGCGTGCTCTTGCCCACGTTGGGCCGGCCGACGATGGCCAGCAGGCCGCAACGTTGCGGCACGGCTGGGGCGGCATGGGCCGTGGCTGGGGTGTCGGTCATCGTGGGCCTGGTTTGTTTTCGCCGCGCTCGCGCAGCCGGTCGAGCAACACGCGCGCTGCCTCTTGCTCGGCAATGCGGCGCGAGCGGCCTTCACCGCGGGCGCTGAGTTCGAGTGCCGGCACGGCACATTCCACCTCGAAGGTTTGGGCATGCGCCTTGCCTCGGGTGTTGGTGATGCGGTATTCGGGCACCGCCAGGCGGCGGCCCTGCAACCATTCCTGCAGTTCGGTCTTGGCATCCTTGCTCCAGCTTTGTGCGTCGCTGCTGGAGATCATCTCGCCGAACAAGCGCCGGGCCGCTTCCTGTGTGGGCGCAAAGCCGCCGTCGAGCATGATGGCGCCGAGCACGGCTTCCAGCGCATCGGCCAGAATCGACGCGCGCTGCGCGCCGCCGCTGCGCGCCTCGGAATCCGACAAGCGCAGCAACTCGGGCAGGCCCAACGCCACGGCCAGCCTGTGCAAGCTGTCTTCGCGTACCAGGTGGGCGCGCACGCGGGTGAGTTCGCCTTCGTCGCTGCCGGCCATGCGCTCGTAAAGCAGCGTCGAGACCACCAGGTTCAGCACCGCGTCGCCCAAAAATTCAAGGCGCTCGTTGTGCTCGGTGCCGCTGCTGCGGTGGGTGAGCGCGCGCAACAACAGCGCGGGTTGAGCGAAGCGATGGCCCAGCGTTTGTTGCAGTTGCACCAACGCCAGCTCGAGGGACGGGTCATGCACCATGGTCGTCGCAGGATAGCGCAGCGCGTGGTGCGCAGCCGGCATCGCCGGCGCCTGGGCGCGCCCTCAGCGTGAGCGGCCGTTGTAGCGGATCAGCAGCGACGCCGGCCCGCCCAGCGGAATCTCTTTCGAGTACGCGTACTTGATCACGACCTTCTCGCCTTCCTTGGCGATCTCGAGATCGCTGCCCGAGATGCTCTGCACCGAGAACTCGATTTCCTTGAGCTTGTCGAAGGCATTGCGTGCTTCGGGCACCGAGGCCGGCGCCGCAGCGGCGACTTTGTCGACCAGGCGCTGCACGGTGAGGTACTCGTTCACCGTGGGCAGCACGCGCACCGCCACGTAGCCAAAGAAGCCGAAAAACATGGCCCAGAAGACGAGGCCGAACATGGTCACACCCGTCTGTAAGCGGCGCACCGGGCGGTTGGCTGGCTGTTTCATGGCGGCTGTAGCCGTGCAAGACACGGGCGTTGGTCAATCGAACGCGCCAATTCTGCCGAGGTTGCCGAAGTTCATCCAAACGAAGAAGGCCCTTCCGACGATGTTTTCATCGGGAACGAAGCCCCAGAAGCGCGAGTCCTGCGAGTTGTCGCGGTTGTCGCCCATCATGAAGTAGTGCCCCGCCGGCACCTTGCACGTCACGCCTTCGGCTGTGTAGCGGCAGTTCTCATGCATGGGAAAGCGCTTTTCATCGATGCCGAAGTACGACTGGCGATTCAGATCGACCAAGATGCTGTGCTGCACCTTGCCCAGCGTTTCACGGAACATCGGCGCGTAGCGGCGTGAGTCTTCATCGTAGAACTCGCCCTGGGGCTGCTCTGGCACGGGCTGGCCGTTGAGACTGAGCTTTTGGTTGATGTAGCTGATTTCGTCGCCCGGCAGGCCGACCACGCGCTTGATGTAATCCTGCCGCGGATCGACCGGGTAGCGAAACACCATCACGTCGCCACGTTTTGGGTCGTTGTTGGCGATGATCTTCTTGTTGATCACCGGCAGGCGCACGCCGTAGTGAAACTTGTTCACCAGGATCAGGTCGCCGATGTGCAAGGTGGGGATCATCGAGCCCGACGGAATCTTGAAAGGCTCGAACAGGAACGAGCGCAGCAAGAAGACAACCAGGATCACCGGGAACAGCCCCGCGGTCCAATCGAGCCACCACGGCTGTGCGAGCAAGGCGCTGCGCGCCTGCGCCACATCGCCGTCGACCTTGTCGATGCCCATCTTGGCCAGGCTCTGACGGCGCTGCGCGTCTTGCACTTCGAGCGCTGCGGCCTGGGCCTCGCGCTGCGGCTTGAAGATGAAGCGCTCGGCCAGCCAGTAGCCCAGCGTGACGACGGTGAGCAAGAACAGCAAAAGGGCAAAGTTGCCCATCCAAAAGCCCATGTACCAGCCGCCCAAATACACGAGCAGGCAGCCATACAGAACGGCAGTCAAGGCACTCATCAATCGTCCACCCGAAGTATGGCCAGGAAGGCCTCTTGAGGCACCTCGACGGTGCCGATCTGCTTCATGCGCTTCTTGCCGGCTTTTTGCTTCTCAAGCAACTTGCGCTTGCGGGAGA